>JAFEGD010000239.1 GCA_018240245.1 Spirochaetota bacterium | reverse complement strand
CTGCATACGGCGCAGCGGGCAATTTCTCTCGCCAGTGCAGTCGATGCGCGCATACCATATCTGCCGATGCTCGCGCCGCTTTTTGTTTTTTCGTATACGCTTTGCCTCATGCCGATACTATTTTTTCCCGAAATTCATTTTTTTCGGCGCGGTGCGCTCGCGCTTGTCGTAATGTTGACAATTTGTTTTGCCTGTTATGCGGCGTTGCCTGTGCGTATTTTTCTTGCGGATTTGCCCCGCGAGACGAACGGCTTCTGGTTACGGTTGCCCGTATTCGAAAGTTCGGGGTGGAATTCTTTTCCGTCGCTGCATATCGCCGCCGCGACGCTCGCGCTCATGTCGCTCGTGCGCGTAAAACGATTCGTGACATATTATGCGCTCGCGCTCTGGGTGCTCGCGTTTGTAGGTTCGCTGTTCTTGAAGCGGCATTATTTTTACGACAACGTCGTTGGGTTAATTTTAGGAGCCGCCGCGCACTTTGCTTTTGTTGAGAGCACATTGCGGCGATACGGTTATAAATGGCGCTTCTGAATACCATCCTTACCAGTTATCGCATCATTTGGATTTTTTCGGTCTGTTGCGTCATGGCGATGGTCGCGCTCTTTTTTTTCTCCATAGGCAAGAGCGTCGATTGGGGGCACAATCATCTGCGGCGCATCTGGAGTTCCTTAATTCTCTACGGCTCGTTCGTGCGCGTGCGCGGTGTGGGGCTCGAAAAGCTCGACACAAGCGCGCAATATATTTTTATCGTGAACCACAAGAGCGAGTGGGATGGTTACGTGTTCACGCATCTCATACCGTTTCAATGGCGGGGTGTCGTGCGTGGCGCGCTGATTACTTTTCCCGTTGTGGGTAAAATGGCCGCGCGCACCGAGCAAATTTTTATACCGCCGCAAGGCGGCATGGATTTTTTGCAGAAAGCCGCCGCACCACACTTTGCCCAAGGCCGCTCGCTCTTAATGTTTCCCGAAGGCAAGCGCACGCAAAGCGCAACGCTCGACGAATTTCGCTCGGGCGCGTTTGTCTTGTCGGTCGCCAGCGGAGTGCCGATTTTGCCGGTTGCGGTGGTCGAAGAAAAACCGGCGCAAATGCCGGGCGCGTTCGGGAGAAGAATGGGCTATCTCACGGGCGAAATAAGGCTCGCAGTGGGGGAAATCCTCATGCCGCCAAAAATGCGCGACGCGGGCAAAGCCGCAGAAAAAATACGGATGCAAGCACACGACGCGATGCTCAAACTTATTCGGGAGCAAACTTGGAGAAAATAGTCAAAGCAAATTTCAAACTCCTAATTGTTTTAGTCGTACTTTCTGCGGCCTGCACCGGCGCATTTCGCAAAGTCGCGTATAATTCGTTGGTGCCGGTTTATATCGTCAATCGCGTGAATCATTATTTCGACTTGAACCGCGATCAAGAAAATTTTTTGCGCGCGCGCATCGCGCTGCACCACGCATGGCATCGCCGTACGCAGTTACCACTCTACGCTACCGATTTAGCCGAACTCAAAAAGCGCTTCGAGCGCCGCCTCGTTGCAAAAGATCTCGATTGGATGCTCGCGCGGCTGACCGCGCACCGCGACCGCATCTATCGGCGCGTTATTCCCGACATAAATCTGCTCTTGCGTTCGCTCTCTGTGGAGCAAATCGAACGGCTGCGCACGCGGCTTGCCGACGAGAACGCCGAGTTAGAAGAGAAATTGAATTTGCCGCTCGCAAAACGGCACGAAGACGAATTCGAGAAATCGCTTAAGCAGATTGAAGACTGGACCGGCGCGCTCAGCCGCGAGCAAAGAGCGGCGCTGCGCCAGCGCTTCGAGACGTTTCCCGACGCGGCGGGCGATTGGCTTGCGTACCGGCGCGGTCAGCAAGAAGTATTTGTGAAATTACTTTTATCGAAGCCCGACGCGGCGACGCTCGCAAAAGATCTCACCGCACGCACGATCGGCCAAGAAAAGAACGTGCCGAAAAAATTTCGCAGCGGCTTTCAGCGCACGCTTTTGATTCTAAAAGATTTAATTTTAGCGGCAGACGCGCTGCTCACACCAGAACAGCGCACGCACGTTTCGGCAAAAGCAGCGGAGTATATCGAGTTACTGAACGAAATTTCACATTAAAAACGACGTACGATTCACAAAAAAGTAATCGACGCTCGCCGCGAAAATATAGCAATGCTAAGTAATGACATATTCGTCATTACTTGATAGAATTACAGATTTTCTTAACCCTCAGGGAGGGCTAACAATTCAAAAAATTCCCCATCCTATCCGCAAGATTAACGCCTGGCAAACGCTCTCGATGCTCGCGGCAATTCTGCACGGCAAGAAAAGTCTTTACTACAAAAAACTAAAGAACCCCGCAGGTGACGCGGTCTCACGCGCCGCCTATCTCGCCACACTCTCGATGTTTTACGACTTCGACGACTTTATGTTCGCGGGACATACCGGGCACTCGTCGGTAATCTTACCCCTTGCACTTGCGAGTGAATATGCGATTGACGGTGCCGAATTTCTCAGCTTGCAAACTATTGCCAACGAAACGGGGGCTCGCCTCGGCGCTTCACTTTTTTTTGGCCCGCATAACGGACAGATGTGGTCGAGTATACATCAATTTAACGCGGGCGTTGTCGTCGGGCGACTCCGCGCAAAAAGTTCGCAATCGCCAGCGGACACAATTCGCGAAACGATTTCGCGTGCGATGGCTTTTCCGGTCTTTGCGCTCTTCGATAGTTTTTTTTCGTCGTCAGCGAAAATTTTTACCGCGTCGTCGGCACTCACCTCTGGACTCAACGCCGCACTCGCCGCCGACGGCGTTCACGGCCCCGATTTGTTTCGCGAGGGTTCTGATTTTTACCGCACATTTGCGTATGTACCGCTCGTGCAAGTCTGGGGCGACCTCGGCGAACGTTGGTACTCGCAGTCGATCTCGATCAAGAAATATCCGGGTTGCGCGTATATCGGCGGCCCCGTCGAAGCCTGCCGTACCCTCTATGCTAATTTACGGGCGCGCAAAATCCAGAACGCCGATATTGTCGGTGTTCGCGTCGAATGTAATATGCTCTCGAAAAAGATGGACGATCTCTCAAAGCCGTACCTTAAAGGTCGCGAGAGTTCACTGACCACTCTCAACTTCTCTTTGCCGGTTAACTGCGCGACGATGCTGCTCGACGGCAACATCGTACCCGAAAGTTTTTCTGGCGATATGCTCGCGCGTCCCGAACTCTGGTCGCTCGCCAGCAAAGTCAAAGTCGAACACGATCTCGAAGCGACGCGTATCATGATGAAATACACTTCGCTCGTCGAAGATTCGGCAGCGCTCGTGCTGAAAAATCTTCATCGTCTTGCGCCATATATGCAACGCATGGGCGGATTTATCGACGCCTTTACGCTGCCGCTCGAAGCGGGGCTTGCCATCTTTCGTAAGCAGAGATATCCGACAGAAAATCTTGTGACTCCCGCCGAGGATTTTAGCCGTTACAAATTTATTAACCCCGCTACGGTAACGGTGAAGCTTGCGAGCGGCGAAAATATTACTGGCACCAGTCTAAATCCCCCCGGTTTTGCCGGTACGAGCGATGATGAAATGATTGTAATGGTGATGGAAAAACTCGCTAATTCGGGAATCGGCACCGACGCAGTGAAAAAAATCCACGATTTTGCGTTTGAGTGCGAAGGTCTCAAGGCGAGCGAAGTTAAAGCGTTCTCCGAGTGGTTTATGCGACAACTTTAATTGCCTGTTCATCGCCGTTTGCACGCCAGTTGGTAAAGTGCGCTTTTTTTCTTTAAGAGCGCGTCACGCGCTCGATGGTTGCCCGACCAGCGGCAATCTGCGCATCGGCGAGGCGTATCATGTGTACCAGAGCCTGCTCTTTTTCAGGCACGACCGCGTGGTTCAGTGTCTTCGCGATCATAAGTTGCTTCGCCAAAAATACCGTCATGATCGTATACGACAAGTGCCAACACAATTCGAGAGCAATATCTTCTTTAACGACTTTTTCTTGTTCTTTGTAGATCGCTGTTAGCGCAACCAGCTCTTCCCAATATTTAGCGAGAGTTGCTTTATGTTTCGCATCGCTCAGCGAATTCAAAAGTTCGTGAAAGTACTGCGATAGGTACGAGCTGGCGGTAACACCTTCGACGACGCCGCCGATAATGGCGAGTACTTGTAATTGAGTTGTTCCCTCGTAGATTGTCGTGATGCGCGCGTCGCGAAAAATTTTTGCAATGGGGTATTCTTCGGTATAACCGACGCCGCCATGTACCTGCATCGCATCGTAGGCAACCTTGCAGGCGAATTCTGAAGCCGTAAATTTCGCGAGCGGTGTTAAAATTTTCGCAAGCTTATCCCAGCGAGCTACAATTTCATTTTTGCGGATGGATTTTTCATCGTCGCCTTTTTCGGTGAGGTGTTTGACATTGCCGAAGTATCGGTCGACCATTTCAGACGCCTTGTAGATGAGCGCTCGCGCCCCATGCACACGCGCGCAGCTTTCGTCGAGCATGCGCTTCACCGCCGTGAGTTGTATAATCGGCACGCCAAACTGGATGCGCCCTTGAGCGTACTTTTCGGCCTCGCGGTAGGCGGCCTCGGCGATACCCAAGGACTGGCAGGCAATACCAATGCGCGCGCCATTCATCATATTGATGGCGTATTTGACAAGACCTGCGCCTTCGTCGCCGATCAGTTGCGCTTTGCTGTTTTCATAAAGCACCTCGCATGTCGCCGAAGAATGCAATCCGATTTTTTCTTCGATGCGCGAGACATGAATGTCGTCGCTTTCGACGAGAAAGAAACTGAGACCAAACGCGCCTTTCTTATCGAGCGAGCGTGCAATCGTGAAGATTGCAGCCTTGGCGTCGGCAAAACCGGCGCCTTGTGTGATAAAAATTTTTGTACCGTTGATGGCGAATGAGCCGTCTTCTTTTTTGGTTGCTTTCGTCGCCGCATTGGTCAAATCGCTGCCGATATTGGGTTCGGTGAGCGCCATCGCGCCGAGCATCTTACCTTCGGCGAAAAGCGGCAGGTACTTTTTTTTCATGGCATCGGAACCGTAAAATTCGATCATCTCACTCATGTTAAAATACGAGATGACAATCTGCGTGCCGATGTCGGCGCGCGCGACCATTTCGGTAATCGGCATACGCGCCGCGAGACCGAAATTCTGACCGCCATACGCGCGACTCACGCTAAACGTTAGAATCTGCGCTTCTTTCAGCGCATCGATAAATTTCACCTGCGCGGTGGGCGGCGTAACCTTGCCGTCTTTATATTGCATGCCTTGCTTATCCATTTCTCTGAGGTGCGGATAGAGCTCGCCGTCGATGATCTGCGCATACGCCTCAAACACAGCTTTGTAATTTGTCAGAGCTTCTTCGGTCGTGGTAGGCGCGAATTCATAGCGTGCATCTTTCGTCGCTACGTAGGTTTTCGCATCGGCAAACCCCGATTCCATTTGCGGTACGAAGCCGTCCCATTCGATCCAGTGATCGGTATTAAACTGCAAGTCGGTATTGCTTTCGTAAAAGTTGGCCATGGTGTGCTCCTGTTGTACGCGAAATGCGTCGAACGTTTTCGACGGATTATGAATCCAAAGCTGGACGATTATACAAGATGTAAACTAGTACGTCGCTCTGCGTGCCGATCAGAACCTACGGACGCTGTGGTCTTTCAGGCATAAATACTTATTCGCTTGACTGCGGTCTGCGCGGTCTTGCGCGACGCAAAAAGATTCACTGAACACTACGGAAAAACCGCAATTTTTATCGACCGCCCTAAGCCTTCTGTAGATAATGGATAGCGTTTTTATGCATAAAGCCGGATTTTCCTCGTTCTTGCTCAGCCTATATTTTTTTATTCTGTTGCCACTGGTCGCCGAAGCGGCCGCTTTGCCGCACGCACTCCCAAGTGCAGCAGCGTCGCCAGCACCTGTGACCGTCGCAGACCTCAATGACGGCCTGCTCTTGGGGCCGTATCTGCGCATTTTTGAAGACAAAACGGGCGCGGCGCAATGGAAAGATGTTCTCGCCGGAAAACACGACACAGATTTCAAACCGCAGAACAAAGCCGTGCCGAACTTCGGCTCGACGCATTCGACGATTTGGGCGATCGTAGATTTGGACCTCACCTCTGCAAAGCTTGCAGGGGGCCGGGGCGATGAATATCTCATCGAATTGTCGCATCCGATTATGGAGCATGTCGATGTGATTATACGCGAATCAAAATCTGGAAAAATTATGCATTCATGGCAAACGGGCGTGCTGCGTTCGTTTAGATCCCGCCCCATCAACCACCGGCATTTTTTATTCCCTGTACCTAAATCGCCAAGCCAACTGAAAATCCTGATAAAAATCCAATCCGACAGCACCATCTCCATACCATTAAAACTCTGGAACAGGGAGATTTTCGATCGCAACGATGCACGGGAGCTCCTGCTGCACGGTGTTTTCTTTGGCGTCATGCTGATCATGATTGCCTATAACATAATCATGGCATCCGCGCTAAAATCGCTGAGCGGTTATTATTACGCGATTTACATGCTCAGTTTTGCCCTTTTTAACTTTGTCGCCGAGGGATTCCTTTACCAATACTTCCCGATTCTCGAAGGCTGGATCCAGCGCACTCCATCTGCGCTTTCGGTGAGTGCGATGACAATGGCGGCGCTTTTTGCATCTCGGTTTCTCAATGTAACTTCGGAAAACCAGAAAATCCGCCGGGCGATTCTTGCCTTCATCGCCTTTGGAAGCATTACCTTCTGCATCGTAGTCTTCGGGAACTACCGCTTAGGTTTACGGATGGCTTATTTATGCGCGTTTATCGGCCCAACGGTATTGCTCGTACTCGGGTTTATCCGGCTTGCGCAGGGATTTCGACCGGCACGATATTTTGTTTTCGGTTTCGGGTTTGTTATTTTCACGACGCTCATCTACGGCCTTTCGCGGTTAGGCTTTATTCCTATGGACAATCTCTTTGTGGCGTATTGCTCACAGTTTGGTGGCGCGCTCGAGGCGACTCTGCTCTCCTTCGGCCTCGCCGACCGCATTCGCTTACTTCAAAAAGAAAAAGAGCTCGCGCAAGCTGCGACCATTGAACAGCAGCGCGTCCTTAACGAAGCCTTTGCCCGCTTCGTGCCTACGCCATTCTTGCAAATGCTCGGTAAGAAATCGATTCCCGAAGTTCTCTTGGGCGACTACACCGAGCGCGAAATGACTATCCTCTTTGCCGACATCAGAGGCTTCACGACGATCTCAGAAAAACTCAGTCCCAAGCAGACTTTCGAATTCATCAATAACTACCTGCAAGGCTCCGGCCCAGTCATCCGCAATAACGGCGGCTTTATCGACAAGTACATGGGCGACGGCATCATGGCGCTCTTTGAAAGACGTGAAAATGCCATCAACGCCGCACTACGTCTTCAAAGCCGCAATGCTCGTCTAAATCGTATGCTTGGCCAACCCCCTCCCCCGCCCCCTCATCTTACTCAGGGGAGGGATACCGAAGGGGATGTACAATCACAAAAAGGTCTTGTCGCCCCCATCCATGTCGGTATCGGCATCCATACCGGACACCTCATGCTCGGCACCATCGGCGAGCCACAGCGCATGGACGGCACCGTCATTTCCGACGCAGTCAACCTTGCCTCGCGAGTCGAGTCTCTCACCAAGCAATACGGTGTCGACTTGCTCGTGACAAAGGAAACGCTTTTGGGCATAAACCTCGGCACCTCAGAATTTCCATGGATTCGCCGCTTCATCGACCGCGTTGCCGTTAAAGGGAAAAACGAACCCGCGACAATTTATGAGTTGATCGCACTCAAAAATGGCAAAGCGATTAAATACTCAAAAAAATGGCTGCTCGCGTGGAACAAGGCGATGCGGCTTTTTTATGCGCGTGAGTTCATGGCGGCCAGGCAGCTGCTATCACGGTTACTCGCGAAATCTCCCGACGATAAGACAGCTATGATTTTCCATAGCCGCAGCGATGAGTACGTTCTGAATCCGCCACCAATCGCATGGGACGGTGTTGCCATCGCAAGAAACAAGTAGTGGAAATCTTCGGAGTGTCGGTTTATTTGAATTTTTTGTTACCGGTTACTTTCGTTCCAGGCTTGGTGGAGCGATTTACATGCCACAATCAAACGCTACCTGCGGCGTGTAGCGCGCAATGGCATGAGTATTCAGGATTTTCAGCGTCTAACAGACGATTTTCTGCTGTGGGACAACAAGCGCAGACCACATTGGTCGCTGAACGGCTCGCCCCCGCATGAACGCTTCTATGGACGTCGATTGGCTAAGACCGCTTAGGTGTACGTTTTCTCCCCGGATTCGTAACAACTTCGATAGTGAATCAAGTGACTAGGCCGCGACCAGCACCGTGGCAAGCCCGCCGTTCGGCGTCCGAAAATTCGTCGTCTGCCCTTGGTAATAGCGCGCGGCGATACCGAGAATTTCTTTTCCGTAGGTGTACACGCGAATATCGTATTTCAGTCTTTCGTCGGCACCGATTTGGCGATGCTCCGGTTCGATATAACGCTGCGCGATATAGTTGCCCGCGTTGATATACTCCCACACCTTCTTTGTTATTTTATCGCCGCGATAGACGCCTTTGCTGCCGAAGCCGTCGGTGGGTTTGAAAAACCAGGCGCGACGATTTCGCCAGAGCGCATCGCGGTTTTTTTCCGAGACAAAGACGCTCTCGGGAATTTGCACTCTGAGATGCACCAAGTTTTGCGCGGGAATATTCAAGCGCCTTGCGAAAGTATCGTCCCAAGCCGAAACCAGATTCGACTTGCGCGCATAGAGCGCGTGAACCGACGGATTCGGACTTACCGAGGCCAAGCCGCGTTCATAAATCTCGCGTATTGTCGCGGACGCCGGTAGCTTAAAATAAAAATCCGTGAGGCGGTTATATATAAAGTCGATAGGATGTCCCGCAGCGTAGGCGATACCATTCGTAATTTGAAGATCGTGCGGGGAAACGATATGGGTTTCTATACCGTGCGCCTGTAATAATTCGCGTGCGAGTAAAAATTCTTTATAGAAAAATTGCGTATCGGGCGCTTCGTCGACGATCGCCAAACTCTTGAGTTCACGCTCGGGAAAGCGCAGTCGAAATTCATCCCCGAACATTTTTACTATACGTTCGCGATTGAAACGATAATCGGTGTCGGGAATGTAGTCATGTATACCCGTACAGCAAGGCAGCATATTTTCCGAAGCCAAGAGACTCAAGAACGCCCCGCCGGCATTGCTGTTAATCTCAATCAACTGCGGCCCTTGCGCTGCAATATGAAAATCGTACGAATTAAAAATTCCCCGCTCGACGAGATTGGAGCGTAGAAATTCACTCTGCACCGCAGGGAGCGTCAGAAAATTTTCATAATCTTCGATGAACCTAACGATTGTTTTCAAATGATCGCGCGCAAGAAAATGCGGCGCCGGACTATAGAACAGGGGTAACGCTTTTGTGTCCAACGTCGAGCAATGGCAGTTTTGGTTTAGAAAATTTGCTTTTAACATATCAATCCCTCTTTTAGCATCGCCCGCCACAAGGATTTTTTTCTAAAACGCTCGCAAGTTTAAGAAAATCTTTTCTGAAAGCCCGCATAAATTTCTGATCGATACTATAACAGACGGCGTTGCGTTCGATGGTGCCCCTGATGATGCCGGCGTCGCGTAATACTCTGAGATGTTGCGATACCGTCGCCTGCGCAAGCCCCAATTCTGCGGAGAGATCGGTACAAATACAGTTGCTGCTTTGTGCAATGCGCCGTAAGAGCGCGAGCCTTGCCGGGTGCGCAATCGCGCGTAGACGATCGGCCAATCGATTGACCTCGGCTTTGTGAATTTCGCGGCGGATTAATCCCATATAGCTATATCGCAATATCACGATATAAAATTCTTCGGTGATTGGCAACTTAAAGTGTGTATATTTTGGTATTGGGCTGAGCGTCTGCGGTAGATCGTAACTGCTATCCGCAGTTGCGGCACCCCATCAAGTCACAGCGCCTGCGGCTTCGAGGCCCACAATCCCTTCTGAGGCAAAGCGGGCAAAGACATCGGCACCGGTACGGCGCAGAAATTCATTCAGAACAGGTAGCCGCTGTACAAGGGTATATCCACCAAAAGCGAAGCGGGCGCAATCAACTGTCAAATCGCCGGCAACACTCTGCGACAGGCCAAAGCCATCGGCCAACCGCGCACCCAAGAGGCGACGCATCAAAGCCGCTTGAAATGCCGCTGGCAAATTGGCGGTCGGCTGCCGGGAACATAAACCCGCGAGCATATCGGCGACCATTTGGCGCGAGGCTTCGTCGGGTGCGAGAAATTCTTGCACGACATGCGCGTCGAATGCGTCTTGCTGTTTTTGGTCGGCAAAGACGAGTGCATCGGTCACGCCCAAAAGTTTTGTCACATAACGCCAGATCATTTTATGCCCGATTGCTTCGCTTTCTGTAAAGCGCACACCCAACTCTCGCAAACACGCGAGCAAATGGCTGCCAAAATACGCAGGCCCCGCCGCCGTTTGTAGCTGGCTGATGGGCAAGCCATAAGTCGCGCGATTCCAGGTGGTATCGGTAAGCAGTTGCATGCGCACAATCGCGTGCACGAGCCGCACGTGCAGACAAGCCTCCCACATTTTTTGGTGAGGCCGTAATGTATCGCTGGCGGCGACGCCGAAGAACAGCGTCGCCGATTCGTTGAGCCGGCGGATAATGTCGGCCTGCAAGCGGCCCGTGCGCACAAAAACCGCTGCCGAGCTTGGGTGCGCGAAGGTCAAAGGCAGGCAGCCATAAGTCAGCGCCAGCACGAGCATCGGGAAATGCCGCTGCGTCATCGCGCCGCCCTGCCGCATCAGATCGAAATCGACCCATGCGGGTACGGCTGCCATTTCGGCTATGAGCTTAGCGCAGGCTGTGTCGCCTTGCGCCGCGAGTTGCAGCACCGATGCGCTGGGCGATGAACGCGGGAGTTTAGCCTGCCTGATGGCGGCCACGGCGGCTTCGGCGAGCGGGTCCCCGACTTCAATCCATGTTGCTACGCTTTGGAGCCAAGCACTCGCCACAGGGCCAACGGAACTCAGAATCGCTGCGGTGTAAAGTTTGTTTTACGAATGTTGGGGGGAGGATGCGCTATCGGTCGCTTATAAACGACCGATAGCGCAACTGTTGCGACGCACGGCTTTTCTTGCTTACTGCGTACTCGGCACGCCTGCTATCCTCGGCTGCGCTGGCCGCAGTTGCGCGGCTTCAGTCGCTTTAATCGTTTTTGCCCGCACTGCCTTGGGCACTCCCTTGAGGTTCCAGACAATACCGAAGAAGCTCAAAAATTTCAGTAAGTAATACGTCATATCGATCTCCCACCAAAAGAAACCCATCTTTGCCGCGCCTTGGTAGTAGTGGTGATTGTTATGCCAGCCCTCGCCCATCGTCGTCAACGCGAGCAGCCAGTGGTTGCGCGACTCTTCGCCCGTCGCATAGCGCTGCTTGCCCCACTTGTGCGTCAGCGAATTGATCGTAAACGTCGAGTGGTACGTCAGAAGCGTGCTTAAGAAAAAGCCGATCCACAACCCCGGCCAACCGGCGATGAAATACGCGGCGAAGCCGAGCGTCCAGGGGGCAATCCAATCGTGCTTAGAAATAAAACGAATCTCGGGATACTTAGCGAAGTCTTGAATGTTTTCGAGCGGTACGCGCTTATTCGCTTTGTCGAAAATCCAACCAATGTGGGATATATAAAAGCCACGCATCTTGAGCGAGTGAACGTCTTTTTCGGTGTCGCTGTACTTATGGTGGTCGCGGTGGTGGCCCGCCCACCAGAGCACGCCTTTCTGGCCGGTGGTTTGCGCGCCGAAAGCCAAGATAAATTGAAACAGCCTGCTTGTTTCAAACGAACGGTGCGAAAAATAACGGTGATAGCCCGCAGTAACGAAGAACATCCGCACCCAATAGAGCGCTATGCACAAGATCACCGACTGCAGAGTGACACCGGTATAAATCGCCGCCAGCGGGATAAAATGCATTGCAATAAACATCTTGTCGCCGCTGAACCACGAGCCGATTTTTGAGCGGCCGGTCGTCTTTTCTGCGGCGCTATAGTTGGGTTCTTGCCCGCTTTCGGGTAGGGGTTTTCTTTTTTCCATGCCGGTGAGATGCTCTTGGTGAACAATTGGTTGCAAAAAAAATTAAATGTCCGGTGGTTGGTGTCGAAATTGTAAGGTTTCGCCGAAAGTCATGCTGTTTTCTGACCATTCGATGAGTGAGAAGACATAGTTACTGAATTTTTGTGTGGGTAACTGCACTCCATTGCTCAGCAAGTTAAGAATTAGCCAGATTAGGTGTGAAACGCTGACGCGCAACGCGGCTGCAACGGCATGCACTTGATCGTATACTTCGACTGGCCAGTAAACGTTGATTTTCATGAATTCGCCTTGGTTTCGCGTGTATGTGCGTAATTTTTGCCGACGCGGTTGGTGTTTTGCGAAGAGTTTCAGCCACACGCAAGGGGAATCAAGAAGTCTTTTGGCATATTGCCGCCATAAAGGAGTTACTTTGTAGGGTAACGAGATACTGGATTTGAGTTTAGATTTCTGGTTATTCATAGGGGATCCTATATATTAAATACCAAAAAGAAGCCGAATTTTCTCATGGTTTGGAAAAAAAGAGTTGTTACTGAAAATTATCGAATAAAATTCTGCAAGACAGGGTACGCGCGCATGAAACCGAGTAACTATCATGCAGAGTGATCGCTGCAAAGTCGTCATCAACGATGAACCCGAAAAGGGATATACCGTTGCTTTTATCAGCGGTGCGCTGAATCTTTTTACCGCACGCCAAGTTCGCGCCGAACTCGAGCCGCTTTTGAAAAGCGAATGTTTACGTGCAATCGTCGACATCGAAGACTTGCAGACGATCGATTCTTCGGGCATCGGCGCGCTCGTAAATTTTGTTCTTGCTGCGCGTAAGCACGACGATGCTCGCGTGGTGTTTACCCAACCGCGCCCGATTGTGATGCATATTTTTGAAGTGACGAAGCTGAAATCGTTTTTTACGATCGTCGCCGATCATGAGATGGCGCGCGTTTATTTTGAAGACTGAGGCGCACGCAATTTTGCGATGAATCGTGCGAGACTCTCGATCTCGGCGGCGGCGAGTTTAGCAGAAAAGAAGCGGCGAATACACGCGCGGTAAATCGGCCATGCCTTTTTGACCGCCTCGCTGCCTTTTGGGGTGATCGCCGCATACGTGCCGCGCCGGTCGTGCGGGCATTTTTCGCGGCGAATGAAACCCTGTTTCACTAGGCTATTCGCCATTTTCGTGACCCCGCTCTTGGTGAGGATTACCCCCATTGCTAGGTCTTGCATCCGTATGCGTTTATCTTTCTGTATTTCGATTTCGCTCAAAACGTCGTATGCGGCGAGTGAAATCGCGCCGTGTGCTTTGAGTTCGCGCTCGATTTGAAAAAGCGTTTCGGTATTGTAAGCTACCAAATCGCGCCAGCATATGATTGCATTCATAATAATACAATACGTACTTTTTGTTGACGAGTCAACTAAATTATACTATTCTTAACCCGATGAAACACAAAACAGGGCTTACGTACCACGGCACAGCCGCCGTACGTAAGCCCTGACTACGAAGGAGAATACAATGGCAGAGATAATTCAAAGAATCGTGGCGACGAACGCCGATTGGACGGGGCTAATTTTACGCATTGCATTGGGGGTAATGATTTTTCCTCACGGTGCGCAAAAATTTTTGGGTTGGTTTGGCGGCGGCGGGTTTAAAGGCTCTATGGGCTATTTGACAAGCCATCAAGGCTTACCGACCCTCGTAGCTTTCATCGTGATCATGGCCGAGTTTTTCGGGGCACTGATGCTCGTTGCAGGCGTTGGTACGCGCATCGCCGCGTTGGGCGTCGGTGCAGTGATGGCGGGTGCGATGCTCAAAGTGCATGCCTCGAACGGTTTTTTTATGAACTGGGCGGGCAAACAAACGGGCGAGGGTATCGAGTTTTTTATTCTCGCGCTCGGCATTGCGCTCGCACTCATCGTAGCGGGCGGCGGTAAATTTTCTATCGATGCGCTGATTTCGAATCGGTGATGGTTGATTTATAGCCACGGGGCGACGCCCCGTGGCTATAAAATCCACCTGTGCTATCCTTCTGTAGATAGATGTAGAAGGATTGCCTTTTTGTCTATTCTTGCTTCAATGCGCAGCCGTCCCCCAATCGTCATCATTTTCGCTATTCTATTTGACCATGTAATGTGACATAATATAGTCGCTCAAAATGATTCGGATTATCGACGTGCATATCGACTACACGCAAGGTGCGGGAGTTTTTTCGTCTGCCCCACCCGAACTCGTGCACGCGCTGCGCGGCGTCTCGCTCGACATTAACACCAACGACTACGTTGCGATTGTCGGGCCGTCGGGCAGCGGCAAGAGCACGCTTATCACCGCCGTTGCGGGGCTTATGCCGGTTATCAAAGGCGACATCTATATCGACAAGCACAAGATCACGCGCGCGCGCCGCGGTAGGCAGGCGAAATTGCGCGGGCGTTATTTCGGTATAATTTTTCAGTTCTCCGAAATGCTCGGGCGTTTTACCGTTGAAGAAAATTTGCGCTTTGCGTATGCGGCAGCGCACGGGCAGTTAGACGACGCGTACCAAGAGCGCTTGCAATATTTGGCAAAGCGACTCGATATGTTTGCGCTGCTCACGGCATACCCCGGCAAGCTCTCGGGCGGGCAGTTGCAGAAGACGGCGATTGCGCGCGCGCTCATCAAAGACTCGGCGTTTATTTTAGCCGACGAGCCCTCGGGCGACCTCGACCCCGAGTCGGTCGCGCGCGTGAAGCGCCTCTTGCGCGAAGAGCACGAGCGCGGTAAAGGTATTCTTTTGGTGACGCACGACAGCAAACTCGCCTCCGATGCAAAATCGATTTTCGAAATGCGCGACGGGCAAATCAGTTCGCATTTGAAGTAGGGCAATGCTCCTACTTTTTCAACACGGTATTCCCGACGTTTTTTTTTCCGAACTCGAGAGACGCGGTGCGCGGATTGTCCGCTTTGCTTCATCGGCTACCGAAAGCCACACGATTTTTGCCGAACACAAAAACGCCGACGCCATTTTTTTTCGCGCCAATTACACTCTCGGTAAAGCAGAGTTGGATTTACTACCGAACCTGCGCCTCGCCGCACTCGTCTCGACCGGCGCCGATAATGTCGCCATAGCCGAGATCGAGAAACGCGGCATTCAATTTTCGAGCGGCGAGGGCGCCAACGCACAGGCGGTGTTCGATTACGTAATACAAGCCTTGTGCTTCGATAATTTTGATTTTACGCGCGATTCTTTAGGTATTGTCGGCGTCGGTAATATCGGTTCACGGCTCTTAAAATTTTTTCGTTCGGTCAATACGCGCGTGGCCTTCTACGATCCGTTATTAGCTGACCCCGGTTCGCTCGATAGTGTACTTCAGTGTGATGTTGTGACATTTCATGTGCCTCTGGTACACGGAAGTACCGAGGCTGTGGCGAACACGATGTTCTCTTTGCCGCAGCCCCTAACGCATGGAGGCGTGGGGTCGGCGGCGGGCAGGAAGCCCTCTTTGCCGACGACTTTATCGAGCGGTTCCCCCCACCCCACCGCCGCGATGCTCGATGTCGATTATTTCTCTTCTATTAGAAAAAAACTCCGCATGATCCAAAGCTGTCGCGGCGGTATCTGGAACCTCGATTTTTATCGTCGTCTCGGCGATCATCCGCATTTGGAGTTAATCGCGCAAGACGTGTATCCGGTCGAGCCGCCCGATAAGACCGATTGCGCGCGGGCAAAAATTTCGACGCCGCATATCGCCGGCTATTCGACGCGCGGTCGCTTGGGCGGCATCTTGCGCGGCATCGATAGGTTGTTCCCCAATTTTTCGCGCGAGACGACATGGCCCGAAAGCCGCGCGTGGTTCTTAGATATAGAAGCCGCGCGTTTTGCCGCCGCGCCGGAAAAATTCAACGCGCTGCGCGACGGCTATTTTTATCGCAAAGAATTTCACGAATATAATACCACCGAGCGCGGCGAGTTTCGGCAGCGTTTTCCACGTCTGAGCGAGCATTTTTGCGAAGCGCTGTGGGCATTTGGAAAATTGGCTCATTAAAACATCGCCTCGATTTCTTTCGCAAAAAGTTCTTTAATCACCGTGCGGCGCAATTTGTACGTGCGCGTCAGTTCGACGCCCGGTTCGAATTGTTTCGGCACGATGTAGAACGTATTTTTCGGAATCATCTCAAAACTCTTGAAGCCGGTTTTGTTTGAGATGCGATCGGAAATTTCTTTTTTGAAAATTTCTCTAATTGCCGCGTTCGTGTCCCAATCGCGTTCGGGTAAGTCTTTGAGACCGGTATGCATCCTCACCTTTTCAAAATTCGGTACGATGAGAACACCGAGCGTTTTTTTGTCGTCGCCGACAACCATCGCCTGATCGATAAATTCAGAAGCAAGCAGCTTGTCTTCGATCGGCACGGGCTCGATATTTTCGCCGCCCGCAAGCGCGAGCGTTTCTTTGCTGCGCCCCGCGAACATGAGATCGCCGCCTGCGGTCATTACCATCACGTCGCCCGTGTCGAAAAAGCCGTCTTTATCGAATACAACCTCGTTGAGATCGGGTCGCTTATAATAACCCAAAAGTATTTGATTGGAGAGTACCCACAGCGTACCTTTCGCGCCGGGTTGGGCTGCAAGTTCGTGACCCGCTTCGTTTTTGAATTTAATTTTGTAACCGGGAAAAGGGCGACCGACGGTGCCGCTCACCGCGCGCGCGACATCTCTGAGGCTAATGAGTGCCGACGTTTCGGTCATGCCATAGCCTTCGAGAACTTTGATACCGATCGCGCTCAAGAAACGATCGACGACCTGCGGCAGCGCCGAACCGCCCGATGCCGATTTGTTGAGTTTGCCGCCGAGCGCCGCGTGAATTGGTTCAAAAATTTTGTGCGAGGCGAGCTTTAACGGAAAAAGCGCCGCGAGTTTTGCCGCAGCGATAGTCTTGTCGGCGACGCTCTGCAATGCAGACTTCGGAGTAATCTGTAAATCGTAGCCGCCGAGAATCGCTTCGTTCTTCGCATACTCGGCGCCGACGTCGAGAAAGAAATGAAAGATCGCACGCTTGGCGGGCGTTTCTTTGTCGAGCTTTTGCATGATGCCGTTATAAAGAGATTCCCAGATGCGCGGCACCGAAGGAAAGCTTGTCGGTTTGAAGTCGCTGAGATCTTGCCGCAGAGAATTAATTCCCGAAATCATGAATGAACACTGCACCATCATGACGCCATATTCGACCGCGCGTTCGAACGCATGCCACGGCGGTAAGAGCGAGAGCGCGGTGTCGTCGGGGTTGATAACTTTCATCGCGAGTGCGCGTTCGAGCGCGTTTAACCAACCCAATTGGCTGAGCATCACACCTTTGGGGGCGCCAGTCGTGCCGCTTGTGTAAATAATTGTCGCGAGTTCTTCGGGCTTTGCTTTTGCCGCGATGTCGGCGACGAGGTTTGGCGTTTGTGCTAAGACTGCGCGCCCCGCTTCGATGAGCGTGGCCACCGAGTCTTCGCCCGTCGCGAGATTCCAGTCGTCGCCTTCGAGTACAAGAATTTTTTCAAGCGCGGGCAAATCGTGCGCAAATTTTTTGAGCCGCACCGCGTCTTGAGGATGCTGCACAATCGCCCAACGGCTTTCGCTGTGGCCGACGATATAAAGAATGTCGTCGTCGGTAACGTCGGTACCGCGCGGCACACTGACTGCACCGGCGGCGACGATTGCGGCGTCGGCGATAATCCAGTTGGGGGAGCTATCGCAGATGAGCGTTATGCGATCGCCGGCGTTGATTCCGTTCGAAACTATACCGGCGGCGAGAGCGGCGACGAGTTCGTGAATTTCGGCGAAAGTACGCCCGCGAATTGACCCGTCTTTGCGGCGGGTGAAGAACGATTCGCGGTCGGGTTTTTCACGCGCCGCGTTCGCGAAGAGGTCGTAGAAAACTCGTACTTGCGCCATAGGTATTGGCGCAGTACCGCGACAGCTTCACTCGGTCAAGCGAACGTGTCGACGCCGCTTTGGCTGACCGCTTCGGCGGTTTCGGCGAGTGCGGTATCGAGCAATTTTTCTTGAAAGGCCGCTTGCATCGTGACCATTTGCTTCTGCAAATCGGCCATCTGCTGCATGCTCTGCGCCAGATTTTGGAGTGGATCGATTTCCATGCTTGAATATCGTCGTATTAAAGGGGCAATCTTTAATGCGCCCAATAGGGCCTGCAGAAAAAGTACAATTGCGTTAATAAACGGTTTTAACTTACGCGCGCACCGCTTCGCAATCGGCTTTTACCGCAGCTCTAATTCTTCCACAATCGCTGTTTCTTTGCGAAGAATTTATTGACTATTTTTGCGGGGCTTGTGCCCAATTTCGATGCCTGCGTATTGACAAATTTCTATCGGATTAGACTCTACTACAATAGCGTCCCGCGCAAGAGCGACTGCGCGACGCTAAAATAAATAATGAGACCCGTGACATCGACAAGCGTCGCGACGAAGGGTGCCGACGCGCTTGCGGGGTCGAAGCCGAGCTTGCGCAAAATAAACGGTAACATCGCGCCCGAGATTGTCCCCCAGACGACGACGCCCAAAAGCGAAAACGCGACCGTCATCGCAACGAGCCAATAGTGTTCGCCGTAGATCGGGTGCCAGTGTTGCCAAATCACGATACGCAACAGACCCACGAGCCCTAAGAACGCACCCAAGACAATCGCCGTCATAATCTCGCGCCGCAGCACGCGAAACCAATCGCGCAAACGAATTTCTTTGATGGCGAGCGAGCGAATAATGAGCGTCGACGCCTGCGAACCCGAATTGCCGCCCGAACTAATGATGAGCGGGATAAAAAGCGCGAGCACAACCGCGCGTTCGATTTCACGCTCGAAGAACGCCATCGCCGAAGCCGTGAACATCTCGCCGAGAAACAGTACCGTGAGCCATCCGCCGCGCTTTTTTATCATCTCGAAAAACGAGACTTTGAGGTAAGGCGCGTCGAGCGCTTCCATACCGCCCACCTTCAACATATCTTCGGTCGCTTCTTGTTGCGCTACTTCGGCCAAGTCGTCGTACGTCACGATACCTTTCATTCGGCCTTCGTCATCGACGACGGGGATCGCGACAAAATTATATTTCGAGAAAAGTCCTAAGACCTCTTCGCGATCCATCTGTTCGGGCACCGAGACGACATTTTTCTTCATCGTGTCGTTGATTGTCGCGTCTTGGTTGGCAAGAATTAAATCGCGAAAAGAAATGACGCCGACGAGTTTTTGGTCGGCGGCGATGACATAAGCATAATAAACGATTTCGACGCTGCCGCGCGCTTGCGAACTTAAATAGCGCGCCGCCTCACCGACGGTCATACCGGGGCGAATGCGAATATAGCGCGGATTCATGAGCCCACCGGCGGCGTCTTCGGCGTACGCCATAAGACCGATGAGTTCGCGCCGCGTTCTTTCGTCGTAGAGCGCCAGCGTATGATGGCGCGCCTCTTCGGGTAATTTCTGCATGAGGTCGGCGGCGTCGTCGAGTCGCAGCAGGCGAATCCACGCGAAGCGCTCGGCGTCGGGTAAATCGCCGATGAGGTCTAACTGTTCGGCCGTCGAAAGATCTTTAAAAAAAATCTGCGCTTCGTCGGACGCGAGCGAGAAAAAAAACGGTTTACGCTCTTCGACCGCTAGCTCGTGCCAATGCTGCTGCAAATCGGCAGATTTGAGACTCAAAGGCGGATTGAGCAGGCTCTCCATGGTTCAATCCGCTTTATGAATTTAGATGCGGTGGCTACTATTTTTACTCTTGAAAACCGTATTCGCCGTAGCGAATCGACTGCAAGCGCCCATTTTCAAAACGCACGAAGGTCATGAACTTGCCGGTGCCGAGGTTGTAAACATACTCGTCGACGTAAACCGTCGTCTTCTTGCACTCCCAAAACATCGACATGACTGCATACGAGCTTTGCGTCACCGTCGTCGATTCGTTCACGACGCGCGATTCGTCGTGCGTATGCGCCGGTAGGCGCTGCGTGCCGCCGCGTTCGGTGTCGTTGGGGCGATTTTTTGTATCGCTCGGTAGCGAGGTACGGCTCGTTTCGATATACGAACCCGTTTGCCGCGTTTCGCGCGTATTACCGACCATGACTTCGGCCATGCGGCGGTGCAGAATTTTTTCGTCGAGGTACGCGATTCTGTCTTGCGGCTCGCCGCAATATTTCAAAACCTCGATGCGCGATCTGCCAGAGCCGATGAGTTTGCCGTCGCAGCGCATGTCGTCTTCGGTGTGCAGCGAGAGCGTGCTCAAGAGGGCGACGAATGCAAACGATCGAGCGGGCAGCGCCATGGTGCATGGCGTGCCCATTAGCGTGCGAGGTAAAGCGATTTTACCGCACCCGAAACACGCGACTCACGCCCTCAAATCGCTGTTTTCTACTAAACCAAAACGCCTTCGCGACGCCGCGGTGAACGAGGCGGTATTCGCCCGGCTCGGCATGCTTCGTGTCCCAACGCACAATTGCTTTCGATTCGGCGCCGCGCGTGCGCTGCCACGTGAATGTTAACTCGGGGTCGCGGTCACCGGCCACATCTTCGAATCGGTTGCCAACCTTGCGCTGCACTAGCGCAAAATTATCCATCGTGAGAAGATCGTTACGCGGGTGCGCCGACTGAAACTCGACTGCCACCGTGTCGCCGCAGTTATAATCCGCCTGAGCGTCGACAAGTATCGCGCCATAATTTTTACCGCGCGGTGCAGCGTCATAAACCACGTTCGGCTGCAACGTGAGTTGCGTGAGCGTAAAGTCTTTCGGGTAGATGCCCTGCGCGACTGCCGTACCCGTGGCCAACGCAGCAGCGAGTTTTTGGTATTCTTGCTGAAAGCCTGCGAGCGTGTACGGCCCGAAGTGCGTCGACGCACCTTCGTATTCTTGGCCAGCGTATTCTTCGCGCGTCGTGACATACGACGAATAGGCGTTCGCATGCGATTGCACGACTGCGTGTGTGACACCTGTCGAGCGCAGCGCATCAAGCACCGTTTCGCGCACGCGCCGCCCTGCCATCGTGGTAATCTCCGTCGGTTGCGCGGCGAGCGCGAGTTGCCCGATGCGTACAATCTGCACCGGTAGAATCTGCGGTGTCCACGGGTTGCCGTCCCACGTGGCGAGACCGGTGGGGATCACAATTTTTTTCGGCGCTTGCCCGCGGATAAAATCTTCAGAAAGCGTTTTCGGCCATAAGAGACCGAACGCCGAATCGACGAGCGCCGTAATCGCCTTCTCGTTGCCCTGAAGCGAATCAACCGTCGCGCCTTCGTGAAAAATCTTCACTTGCGAAACGTTGTCTTCGGTCGAACCCGCAAGAAATGTCGCGCCCATCGCGGCGGGCACGGTATCGACATTTTGCGCATCGATATGCAAGCGCGAAAAATCGGTATAGCGATGGCGCGCATCGACCATGCCCTTCAACTGTTCGGTGGCGTTCGCAAAAAGCTCGACCGCTTTATCGTATTGTTTACGCGCGATAATTTCCATGTGTTCGTAGTCGTGTACCCCGTCGGCGATGCCCCAGAGGTTGGGCGAGACATCCCCCGCCGGTGCTAACGCAAACGCTGCGACAAAAGTTTTTTCTTTGCGCACGTCGCTCGCGTGATCGTGCTCGAACCAATATTCGGCGAGGCCTTTGCTGTCGCCGCCGATGAGGCGGTTCGTGGGGCCAATCGAGGTGGGATGCACCCCGAGCCAGTTTATCATGCCGAGTTCGCGCTCAGAGGCGCCTCGTGCGCCGCGCGAACCACGGGCTTCCGTGCCCTCTGATTCGCACTCAGAGGCGCCTCGTGCGCCGCGCGAACCACGGGCTTCCGTGCCCTCTGGATCATTATTTGCTACCGAAACAAATTTCAACAGCGTCATTTCGCGATCGAGGTCGTCGCCGTATTTTTCGCGTTCGCTTTGCGGGTTCATCGCATAAGGCCGCGTCGCACGGTTAATGGCATAGCCTTCGACCGTGCCGCGTGCCATGAAAATTTTACCGAGTTCGATATTGCGGTGCGCGCGCCGAATCGATTGGTAGATGCCCTCGACGATCGCGTCGAAATTTTGCGGTATAAACCCTTTCGTGGTAATATTGTAAATGAAATGGTGCGAATAGCCGCCGGGGCCCGAGTGTGTATGCGTCGCACTCAATAAAATATTGCGGTCGTTATAGAACTCCGTAAGTTCGCTGTCTTGCGCAATGCGCTTCGCGACGGCCTGCTTCACCGCTTGGTAGATCATGCAGAGATCGGCGCAGACATAGACGATGCGGCGCACGCCGTCGCCGATAATAAACGCGCGCGACCACAGGCGCATGTAGATACCCTGCGTCGTCTGCGCGGGGTCGGCAAACCCCATCATGCCGACTTCGGCGGCGGGGCCGGTGACGTCGTAGATGCCGCAGCCGATTTCGTAGATGCCGTCGGCGGCGTTCGCAGTGGTAAGCATAGGATAGTTAATAGCAGCTTGACGGTGTGTCTTTTCGTTTGTTTTCGCGAGAGACCGCAGGGTCTCTGCGGATTAGATTCGGGCACATAGCTCAGTTGGTTAGAGCGGCGGACTCATAATCCGTTGGTCCCAGGTTCAAGTCCTGGTGTGCCCACACTTTCGATGCAAAAAGCGCCGCACATACTCAACACCTCGGCCAACCTCGCGGGTATTTGTTTTCTTGTTTTTACGGCGCTCAACGGTCTTAACCTCAACGAAAAAAGCATTCTCGATGAAATGACGGCGCTCGCGATGTTGCTGTTTGTTTCGAGTTCTCTTCTCTCTTTTATGTCGATGCGTAGCGACGGGGCAAAGTCGTCGCAATACGAACGCTGGGCGGATTATATTTTTTTCACGGGGCTGCTGCTGTTACTCGCGCTCACGCTCATCATCACGATTGCCGAGGGTATGCGGATTCGCTGGCGGTAGCCCCTAACCGCTGCAAAAGAAACGTGATCGTGCCGATAAATATTAGCGCACCGATGCAGAGAAGATAAAACCCCGTCGCTTGCTGATCGGCTAATGTAAACGAGCTGCACAGCAAGATCGTGAACGAGCGCAGCGCGGCGCCGCCGGTAATCAGCATCGCCGCAAGCATCAACGGAAAGGCAATTTGCGCCTCGAAAAAATTGCCACGTAAGCCCCACACGGTGCCTGCACCCGCGATAAAAATGCTGCCGTGCATTACCCGGTTAAACCACGGGTAGACGATGGTAAGGTCAATCGACCGGGGGAGCATCCAAAAAATTAGTGTTGCCATCGTCGCGATGAGTAGTGCGATCTTTAGCGAGCGGTTTTTGAACCGAGGCGGATAAAGAACCGCACCGGCGATTGCCCCTAAAATAAACATCGCAGGTAGTTGTATGATTTGGTGGCGCAGCATCGTGAGCGAAAACCATGCGTTGAGCGGAAAAGAGAACAGCGCAAAAAAAATTGCGACCCCGCAGAGGCTTACCGCGCGTCTCATCGCGCGACCTGTGTGCGTAGTTCGGTTAAGATTTGCGCATCGCTCTCGCGCGCCGGGTCGAACACCCGAGTAATTTTTTTATCGGGCGTAAGCAGAAATAAAAAAATCGAGTGATTGATAATGTCGCGTTCGGGGGCAGCCTGCGCCCACACACCCAACCGGACTAAAAATTCATCGAATGCCGTCTTATCGATGCCATAAGGCAAGGCAAAAGTCCATCCGTCTAAGTGCGCGCCAAATTGGCGACGGTATTTTTTGATGCGCGCCGTGTCGTCGTGTTCGGTATCGAAGCTCACCGTGACTAACTGCAATTTCTGCGGCACTAAACTCGGTTGCAGCGCACGGTAAATACCTTCGAGACGGTTGTTGATTTTGTGGCAGACAAAAGGGCAGTTAAGATAGACAAAATTGACAAGCGTATATTTTTTTGCATTGCCGAGGCGAAAAATATTACCGTCTTGATCGACGAGGTCGATCGGCGCGAGCGATCGCGGCAACGAGCCCGCCGTTTGCAGCGTGTGCGAGAAGACCGTGAACGCGGTGAAGCCCCGCGTCCACACGCCGAGACCTAAGAGCGCGAGCGCCAAGACCAGCGTGGGAGCGATAAAGTGCTTCATCTTCTCTCCCGAGGTTGTTTCTGGACAACCTCGGGGTTATGCTTTGCGTCGAAGTAAATTCTTGAACAGCGAAACGTACATCACAAGCAACCCTAAAAGCAGTATCTCGATAAAACGTGCGGCGATTTTTGCATACTGCGAACCCGCTTCGCGTAAGCCCGTGACGTTGACCGACATGTACTCGCTATAGCGGCGCGGCACGCTATGTAATCCCCCTAAATAAAACATCGTGAGAAAACCGGCAGCGCCGACCACAAAAAGCCAAAAGCCCCACGACGGCTTTTTCTCGGCGTTGCCGTAAGCCAAATAATAGAGAAAAGCAAATATAAAAGGAAGGACTCCCAAGAGCATGTAGGTGTGAAAGTGCGCGGGCACCCAGAGCGTGTTGTGCAAGACTTTGTTGATCGCAATCGTCGAATCGACGACCGCCGCAAAGCCGCCGATCGCCCAACCCGCCATGCCGATCAGCACCGCCAGCGGAAAAATACTCCATTTGATTTTTGCGCGATAGACCTGCACGCCGAGACCGAACATCGTCACCACGGTCGAAGGTATCGCGCTCAAATACGAAGCGATCTGCCCCGCGTAGTGAAGCGCCGTCGGCTGCGCGAAATCCATATAGAGATGGTGAAAGTAGGCGAAGATAATAAAGAAGAATGTCGCGTTCCAGGCGTAGACAACCGCCTTATTGACTTTCCAGTCGCGGTGCGTAAACTCGGGTGTGAGTTCGTAGACCCAACCGACCGCCAGGTACATCGTGATATTGACGAGCGTATGCCCGAAAAAGAACACGAGATTTTTTTGAATCAGCGGGTCGAACGCGAGCGTGCCCTCGAAATGCTGCATGAGGTTCATCGCGAGATAAACCGCCCCCGCGAGAAACGATAAGATTCCCGGTACGAGGCTCACCGTGGTAATGAGCGCTATCGAAGGCAATTCGTCTTTCGGCTCGGTCTTGCCGAGGTATTGCCAACCCATGAGTTTTGAAAACCCACCGAAGCGCTTGCCCAACGCATACACAATGTGTGTTGCGCCCAAAACCCAAGCGACGCCGAGCACAATGAGCGAGACCAGCGCAAGCGTAATTGCCCAATTAGCGCCGATACCCGGCTGCACCGAAATCGGGTAGAGCAGATACCAACCCGCCGCATATTTACCGAGAAGCGCGGCAGCGGTAAGCCCCACGGTGCCCAAGACAACAAGACCATAAATAAAATAACCGAACAGAACGCTGAGCCGCGCATAGCGCGTCGCAATGACATAGCCCAATGCGCCGAGCGCGGTGCTGAAAAGCACGCCCGCCATGCCCAAACCGTGTAGCGTCATGAGGCTATAAAACGTCATCGCGTTGAGCTTCAAGACCTCGCCTTGGTTGAGGCGCATAAGTAACCCGAGCGTCACGAGCAGCGGAAAAAGAATCAAGAACGTGACCGCCCAAACGGTGACGAGCGTCTTGTGTTTTTTGATTTCTGTGGTATCTGATGCTAACATATTTTTTCTCTTTTTTTAATTATTTGACGTGAATTTTCCCGAGCATATTCGAGTGTATCATGCCGCAATATTCTAAACACATAATCGGGTACTCGCCCGCTTCGGTAAATTTATGCTGCAGCTCGTTATGGTAGCGCGGCATCGCCTGCGTCTGCGCGACAATCGCCCCGGCGGGATTGTAGATCGCAAAGTTGTGCGTCACATCGCGCGAAGTCACGACGAAGCGCACTTGCTTGCCGACGGGCACCGTGATTTCGTTTGTGCCTTTGAAGTCGTCGGGTTTTTCGGTCGAAACGCCGTCGGCCATCAGCCAACCCCATTGGTAGCCTACGACGGTGACGGTTTTGTCGGGGGCGGATTGATACTGCGGGTATGGCAATAACCGTAACGAAAATATGAGCAGAACAAGCGCGGCGGTGGCGGCGATAAAAAAATAACGCCCGCGTAGCTTATAGAGTTTGTGCTTAACTTCTAGCTTGTCTTCGTACGCCCCCGCCGAGCGAACTAAATAAAGCGCGAGCGCGATTATAATGACCGCACCGCCGAGCGAAACAATCGCCGCGATTTGCTGTAAACTTAATGGCATAATAGTTCTTAAAATCCTTTATTGTAACATTGCATAGATTGATAGAATCGGCAAAAAAATGATATTTATTTACTAACGAATACAGGCGTATAGCACGGCTATAGCGACAAGGCGGGAACTCGCTGGCGCGAGTTCCCGCCTTATCACTGTCGTAAATCCACGTGACGCGGCGTCTCATTTAGGCATATAGGGGAAGCTATGAAATTCCGTTGTTTTTTTTCAATTATTTTGATCTCCGCAGTGTTTATCGAAAATCGCGCCGCGCAAGATAGAAAAGAAGAAGAGAAGTTGCAAATTATCGAGGTCAAACGCGGCGACACGCTTTCGAAGATTTCGAAAAAATATCTCGAAGACCCCAGCCAATGGCCTGCGCTTTTGAAGTATAATAAGGTCGCCAACCCCAACCTCATTCAGCCGGGAATGAAACTCAAAGTTCCGGCGAATTTGGGCAAAAAACCCGCAGCAGTTGTGATCTATAAATCGGGTGTCGCGCAATTTGTTCGCGCGCAAGAAACGAACTGGAAAGAAGTGTTCATAAAACTCGGTCTATTTAACGAAGACCAGATCAAAACCGGGGCAAACGGCAATGTTCACCTGCAACTCACAAACTCCTCGGTATTGCGCCTGCAAGCGAATACTTTTATCATTGTCAACAAAGTCAGCCGCAACGGCAACGATACGATATTTACCTTGCAGCAAGGCCGCTTGCAAGCGCAAGTCAGCGACATGCGCAAAACTGGTGGCCGTCTGAGCGTGCGTACACCGACTGCTGTCGCTGCGGTTCGCGGCACCAATTTTGAACTCAGCGCGTCAAAAAAAGATTCAGGTCTCGCCTGCTACGAAGGCTTAGTCGATGTTACTGCGCAAAAAGTTACTGTCTCGGTTCCGCGCGGCATGGGCACCTACGTCGAAAAGGGTAAGCCGCCGATGAAGCCGTTCAAGCTGCCGCTACCCCCAGAAGTCTCTCCCGCCGATATTTAGATCTTCGCTGTAGCTCACCTTCTACATATCTTGGTCTGCGGCCATAGATATGTAGAATATTAACCGTTTGGTTAATTTTTTTCGGCGACTTGTCTTTTCTTTAGTAATTTATTACGCATGAACATAGCCGCGTTTTCGATCAAGCGCCCCATCTTTATCACCAGTCTCGTCATCTTAATGTTGAGCACAGGGTGGATATCCCTCAAGCGCATCGGCGTTGACCTCTTTCCCGATGTCAATATCCCGTTTATTACGATTACCACGACGTACACCGGCGCGGGGCCTGAAGAAATCGAAACGCTCGTATCCAAAAAGATCGAAGAAGAAGTCGCGTCGATTTCGGGCTTAAAGCGCGTCAGTAGCGACAACCAAGAAGGCGTTTCGCTCGTCATGTGCGAGTTCTATCTCGGCCAAGATATTAAAGAGGCGGAGCAACAAGTGCGCAACAAGCTCGGCAAAGTGCGCCGCGACCTACCCGATGAAATCGACGAACCGCTCATTCAACGCTTCGACCCGGCCGACCAACCGATCGTGCGCCTCTCCGTCGCGGCAGATATGCCCCCGGCGAAACTCTACGATTATGTCGATCAGCGCATTAAACCGCGCTTTGAGCAAATCGCCAACGTCGGTGCGGTGCGCATCTCAGGCGGGCAGAAGCGTGAAATTCAGGTCGAAGTCGACCGCAATCTTTTGAACTCCAACCAGATGACGCTCACATGGATTGCGAATAATTTACGCTCTTATGGCGCAAACGTGCCGGTCGGAAAAAAAGAAACCGGCGATAAAGAAATCGCGTTTCGTACGATGGGCCGCTTTGAAAAGTTGAAACAAATTGAAAATACCGTAGTCTCGTTCGGCGGCGACGCGGGCAGTGCGCTACTTCTCAAAAAAGTCGCAAAAGTTTACGACGGCGTCGAAGACGCTAAATCGACAGCCTTCTTGTATTTACCGATTGAAGATGATCCGCTCGATTTGAAAGGCAAAGAAATCAACCAATCAAAGATGGTACGCGAGCGCCGCCAAGCGCTCGTCGTCGATGTCTACAAGCAGTCAAATGCGAATACAGTCGAGGTCGCCGACGGTACGCTAAGACTCATGGACAAGATTAACGCCGATTTGCGCCCGCCGGCGCTTAAGAACCTTGTCGAATTAAAAACGATGATTCGTAAAGGCGATAAAGGCGACAAACTCACGCAACAGATCAAGAAAATTCAAGACGACGCGATTGCTACCGCGAACCCGACCCTCGCCACCGCGCTCAAAGCGCTACAAGAACAAGTATTGAAAGAGCCCAAGGCACCCGAGACCGCCGATATGATTCGCGGTCTAAATAAAGAAATTAAACGTATCACGGCAGCCCCCGAAATCGCGCTCATTCGAAATTCGGCTCGCTGGATAAAAATTAACGTCGACGACGTTCGCGAATCGATCTTAATCGGTATCCTGCTCGCAGTCCTCGTCGTATATCTCTTTCTCGGTAACGTTCGCTCAACGGTTATTACTGGTCTTGCACTACCGAACTCCCTTTTAGGGGCGTTCATTTTAATGCTCGCGATGGGTTTTACGATTAACGTCATCACGCTGCTCGCTCTCTCGCTTTCAATCGGTCTTTTGGTCGACGATGCGATTGTCGTGCGTGAAAATATTTTCCGCAAAATGGAAGAAGGCGAGCATCCGGTAAAGGCGGCCGAGACGGGTACGACAGAAGTTTTACTCGCGGTGGTCGCGACGACGATGACGGTGATTGCGGTATTTTTGCCCGTCGGTTTTCTCTCGGGCATCGTCGGCCAATTTTTGCGCCAGTTGGGTCTTACCGTCGTCTTCGCGATGACGATATCGCTCTTCGATGCGATTACAATGGCCCCGATGCTCTCGGCTTATTTTGGCGGTCACGTCAAAGACAAGCCGAATTTTATAATCCGCTCGTTCAACAAATTTCAAGATTGGTTAGAGGCGATGTACGCGCTCATCATGAAATTTACGCTGCGGCGACCGCTCGTGACTCTCGCAATCTCGGGTGCGGTGATGATTGCCAACTGTGCGTCGTGCCTCACCGTTAAAAACACGTTTTTTCCACCGAACACGCAGCCAGAATTTTTAGTAAACTTCGAGATGCCTCCCGGGACAAGCCTCGAAGGTTCTAAAAAAATGGCCGAAGAAATCGAGAAGCGTCTCTCGGCTTTACCCGAAGTGCACATGATTGCCTCGGTTGCCGGCACGTATACCGGCCTCTCGAATAAAGGCGAATTGGGTGTCGTGCTCGTCGACCGCAAATGGCGTAAGCGCGAGACATGGCAGCTCAAAGACGTTGCGCGGTCGATGCTCAAAGATTTAGCGTACGCAAAAGTTTCGGTCAACGATTATAGTGCGGTCGGCGGCGGCGTGCAATATCCGATGAACCTCAACGTCAGCGGCGAAAATCTCGACGAACTCGATAAATATTCGCAGGTCGTGATGGCCGAACTCAAAAATATCAAAGACTTCATCGATATTTCGGCCGATTTTCAGACGGGTAAGCCCGAGTTTCAAGTACAACTCGACCCCGAACGCATGCAGCAGGTCGGCGTCGGCCCTGCAGCTGCAGGCAATGAACTACGCTTGCACATTGCGGGCGGTGTTGTCGGCAAGTTCTACGAAAATGGCTTAGAATATGATATCCGCATGCGTCTCAAAGAATCGCAACGCGATCTCAAGAACTCGTTTGCCAAAAGCTATGTGCCGAACCTGAGTCAGCCTTCGCGACCGATTCCGTTGCACATTTTAGGTAAAGGCGAAGTCAAAGCCGGGCCGTCGAATATCTCGCGACAAGACCGTGGCCGTGTTATAAAAATTCACGCGAATCTTGCGCCGGGCGGGGCACTCGGTAACGCCGTCGCTGCAGCAAAACAGATTCTCGATACCAAAATTAAACCTCCACCCGGAGTTCACTACGTTTTCTGGGGGCAGGCTGAAGACTTAAAAGAGCTTATGGAGAACATGGCAATCGCCTTCGGTCTCGCGCTACTCTTTATCTACCTTGTGCTCTCGTCGCTCTACGAATCGTTCATCACTCCAATCACTATTCTCTTTGCGATTCCGCCCGCAATCTCGGGTGCGTTCGCCTCGCTTGCGCTTTTCCGCGAGCAGCTCAATCTCTTTAGTATTATCGCGCTCATTATGCTCATGGGGCTCGTGACTAAGAACTCGATTCTCTTGGTCGACTATGCTTTACAGCGTGTTCGAAAAGGCCTATCGTTAGACGATGCGATTTTCGAGGCTGGCAAGGCACGCTTAAGACCTATTCTAATGACATCGTTTGCGATGATTGCGGGTACGCTACCCTTGGCCTTGGGCTTGGGTGAAGCGGCGAAGCAGCGCACCGCAATGGGGATCGCGATCATCGGGGGCTTAGTCGTTTCGACAATTATGACTCTCTTCTTTGTTCCCGCAATTTTCGGTTATATCGATCGCTTTCGCGAATGGATTGAGAAGCGCTTTAGACCCGATTACGACATGACGCTCGTCGGCAACCACGGCCACGATGCGCATTTATCGGAGTCTACAGGCGAAAGTATCGACGCGGAAATCAAAGCCGCTCGCGACGCGCGTAAACTCAAGCGCGCGAAAAAATAAAAGCGCCGTGAACGAAAACCCCACCCATAGGGGTTTTCGTTCGAGAAAAAGATAGACGCACGGCGGCGGCGATTTAGTTTTGTGCATGGGGCTGGTTTGATTTCATGGCCTATGTTCTGAAACGCTTGCTCGTAATGATACCGACGTTTATCGGCATTATCACCATTACGTTTTTCTTGACCAAGCTGCGCCCCGATGCTTTGACGACTGCCTCGATGGGCCCCGACGGCATGAAAGAGAGCACGGGGCTCGACGAGTTTCAGAAAAAAATGCGCGAATATTACGGTCTCGACGCACCGCTACACGTGCAATACCTGCGCCTCTGGAAAAATATTCTCTCGCTCGATTTTTCCGAAAGCCGCATCGACCATCGCCCGGTTTTGAAAAAAATCGGCGAGGCACTACCGATTACCTTGTTTTTTAATCTCCTGACGGTTTTTATCGTCTACAGTATTTCCATCCCTCTGGGGATTTATATGGCGGTACACGACAATTCTCGACGCGAAAAAATTCTCGCAACCGTACTCTACATACTCTATGCGCTGCCGGGGTTTTGGGTCGCGCTAATGCTACTCAAATATTTCGGTTCGGCGGAGCATCTCAATCTCTTTCCGCTCTCGGGTCTCGTGAGCCCCTACTTCGACTCGTTGCGCTGGTACGAAAAAATCGGAGATTTTTTGTCGCACCTCGTGTTGCCGGTTACGGTGATGGTCTACGGTTCGTTTGCGTTTCTTTCGCGCTACATGAAATCCTCATTTCTCGAAGCGCTCAAAGCCGATTACGTACGCACCGCACGCGCAAAAGGATTAAAAAATGCGACGATTATTTACGTGCATGCGCTACGCAACTCGGTCATACCGTTGGTGACGCTTTTAGGCGGTCTCTTGCCGTCGCTCATCGGCGGCTCTGTTATTTTAGAGAGAATTTTCTCGATTCCCGGCATGGGTAAACTCGCGTACGATAGTTTTTACGCGAACGACGACACGGTAATTCTCGCGGTCGTTGCGATTTCTTCGGTGTTAACGATGCTCGGCATCTTCATGTCCGATATCGCGTACATGCTCGTCGACCCGCGCATTCGCTATGGCATGCAAACGGAAAAGTCATGAATTGGCTGAGAGAAAGTAAGCTCACGAAATGGTTTTTATTCGCATTCGTCTTTGTCGGCGTCTTCGCGCCCTTCATCGCCTCGTCGCAACCGATTCTTATTTACGACAAGGCCAATTACGAACAGAAGACCGGTTTGCAGCTCAAAAGCTCGCCTTTGCTCTATACTTTCTTTAAGAGCGATGCGCAAGTCGAAAAGCTCGAGTACCGCAAATTGGCGGCAGCGGGCGAGATCGGCGCAATTTTTACTTTGATTCCGTATTCTCCGTACGAAACCGAACTCGAAAATTATTTGAAACCGCCGCAGTTTTTTTCCAGTCGCTTCAAACATTTTCTCGGCACCGACGAAAACGGGCGCGATGTCGCCGCACGCCTGGTGCGCGGTACGCGCAATTCGCTATTGGTCTCGCTTGTCGCGGTCGGTCTTGCACTCGCCATCGGTGTCGTTATCGGCGCCGTCGCCGGCTACTTCGGCGGGTGGATCGATAACGCAATCAGCCGCTTCATCGAGATTGTAATTTGTTTCCCAAAATTAATCCTCATTATTGCCGTGATGGCGCTTAAAAAACCGTCGCTCTTAAATCTGATGATCGTCATCGGCATCACCAGTTGGACGGGCATCGCGCGCTTGGTGCGCGGCGAAGTCATGCGCGTGCGTAATTTCGATTATGTCTTGAGCGCGCGCGCGATGGGCGCATCGCCGTGGCGCATTATCTTTCGCCATATTCTGCCCGCAACTGTCGGACCGCTTTCGGTGACGGCTGCATTCGATGTCGCCGAAGCGGTGTTGACAGAATCGGCGCTCAGCTTTCTCGGCATCGGCGTGCCGATTCCCGAGCCATCGTGGGGCGACGTGCTCAAAACTGCGCAAGACTTTCCCGATATTGCGTGGTGGATGACGCTTTTTCCCGGCATCTTGATTTTTTTGACGGTTATTACCTTCAACAACTTGGGCGACCAACTGCGGCAGAGGTTCTCGCGCTAATATGACGCCGATCGAGCTGGGAAAATTGCAGCATTTCTTTATTGTCGCCGCGCTCGGTGCAAATGCGCTGCTTTTTGTATTCGCATTATATAGCCGACCGCACTTAAAGAATTATCTGTTACTATTTTCATCGACGACGCTTTTGGACACGCTTATCGTCGGAAACTTTATTCCGATCGCAGGTGCCGAAACGCAGGCCGCGCTCGCATATTTTTTAATGCTCGTGCGCGATTTGCGCTTTATTATTATTTTGGCATTTCTCGTTTATGCGAAAAAGTCATTGGCGGATTTATTTGCGTTTCGCGTCGATAGCACCGTAATCAAACCGGCGTTCATTTTTTCTCTATTTGCAACGCTCATTGTAACGGCAATCGGCTTCGCTAAGCCCGATATAGTCGGCTCGGTACAAAATAAGCGCCTCGCGTACGAACTCATATTTTCTATTCTGACATTGCTTTGGATATTTATCGTACTCCCCCAGAAAAATATCGGCACTGCCGAAGACCGTTTCATGCGGCTTGCAACGCTGCCTATTTTCTTGAGCTATGGTCTCGCGGCTGTGGGCGATTTGGCGCTTGCACGCTCGTTGGCATGGGGCGAGCTACTGCGTTTCGCATCGAATATAATTTCTTACTGCGGCTATCTTTGGTGGATCTGGTACATTGCGCGCGGCTTATGAGAAAATTTTTAGCGCTCTGCCTTTTGGCAGCCGCGCCACTTTTCGCCGCGCAAAAAATTAGTTGGGAAGAAATCGATTGGCAGCTCTTAAAGACCGAACACTTCGACATTTATTTTCCGAAAGGTTATACACAACTGGCCGAAAAGACGCGGCAATACGCCGAATCAGCGAATATCTATCTAAGTCGTAAGCTCAACCATCGTCTATCGATGGTGACGCCGATCTTCGTCTACCCCTCGCACGGCCATTTTCAATCGACGAATATTATTCCGTTTGCGATCGACGAAGGCACCGGCGGCTTTACCGAGCGCATCAAGCGCCGCGTCGTCGTTCCGTATCTCGGCAGCGGCGACGAGTTTCGGCATGTCGTCGTACACGAACTCGTGCACGCCTTTCAGTATGATATTTTGCTCGGCTCCACCATGGGCGGCTCGATTTCGATCGCGCAAACGGGGCAACCGCCGCTGTGGTTTGTCGAAGGCATGGCTGAATATTTTTCGCTCGGTTGGGATGCGACCGTCGATATGCAGATGCGCGACGCCGCGCTCACCGACACGCTGCCGACGCTCGAGATGATGAACGAATACCGCGTGCAAACGGGATTTATTTTTTACAAAGGCGGGCAATCGGTGATGCAGTACATCGCCGAGACATACGGCGAGACAAAACTCGGCGAGATGCTGCGCGACCTGCGCGACTTACGCGGTATCGACGAAGCGGTGAAAACCGAACTCGGCGTCTCATTCGAAGATTTCGACACCGGTTGGCGCCGCTGGATTAAGCGCAAATATTTTCCTTTGGTGAATAAAAAGTACGACGACGAAGAAGGCCCGCTTTTAACGAAGCATCTCGACGACGAATCGTACATTAACTTACACCCCGCAATCTCTCCCGACGGGAAATGCGCGGTCTATCTTACCGCGCGCGGCTTTTATCCCGTGCTCGTGTTGCGCGATTTATCAAAACTTAAAACCGGCCGCGACTATTCGCTCACACGCAACAAAGAAAAAGAGGATAAAGAAGCCGAGAAAATCTTGCTCAAAAGTTCGGACAATCCGACATTTTTTCAATTACACCTACTCTCGAACCACATCTCGTTTACGCCCGACTCTAAAAAAATATTTTTTTCCGCACGCAGTCAGGGTAAAGACCGCCTCTACTTGTTCGACATCGAAACGAAGACAATCCTAATAAAGCTCACGCCACCCGTCGATATGGTGCTCACACCGCGCCTCTCGCCCGACGGCACGCAAGCGGTTTTTGTCGGCGTCACCTTAGGAGTGCCCGACGTTTTCAAAATCGACCTCAAGACGCACAAGGTAACGAAGCTCACCCACGACAGTTTTTCAGAAAAAGACCCGGCGCTTTCGGGCGATAATTCTCTCGTCGTTTATTCGTCGAATGCGAATACGGCGGGCGATATCGAATCTGCCGAATATCATCTGTACGAAAAAAATATTTCTACGGGAGAAGTTAGGCAACTAACCCACGACTCTCAAAAACAAATGTCTGCGCAGTTTTACGAACGTACGAACAACGATAAAATTTTATACGTTTCGAACCATACGGGAATTCACAACGTCTATCTACTCGATAGGAAATCGCTCGCGAAGAAACGTCTCACCGACGCCGGTGGCGGCACGCTCGACGCCTCGATTACACTCGGCACAGGCGCGCCAAAACGTATCATTTACACGCAGTTTCGCCAGCAGGGGTTCGATATTGCGCTGCGCGAGGTGGCGCCCGGCGACGAAAAATTTTATGCCGACGATGGCTTAGTTCACAGCTATCGCGCGTTCGCGCTGCCGGCATATAACGACACGAATAAACTCAAGAGCGTCGAATCGCAAAAGTTGCGCATCGGTCCCGATTTTATTTTTTTTCTTTTGGGATACGGCGCGTATTCGGGCGGTAGTTATTTTGCGGGCATGGCCGCACTGACAGGTTCGGATATCACCGGCAACCATAACTTCAGCCTCGTCGCCAATTTTTTAACGAACGGTCTCGGTATCTACCAATTCGATTACGCATATCTCAAAAAACGAGTGAAGATGCATTGGGGGGCATACCGCACAACCTTTGCTATCTCCCCCGTGAGTCTTATCGATCTCACTTCGCTCAACGGTCTTTTCTATTACCCGCCGTACATCGGCTCGGTTTTGAGACTCGGCGCGTATTACGGGCTCGATTATCCGATCACGCCGTTCGACTCGATCGTCGCGCAGTTCAATATGTCGCGCGTCGAGAATTCGTATCTCTACCCGCTCAATATACCCGACGCGCGCATTCAGCCCGACACGTTTACGAACGCCTATAGCGTGCAGTACGGCTTTCGCCACAACAATGTGCTCTATTCGATTATCGGCCCGTTGAAAGGCTGGTATGCGTCGTACGTCGGCGAGCAAAGTTTGAACATCTCGGGGCGCGACTATGTTTATAATCGCAACACCGTCGAAGCGCGCGGTTATTGGCAAATATGGCAGCGCTATATTTTGGCAGGGCGGATCTATGCCGCAACGACAAACGGCCCCGATGCACAGTATTTTCCGTGGATTATTGGCGGGTACAATACGATCCGCAGTTATGGCTTCATGTCGATGCGCGGCTATAACGCATTTTTCTTCAATCTCGAAATGCGTTTGCCGATGCTCGACGCACTCGCATTCGGCTTTCCCGTGCCGTGGGTGATTCGCGGTTTTTCGATGGTGATGTTTTTAGACGGCGGCAGCGCGTTCGACAACCCGCGCACGTGGCAACTGACGAACGCCGCGGGTGCGTTGCAAGATTTGAAACTCTCGTACGGTCTCGGCATTCGCTTTATTCTTTTTCCGGGCGTGATGCTCAAAACCGATTGGGGTACGCCGTGGGATTTGCAATCGTCGCTGCCGATCGGTTTGTGGCAGAGCATGTTCAGTATTGGCTATGAGTATTGACATTTTTCTTTCCACGCTGTCGCAAAACTCGCCTCACACTACCCATGAACCAAACCGAATTACAAAATTTCATCGAAAAAAAATACGACGAGAAGGCGACAAACCCCGCTGTGCTCGAAGATAGCGAAGTGCGCCGCGCGGTGCATGCGGTGGTCGACATGCTCGACCGCGGCGAGCTCAGAGTGGTAACTCCGCCAAAAACCGCAGACAACAGCGCCGACACCTGGCGCGTCAACGCATGGGTTAAGAAAGCAATCCTACTTTACTTTCCGATGCAGGGGATGCAGACCTCGCATGCGGGTGAAATCGAATTTTGGGATAAGATACCCACGAAAAAAAATTACGCCGCGCAGAAGGTGCGCGTCGTGCCGCCTGCGGTGGCGCGCTATGGCAGTTTTCTAGAAGCGGGCGCGATCATGATGCCTTCGTATGTGAATATCGGCGCGTATGTCGGCGCGGGTACGATGGTCGATACCTGGGCGACAGTCGGCAGTTGCGCGCAGATCGGCCAGCACGTGCATCTCTCGGGCGGCGTCGGCATCGGCGGGGTCTTAGAGCCGCCGCAAGGGCTGCCGGTCATCATCGAAGACAATGCTTTTTTAGGTAGCCGCTGCGTTGTCGTCGAGGGAGTGCATGTGAGCCAAGGCGCGGTCTTGGGTTCGGGGGTAATCCTCACAGCGTCGACAAAAATTATCGACGTTTCGAAGTCGGAGACACAGACGTATAAAAGTTTCGTGCGGAAAAATGCGGTGGTAATTCCCGGTTCGTATGCAAAAAAATTTCCCGGCGGCGAATTTCACGTACCGTGCGCGCTCATCATCGGCGAGCGTAAAGAGTCGACCGACACGAAGACCTCGCTCAACAATGCGCTTAGAGATTTTGAAGTGAGTGTGTAGTGATTGCCGATGCCGAACCAAAACCCCGAACAGATTGCGCGCGACAAAATCGATGCGCAGCTTAAGGCCAGCGGGTGGATAGTTCAAAGCAAGACAGAGATAAATCTTGCTGTAGGCGGCGGCGTTGCCGTGCGAGAATATCTGACCGATGTGGGGCCGGCGGATTATGTACTGTTCATCGATAAAAAGCCGCAGGGTATTATCGAAGCGAAGCGCGCTGAAGAAGGCCATCACCTGTCAGTGGTTGAAGCTCAGTCCGATGACTATGCGCATGCAAAATTAAAACACCTGAACAGCGAACCGCTGCGCTTTATCTATGAGAGCACAGGCGAATTGACACGCTTTCGCGATGCGCATGACCCGAAACCGCGCTCGCGGCCGGTGTTTGCATTTCACCGCCCCGAGATGCTGCGCGTGTGGAGCAAACAAGACAAGCCCCTGCGCGCGCGGCTTCTGGACTTACCGGAACTCAATACCGAGAAGCTGAGGGATTGCCAGATTACGGCTATCAATAATTTAGAGAAGTCGCTCAAAGACGCGCGCCCGAAGGCGCTGGTGCAGATGGCGACCGGCTCGGGTAAGACTTTTACTGCAATCACCTCGATCTACCGGCTGCTGAAATTTGCCAAGGCCGGTCGCGTGCTTTTCTTGGTAGATACCAAGAACCTCGGCGAACAGGCTGAGCAGGAATTTCAATCCTACACACCCAATGACGACAACCGCAAGTTCACCGAACTCTATGGCGTGACACGGCTGCGTAGCAGCTTCATACCGCGCGACAGCAAGGTTTATATCTCGACCATTCAGAGAATGTATTCAGTACTGAAAGGAACAGAGCTTGCAGAAACGGATGAAGAAACGAACCCGAATGAAATTCGCATTGAAGCGAAGGAAGCCCTACCGGTGATTTACAACGAAAAGGTGCCGCCCGAATTTTTTGATTTTATTGTGATCGACGAGTGCCACCGCAGCATCTATAATTTGTGGAAGCAGGTGCTCGACTATTACGATGCGTTTCAGATTGGCCTCACCGCGACGCCCGACAACCGCACCTTCGGCTACTTCAACCAGAACCTGGTTTCAGACTATGGCTATGAAAAGGCGGTTTTGGACAACGTGCTCGTACCATACCAGGTCTTCACGATTGAGACGAAGATTACGCAGGACGGAGCGAAAATTGCACTGGGCGAAAGGGTCGATAAGCGGGAGCGTCTCACACGGCGCAAATTTTGGGAACAGGTCGACGAAGAAGTCGAGTATGCAGGGAAGCAGCTCGACAAGGACGTGGTGAATCCCACCCAGATTCGCACGATTGTCAGGGCGGTGAAAGAAAATTTGCCGGCGATGTTTCCCGATCGCATCGATAAAGACGGCAAGTTCGAGGTGCCGAAGACGCTGGTATTCGCGAAGAGCGACAGCCATGCCGAAGACATTATCGAGATAGTGCGCGAAGAGTTCGGCGAAGGCAATGAATTCTGTAAAAAGATCACGTACCGCAGCGAAGAAGACCCGAAGAGCGTGCTCGCCGCTTTCCGCAATAATTACTCCCCCCGTATCGCTGTCACGGTCGACATGATTGCGACCGGCACCGACATTCGCCCGCTCGAGGTGCTGCTCTTTATGCGCGACGTTAAGAGCCGCAGCTACTATGAGCAGATGAAGGGCCGCGGCACGCGCACCTGCTCGCTCGAAGAACTCAAAAAGACCGGCACGCCGAGCGCGAAGTTCACCAAGGATCACTTTGTGATTATTGACGCGATCGGCGTCGAGTCGTCGCTTAAGACCGACAGCCGGCCGCTCGAGCGTAAGCCCGGGTTATCGCTGAAAGAAGTACTCGAAAACGTGGCCGTGGGCAATACACAGGAAGAAATCCTCACCACGCTTGCCTCGCGCCTTTTGCGCTTAGATAAGCAGATAACGGAGCGCGAACGTATACAGATTGCCAGCCTGGCTCAAGGCAATGCCCCCGCCGAACTCGCGCGGCAGCTCTTGGCGGCGCATGACCCCGACCGCATTGAAAGCCTCAGCGCCAACGAGCACGCGACACTCGTCGAGAATGCGGTGGCAGTGTTCCATAACCCCGAGCTGCGAAACTATATCGTCGATGTGCGCAAAAAGTACGACCAGATCATCGACACGGTGAATATCGACGAGGTGGTCAAGGCGGGATTCACGACCGACCTCGCGGCCGCGGCCGAAAAGACGATCTTGGACTTTCGCGCGTACATCGAGGCGCACAAAACCGAGATCACGGCGCTGCAGATTTTTTATGGCCAACCCTTTCGCCGCCGCGAGCTAACATACAAGATGATCAAAGACCTCTGCGAACGCATTCTCGCCGACAAGCCGACGCTCGCGCCGCTCAAGGTCTGGCGTGCGTATGAGCAACTGGCAGCGTCGCCCGTTGGGGCAACCGGCTCGGCAAAGAATGAACTCATTGCGCTCGTTTCTTTGGTCCGTTACATCTGCGGCATCGACGAAGCCTTATCACCTTACGACAAGACGGTCGACCGCAAGTTTCAAGAATGGGTGTTTGGCAAGCAGTCGGGCAAGCTGAAGTATGACGAAGAGCAGATGGCGTGGTTGCGCATGATCAAAGATTTCGTGGCGAATTCATTTCACATCGAGCGCGAAGATTTCGATCTGAGCCCATTCAACGCCGCGGGCGGCTTGGGCAAGATGTGGCAGCTTTTTGGCGAGGGGACGGAGAAGATTTTGGATGAGCTGAACGAGGTGTTGGCGAGTTAAGATGTTTGAATCGCGGATGAAAAAGTCTGAATTACAGATTCAACGGATTAAAGGATTTCACGGATTTAAGATTGACATTTACAATCTGTGGAATCTGCGTAATCCTTTAATCCGCGATTCAGACAGAGGGGATGGTCAGAATCGCGGATTACACAGATTTAAGGATTAACGCGGATTGGAAGACATGATGAAACAGAATGACTTAAAATACAGCGACATCACCGAAAAAATTATCGGCGCCGCCTTTGAAGTGCATAAATTTCTCGGCAACGGATTTCAGGAAGTTATCTACCAACGTGCTTTGGCGCACGAAATGCTAGTCGCAGGTTTAAGTTTTCAGCGCGAAATTGAGCAGAATATCTTCTATAAGGACCTTGAGAAGCCCATCGGCACACGGCGCGCCGATTTTGTCGTCGAAGAGAAAGTCTTAGTCGAAATCAAAGCCGTCATTAAACTGGAAGATGTCCATTTGGCGCAGGCGCTTAATTATCTCAAGGCCTATCGGCTCGAAGTCGGTCTGCTGATTAATTTTGGGGCAAAGAGTCTGGAGTTTAAGAGGCTGGTGTTGAGTGTCTGAATCGCCGATTACACAGATTAATGGATTACGCGGATTAGAAGATATGCCCTGCACAATCCTAAAATCCGTGAAATCCGCGCAATCCGAGTCATCCGTGATTCAGACCCCCTTGCCCGCAAGTTGGCGCTGGGTTAAGCTGGGTGAAGTTTGTGAAAAGGCTGCAGTTGTAAGGCGAAAGGAAAAATCTGCGAATGAAAAATTTATTTACTTAGACATAGGCAGCATTGATAACCAGGTAAATAGAATCGTTTCTCACAAAGAATACTCATGGAAAGATGCGCCCTCGCGAGCTCAGCAAATCCTTTCCCATGGCGACATACTATACTCAACCGTAAGAACCTACTTAAAGAATGTGGCAATGATCGAGCAGAAGCAATTCGATGGACAAATCGGTTCATCTGGCTTCTGTGTAATTCGCGGCCGTCCGGAGATCGCAAATCAAAAATTCCTCTTTCACTATGTATTGACACGAAATTTTATCAAAGATTTGAGTGAGCTGCAGACGGGAACTTCATACCCCGCTGTCCGTGACAGAGATATTTTCGATCAGAATCTCCCTCTCCCGCCCCTCGCCACCCAGCTGGCCATCGTCGCCAAGATCGAACAACTCTTCAGCGAGCTCGACAAGGGCATCGAATCGATCAAGCTCGCGCAGCAGCAGCTCAAGACCTATCGCCAGAGCGTACTCAAGGCGGCGTTCGAGGGGCGGCTTACATTGTCTGAATCGCAGGAAGAAGGTCAGAATCACGGATTAAACGGATTAAAGGATTTCGCGGACGAAGACACAAGCAGCACAATCCTAAAATCCGTGAAATCTGCGCAATCTGCGTCATCCGTGATTCAGACAGAGGGTAAGGGTTTGCCAGCGGGGTGGAAGTGGGTTAAAAGTGGTAAGATCATAGATGTTCGGGATGGAACCCATGATACCCCGAAATATGTAACTGATGGCAAAGGTGTGCCGTTAATTACTTCAAAGAACCTCCGAGATGGAAAGATTGATTTTCAAAAGGTAAGTTATATTAGTAAAACAGACTTTAAAGAAATCTCGAAAAGATCGGCTGTTGAAGCTGGCGACATACTGTTCGCAATGATTGGCACTATTGGAAATCCAGTTGTTGTCCAACCCTCGCAGCTATTCAGCATAAAGAATGTTGGACTATTTCGGAAAAATGAAGGAGTCATTATTCCCAATTACTTTCGGTTTTTTCTTGATTCACCAATTTTTGAACGTCAACTAAATCATAGGAAGTTGTTAAAAGGCACGACTCAGAAATTCATTCCGCTTGGGAGTCTGCGCGATATCGATGTCATACTCCCGCCCCTCGCCGAGCAACAAGCCATCGTCGCCGCGATCGAAAGCCGCCTCAGCGTCGCAGACCAACTCGAGGCGACGCTCGCCCAAAGTCTCGCGCAAGCGGAGCTGCTCAGGCAGTCGGTGCTCAAGCAGGCGTTTGAGGGGAGGTTGGTGTGAGGGGGAGTTCCATTAGGCAGGGGTTTAAACCCCTGCCTAATGGAAACACGCGGCGCGGAGAAAGACTTGCCATACGTATCTTTATTTAATTAAATATACGTATGACATCCGCTAGCGCAAAGCTGACCCTCTCCCTTGATCGGGAAATTATTAAAAGCGCCAAGAAATATGCGCAAAAACGAGGAAAAAGCGTTTCTAAAATCGTTCAAGATTACCTTTCGTCGATTTCCAAGACCGATTCTAAAGTCCGCAAAGAGCAACTTGGGCCTGTTACGCAAGAGCTGCATGGCGTACTGAAGGGCAAACTTACCTCTGATTATAGATCAGATCTCGCCGATTATATTGAGAAGAAGTATAAATAAGTGGCGCAAAAGGTCTATCTCGATTCCGATGCCATTCTATATTATCTAGCCGGGCGTGAGCCGCACGATGCGGCCGTCGTGAAAATAGTGAATCTCATAGAGAATAAGCAAATTTATGGCTTCGTTTCATCGCTGATCGTCTGGAACCTGTATTATCTGCTCAGCAAGAATTTAGGCGCCGCGCAGGCAAGACGGCTTCTGCAAAAATTTAGAAAGCTCATCCAAATACTCCCCGTAACGGAAGAGACTATCGATTCGGCTTTGAGTTCGAACATGAAAGATTTTGAAGATGCCGTTCAATATTTTGCCTTTAAAAAGGGAAAAATTGATATCTTCATTTCGCGGAATACGAAAGATTATCCTAAGAATTCCGCAGTAGTGATGACGCCGAATTCATCAAGAAAGTCCAAAATCCCACGCCAGCGAACCTCTCGCCTCTGGACATAGCAATTTACAAGGCTCTTTTAGAAAACACTTCAGAGAAAGTAAAATAAGAATTCTTATATTTTACTTTACGGTAATAAAGTAAAATTACGAACCCATGCGCCCGGCCTTAATTCGCTTGACCGCGTGATAGTATCCGCACCATCATCTCTCAGGTGACCGTTGTGCTCGATACCACCGTCCTCTACCAGGCATTGCGCAGCCAAGGCGCATCGTATTATATTTTGTCCCTGGTCCGCCAAGGCCAGATCGAAATGGTATTATCCACCGCAGTACTGTTCGAATATCAGGAAGTATTGAGTCGGCCTGCCAACCTGCGTCAATTCGACCTGAAAAAAACGCAGATAGAAAGCTTTTTGGCGTTCATCAGCTATATCGCCAAACCGGTGGCGATTCATTTCACTTATAAGCCGAATTTGCGCGATGAAACAGACAACAAATTCATCGAGTTGGCGTTAAATGGTCAGGCCGATTACCTGATCACCAGCAACATTGTAGATTTCAAGAACAGAGCGGAGCTAAAGCTAGCAACGCTGAAGATCGTTACACCGGCGAAATTCCTGAAAATATGGAGGCAAAAACATGAAAACTAATGCAAGCATCATGACCCTGCGGGTTCCCAAAGAACTCAAGCACAAGATCGAAAAAGCGGCTCTAAAGCAAGGCGTCTCCATCAATCAACTGGCTCTCTACTTCTTTTCCAAAGAAATTGCCGAAATGGATGTCTCCGACACCTTCAGCAAATTCTGGAAGAGCCGTTCGAAAGAACAGATCTTTGCCGACTTCGATGAGATTATGGCGAATGTTCCCAAGAAGGGAAAAATTCCCGAGTGGGATCGCGTCTAACCCGCGTAAACCATGACCACCTCAGCCATCGTCTCGAAAATCTGGGCCTTCTGCAACACGCTGCGCGACGACGGCGTCGGCTATGGCGACTACCTCGAGCAGCTGACCTATTTGCTGTTTCTCAAAATGGCCGACGAATATGCAAGACCGCCGCATAACCGTAAGCTGAATATCCCCAAAGAATTTGCGTGGGAGAGCTTAACGACCAAAAGCGGCGACGAGTTAGAGACGCATTATTCGAAACTGTTACGCGAGCTGGGCACACAGAAGGGCATGCTCGGCCAGATTTTTACGAAGAGTCAAAACAAAATTCAAGACCCCGCAAAGCTCTATCGTCTCATCGACATGATTGGCGCCGAGAATTGGGTGATGATGGGCGTCAAAGACAAAGGCGACATCTACGAGGGCTTGCTCGAAAAAAACGCCGAAGATACCAAGAGCGGCGCAGGGCAGTATTTTACACCGCGTGCGCTTATCCGCACGATAGTCGAGTGTATTCGCCCCGAACCACAGAAGTCGATTGCCGACCCGGCCTGCGGTACCGGCGGATTTTTTCTGGCGGCGTATGATTTTCTCAGCGATGCAAATAATTTCACGCTCGATAAAGAGCAGAAACAGTTTTTGAAGCATAAGACTTTTTTCGGTAACGAGATCGTCGCAGGTACGCGGCGGCTCGCGCTCATGAATCTGTTTTTACATAATATCGGCGACATCGACGGCGAGAGCTCAATCTCCGCCAACGACTCGCTCATCGCCAGCAGCCCCGAACTCTATGACTACGTGCTGGCAAACCCGCCGTTTGGCAAAAAGAGCAGCATGACCTTCACCAACGAAGACGGCGAGCAAGAGAAAGAAGACCTTACCTACAATCGCCAGGACTTCTGGGTTACTACCAGCAACAAGCAGCTCAATTTTTTACAACATATCCGCAGTATGCTCAAGACCACCGGCCAGGCAGCGGTTGTGCTACCCGACAACGTGCTCTTCGAAGGTGGCGCGGGTGAAACCGTGCGCAAAAAGATGCTCGAGACGACCGACCTGCACACGATTCTGCGCCTGCCAACCGGTATCTTCTATGCCAATGGCGTTAAAGCGAATGTCTTGTTCTTTGACGCCAAACCGGCGAGCAAAGAATCATGGACTAAAGAAGTGTGGATCTACGACTACCGCACAAACATCCATCACACGTTGAAAAAGAACCCGCTGAAACTCGAAGACCTCAAAGATTTCATCGCGTGCTATAATCCGCAGAACCGGCACAAGCGCAAAGAGACGTATAGCGAGAAAAACCTCGACGGTCGCTTTCGCAAGTTCGGCTACGATGAAATTGCCCAGCGCGACAAAACGTCGCTCGATATTACCTGGATCAAAGACCAGTCGCTCGCCGATCTCGACAATTTACCCGACCCCGACACCATTGCGCTCGAAATCGTCGACAACCTCGAAGCGGGCCTCGCAAGCTTTCGCGAGGTGTTGATCGGGTTGCAAAACTAATTTCGCCGTGTTCGCCGTGCCGCCGTGGTGAATCCTGTCGTATGTCGCAATGCATCGCGCTCATTGGCGCAGGCCCCTCGCTCGACTATTGCACCGCCGAAATTTTGACGCTCCATGAGCGCGGGGCGGTGTTTCTCGTCGCCGATTCGGTCGCTGCCGGTTTCCAGAAGCTCTATCCGCAAATCGCAATCGTCGTTTTTACCGTCGAACTGCGGCGGCATAACTATTTGCAGCGTCTGAGCACACGGGGGATTCACCCCATTCAGGTCATGGCATACCAACGCGCGGCCGCGCGTAATCTGCCGCGTGGCAAAAATGTAATAACTATGCGCTTTAAGCTGTTGGGCGAAGACAGCGATTTTCCTGCACTCTATTCGCCAGGCACGGTGCTCGGGGTGATGCTGTCGTATGCGGTCGCAGCGTCTGGTTCGATAGAACATCCACAACCTCTAGCCGAAATCCACATTCTTGGCGCAGATTTCGCGTACATCGACAACCAAGTCTATTCGCGCTCTATTTTACCGCACGCACCCGAGCGCACGCGACTAACTACACACGAGACGTGGCAATACGAAATGGCGCTCAAGAAAACGGGCGGCGTGGTAATGAAACACGGCCACGCGATACGCACGGCGTTCGAGCTGATGCAGGCGCGCGAGAATATGCGCGCGTACTTGACCCGCGTACCCGCGACGGTGCAAATTATCGAATACTCGCCGCTTGGGCTCGACACCGCGCGCGTCGCAAAACGGGTGCCGCAACATCCCTAGGCCGGGGGTTAAACCCCGGCCTAGGGATGTTGCAACTGAATTGTACGGAGTTTCGGGTACGCACTGTGCTGCGGTTTGAGCGACAGGCGCCGTGTCTTGAAACCTTTTGCACGTATAGTAACTGTGACGACAGCGTTCGAGTTCGTCAGGCGCACAAAGCTGCCGTCGTGCGCCGAAGCTTTGCGCACTTCGCCCTCGAAAAACTCTTGGTCTGAAAAACGAATCTTTGCCGCAAGGGGATTGCCTTCTGTATCGACGATCTTGAGCGCGAATTTCTTTCTTTTGCCGTAGTCGAAAAGAAAGGCGTCGGTGAGGCGCGAAAAATGTTCGAGGTAAACTGGCACAAAACGATATTCGCAATTCTCGTACGAGGTTTCGAGAATATACGCGAGCGTACCGAACGCATGGTAAAAATAATCTTGATCGGTGCCGTCGACCGCATAGAGCTTCTTCACTGCCGTGAACGCGCGCCCGAGCTGCACCGGGTCGACCAATTGGGCGAGCTGTAGCGCAAAACTTTGCGCAATATCGGGCGCAGGGTTCGTCGTATTGTCTATAGTATAAGGAAACAAAAGCTTACTCGCTACCGAATGAAAGCTAATCGCATAAAGAAAGCGCTGTGCGCGCGCAAGCTTCATAATCGCGCGCGTCTCGGGCTCCGATGCCGCGCGCGGGCCGCGATAATAATAGCTCTCGGGGTCGCCGCTCGACGCGCGCTTCACCCCCGATTTCCAACGAAAGGGAAAATTACGGTTGAGGTCGACGCCGCGATTCCAACTCCCCCGCGCTTGCCCCGGTGCCAAATAGCCGTTCTTGCGCCCCATCTGTAACGATGTGTGCCAGAAAAAATGCGCACCGTCGGGGTTGATTAAAGGAATCATCCAGATCACGTGGTTTTCGAGAACCTTGCGGTATTTCTGCGGCTGCCCCAAAATGTCGTGCAAGATGCGATAGCAGTGTTCGGTCGAAGTCATCTCGCTGCCGTGGATTGAGCCCGTGAACAAAATCTTTGTACGAAATTTTGGCTGCTGACTCGGGCGCGAAATTTCTAACGCAATAAGTTTGCGACCGAGGCGCGTCTTGCCGATCACGTGATAGCGCACGAGTTTTGGGTATGCCTTCGCCACGCCTTTGAGAAGTTTTTCATTCAAGACGTCGTCTTTGTAGCCGCTGACTAAATCTCCCAGAAACTCATAGCCGCGCTTGACGCGCGCCGCGTACGTCGCGTCGTAATAGCGAAACGGCAGCGCACGCTCGCTGGGTTGAATGGCCTCTTGCGCAACAAGCGCATCGTACTCGTCCGTCTCTATCCGTAAGGCATATTTATGCGCTTGCTCTTCGATAATTTCGGGTTCGCTGCCGAAGAGGTTTTCGTACACTTCGGTAAAATTCTGAATATCGGCGCGCTGAATCTCGACAGCGCGCCACGGTAGACGTTTGTAGAAGAAGCTCTGAATTTCAGCGGCGGCGAGCTGACCACCGACGCTAAAAATCAGAACAATACGAAATAAACTGCGTATCGGGGATGCTCCCCGGATATTGGGTTTAACTAATTCTGCACAGCAGAATTAGTTAAACCATCTCTTCGTCGCTTCGGCGCCGATGTCGATGCCGGTCAGCTTCGCGCGCTGCACGAGAGTCCAAAAACCGCGGTACGTCGCGCGGTCGTGTAGCTCGCCCTCGTGCTGAATCGGGCCCCACGCTGCGTCTTGCGCCGCCAAGAGCACGGCGACGCCTTTCTTGACTTCAGAAAGATCGGGCTTCATCGCCTCGACAATTGCGTCGATTTGCGTGGGGTAAATCGACCACATGCGCAAAAAGCCGAATTCGTTACGCGCGCGCGCGGCGTCAGATTTTGTCTGTTCGAAGTTCTTGAGGTCGAGTGTCACGTTGTGCGCGGGCACGACGCCGTTCGCGAGCGCCGCCGCAACGACATTGCCTTTAGCGCGCGCCAAGAGTTTATGGTCGAACTGGCCCGGGCTCTTCATGTTCGATAGCGCAATCGCGCCGTGGTGGCCCGAGATAAAATCCATGAGGCCGAAATCGATCACTTGTAGCCAAGGCAAGGTCGCAATGCGCTCCACATCGCGCAGCGCCCCGTGCGTTTCGATCAACACATGAATGGGGATTTCACGCTTCAGATTGGCTTTTTTCGCGGCGGCTTGAATATACTCGACCATTTCTTTGACTTGCTCGTAAGCTGTCGGTTTAGGAATCGTGATATACGCCAGACGTTCGCCGGCGCCGGCAACGAGAATATCCACATCTTGTTTCCAGAATTTGCTCGTATAGTCGTGAATACGCGCGCCCGCCATGTTATGCTTGTTGTGCTCGCTATTCGTGAGGCGTACAATCATCTCGGCGTGCGCCTTTTCTTGGCCCGTCGGGGCGCCGTCTTCGCAGTCTTGCGTGATGTCGAAAACGGGGCCTTTTTCGTCTTGAAAGCTAAACGCTTTCATAATCATTTTTTCGTTACCCGCGAAGTGCTCGCAGGTGGCAATTACGGGAAATGCTTTTTCGCCGGCAAAAAGGGCGTCTTTGGGGTGTGTCATAATAAGGGAAGTATGGAGTTTTTAGACACCGCGTCAAACGCTATGGATCTTATACGTAAACATATTACTGCATGTAATCTTGAGTCCACGACCGTATTTTGTCGATAATATATAGACTAAACCGTCATATAAAAAACCAATGTCTTCACGAATACTGCCCACCGCTGCTATTATTGCCCTGCTTGCCGGGGTAAATCCTACGTATGCGACGCTGAATTTTCCTAATTTGGCCTCTTACGGTGCATCGTACGTGAGCACCGCGCAGCAATTCGACAACAACTACACGCAGTTTGCGCGGTCGTTCTCGCACTACTATGGCGACACGATGGCCGTCGCATCGTACTTGGGCGCGCCGAACGCGCGCGATAATTTGGGCACGTTTCCCTCGCTCTACGTCGGTATCGGCGTCGGCGCGGCATTCGGCAAAGTCAACGCGATGAAGAGCGAAGTCGACAGCTCGATTCAAGGCACCGTGCCGAGCTATCTCCCCGCACCGTCTATTAGCTTCAACTTCGGTATCGGCTTTTCGCACAAATGGGATGTGCGCTTCTCGTTTTTTCCCAACGTACCGATCGCGATGAGTTCGGGCACGTTTGGCGGCGGCACGAGCGCGCAAATGGCGTTCGGCACATACCGCGCGCGCGTGGGTTATCATATCTTAGAGGGCGGTTTCTTAAAACCGGGATTAACTTTGGCGGGGTTCGCATCTTACACGACGGGTTCGCTTTCGCTCACCCAAAATAATCTTTCGCAATCGACGAGCGACAGCACGGGCACGGTGGCCATGAACGCAAACGCAACGATCTCGACCAACTGGCAATACGTCGGTCTCGGCCCCGAATTACGGCTGTGGTACGATCTTATGTTTTTTCACCCGTTCATCGGCTATTCGCTCGGTACACAAATCGGGCAGTACACTACAGGCCTCAATGTCGCGGGTACGATTACGGTGACGCCGACTTCGATGTCGGCGCAAACCGATACCGGTTCTCTAAATATTTCAGAACGCTATGCGGCAAAGCTTATCACACATCGGATTATGTTCGGTTTTGAAATTTCGCTTTTTGTGATCGACATCGGCGTCGAAGCGCAGGTCGATTTAGTGAACGGTTTAGTCGGTGCGTCGTTCGGTACGGCACTCAGGTTCTAAAACACGCATAACTCGCTGCGCGAGTTATGCGTGTAGCCTACGGCCGCCTCACGGGGCGAAACCCGACAGCGTAGCTCGCGGACCACGGGCTGCTGCTGCTGCGGTACGCCGCCTGCAGCGTGCTGGCGGTAAAGCTCCAGCTACCACCACGAGCGACCCGACTATTACCGGTCGTAGGGCCTTGACTATCCGCATCGGTGTAGGGTGAGCCGGTTGTATAGGTCGCTTGCCAATCCCAAACCCATTCATAAACATTGCCGCTCATGTCGAAGAGGCCCAATGCATTCGCGGCTTTTGTACCAACAGGCTGCGTAGAGGTTGTATTACCTGTGGGCGCTGTCAGCGAATTGCCAAACCAAGCGACTAAATTAGTCGCCGTAAAATTCGTCGTGTCGGCCGTCGCACCACTCGCATACGTCGTTGCCGTAAAGGTTGTGCCGTCGATATAACGCGCCGCATATTCCCACTCGGCTTCGGTGGGTAGACGATAGCCATTCGCTGTCCAGT
>JAFEGD010000238.1 GCA_018240245.1 Spirochaetota bacterium | reverse complement strand
CGTGTCGCAAGAAATGCATACGCAGATGAAAGAGTCTTTGACGAAATTCAGAACGTTGAATTCTGCCGAAGGACAAAAGATCGAGATGGCGCTGCAGCAAAATTTGGCGAAAACCATGCAGAAAAAAATCGAGCGTGAAAACCGCATCCTCTGGTCTTCGCAGCATTCGGGAAAACGCGCCGCGAAGTGAACTAACTTGCTTTGCTGTTCGCGTATGTATAATGCGAAAGAATATCGTGTAACTTCACCGCGCTTGTCTGCGCATAAATTTCGGCTTTGATTGCGCCCCATTCGGGTAAATCGCGCAAGTACTGCGTCAGATGTTTACGCATAAGAATCGCAGCGGCAGCGTCGCCATAAAACTCCGCCATTGCCGCAATGTGCTTTTCAATCGTGGGTAGCCGATCTGCAAACGCGAGGTTACTTCGATCGATTCCCGAAAAAAGCCACGGGTTGCCGATTGCGCCGCGCCCGACGTACACGCCGTAAACGCCGTACGTCTTGATTTTTTCGCGAGCCTCGGCATGCGACAAAATATCGCCGTTACCGAAAATCGGTATTTGCCGCAAGCGCGCAATCTCGCCGATTTTGTCCCAATCGGCGCGGCCCGTGTATGCCATCTGCCGCGTGCGCCCATGCACGCCGATTGCCCACACACCCTCGTTTTCGAGAATATCGGTAATTTCGCGATAGTTCAAATTTTCATGATCCCAACCAAGGCGAATTTTCGCAGAGATTGGCAACCCGGTTTCGACGACCAAACGGCGAATCATTTCTTTCACTTTCGCGGGGCATTTGAGTAGCCCCGCGCCCGAGCCGCTACCCGACACGGTGCGCACCGAGCAGCCCATATTGAGATCGATACCGTCGGGACCCAAGTGCAGAACCCGCTTCACGCCGCGCAGCAAAATATCGGGGTCGTTGCCGAACACTTGAAAAACAATCGGCCGCTCGCTTTCTTCAAAACGAAAAAGGCTAATCGCCTTAGGGTTCGAGCGAAAAAGATGTTCGGTCGAGACGAATTCGGTGATACTAAAAGCCGAACCCATCGCGCGCGTCAGGCGCCGGTACGGCGAATCGGAAAAGCCCGCCATCGGCGAAAGTACAATGCGGCTATTGCCGATCGAATGCAGCAAATTTTGGGGTGGATTAGCCACGGCGTGTCGCCTGCATTTCAGTAAGAATCTGCAGCGTAGCTGCGCGCGGGTCGGCGGCTTTTGTAATCGGGCGACCGATGACAAGATTTGAAGCCCCGGCGGCAAGCGCTTGCGACGGCGTCACGATGCGTACCTGATCGTCGGCGCTTGCCGACGCTGGGCGAATGCCTGGGTTCACTAAAATAGCACTATCGCCAAAGCGCGCGCGCAATTCGGCGGTTTCATACCCCGAACAGATGAGACCGTGCGCACCTGCTTCGAGCGATAATTCTGCGCGTGCGGCAACGGCAGAAAAATCGCTCGTTTCGCTAGTCAATACCGTCACATTGAGCAGTTTTAACGGCGAGTTGGTCTGGGTAAGAATCGCGCGCGCCGCTTTAATTTGACCGGCGTTCGTAAAGAGCGTCAAAAAATCGACATCGAGACGCGCCACCGACTCGACGGCACGCGCGACAGTTTCAGGAATATCGTTAATTTTCAAATCGAGAAAAATTTTCTTGCCGCGTTTTTTGATCGTCTCGACGATTGTGTTACCCTCGGCGAAATAGAGTTGCATGCCGATTTTGTAGAAAGAAATAAGATCGTCGAGATTGTCGACCAACTCGAGTGCCGCGCTGCTATCGGGAAAATCGAGAGCCACTATCAATCTGTCGTCAGCTTTTGTCATCGCTCTCTATCCTAATAGACTATCATAACCTTAAACATCGGTATAAATTCGTTTTGCGAATACGTGCGCAGTGAAGTATTCAAATGAATATAATCGTAATGCAGCGATGCCGAAAACATAATGGACTGCGGTAGCGGATTGCGCACGCGCCCTTTGAAATCGAAAAGTATATTGAACTCGGTTTGCCAGAGACGAAATTCATCGGTCGCCGATTGGTAAATCGCCAAAGGCAGAGTCACAACCGCTTGTGTCGCGAGATAGGGCGACCAATAGACAAACGCTTGCGAGCGCACGCGCAATACGATAGCATGCGCCGCTTTGTCGGCACCCGCGATCAGAAATCCCTGGTGGGCCGCGCCGCCGCCAAAACCGAACGACCACGACCGACCGTGCCATGAAAGATAATCGATATCCATGAGACCGAAGTTATAGAGGTAAATCCCCCCCGGATTCAAAAACGAATTGTCGCCGGCAAAATAGCTGCTCGCGTGCGCTATATCGGAAAGCACGACAAAGCGAGACGTGATTTCGCGGTTCGACGAACCGCCGGTGAAAAAAAGCGGTACTTTTGCGAATTGCGAAGTGGGGTATGTGTCGTAGCCGAAGCCGGTTTCGAGAGACAAAAAGCCGTCGTCGATTTCGGTGGTCTGCGTCGACAAGGGCAACTCGTCCGATGCCATGAGTCGCGTCGCGCAAATGCAGATAAGCGCAAAGCAACACAGCGCTTTCATGAAGTACCTGCGGGTTTTGCTAAAATCTCTTGCTTCTGCACTTCGGCATCGTTGAGTTCGACTTCGGTAACATCGACGTACTCGACGGGGCCTTCGTCGACATACGCAACATTGCCGCCAACAGGAGCCGCTGCCGCTGTCGGGACACCGGCGGCTTGGCGTGTTGCCATGCTCAAAGCGCGAAAATTTGGCGCCTCTAAAATTTCTTGCAGCACCGCGCCGGATTTTTCAAACTTGCGGTTGAGTTCGCGTTCGCGTTTGAGTTCTAGTTCGAGGTTGTCGATCGATTGTTGGAGCGTGCGCCGCACACGCTCGACATCGTCGCGCGTAATGGGGGCTTCGCTAACGACACGCGCAAATGGGCGCGGTAGGGTTGGGCTCGGTACGCGCAATTCGCTCATAGATCAGTTAATTAGACGAGAAAAAAACCCAAATACTTCGCATTTGGGTTTCTTTCTCGCAATACTTCAAACGAGCGTCAACAAATTTACCGTGGCGCAGAATTCGGAGTCGGCCACGACCTTGACTGATTGCGCCCGAATACGATAGATAGACGCGGCGGTGTGGGGGCGCAGCAACGAAACGATGTTTGCCACTCTCGCTTTTGCAATCCCCGAATGCGCGCCATGTTTCTAAGAGAGATTTACCGTCGATATCTAAGAAGAGTTCGAGGTGATTGCGGCGATCGTTGACGCCTAAATAATGATACGAAAGTGTAAAATCGCCGGTCACAAAAAAGTTAGCGCGCCGCCGCGCGTAACGCCTGCACGCGCGCAAAACGCTCGGCGCCCCACAGAATAATTTTGCGCGTAATCGCAGCGCCCGTCTCGCCCGCCGCGTGAAAGAGTTGCGGAAACATGCTGATGGGGGTAAAGCCGGGCAAGGTGTTAATTTCATTCAGATAAAGTTCGCCGCGCGTTTTTTCGAGAAAAAAATCGATGCGCGCAAAGCCGTCGCCGCGCACCGCTTGAAACGCCTGCACCGCAAGCGCGCGAATTTTACGTTCGGTCGCTTCGTCGATGCGTGCTTTGAGTTGCAACTCAGCGCCTTTTGGGTCGAGGTATTTTGCTTCGTACGAATAGAAATCGTGTTTCACCAAGATCTCTCCGACCCCCGATGTGATGTAGTCGGGGTAGTTGCCTGCAATCGCAATTTCGAGTTCGCGCACTGGCAAGCCCTGCTCGCACAATAAATGATCGTCGAAACGCGCCGCGTCGAGAAGCGCAGCCGTCAACGCAGATTTATCTTGCACGCGGTGCACGCCGACCGAACTACCCATGTTGCATGGCTTAATAAAAACCGGATAGCCAAAACTGTCGGCGATGCGCGTATGTACAACATCGGCAGATGCTTTCTCGGCATTTGCGATGACAAAATATTTCACTTGCGGAATCTCGTTCGCCGCAAAGAGCGCGCGCATGTGCGCCTTGTCCATGCAGACGGCCGAAGCGGCGACACCAGCGCCCGCATACGGCAAACCCAATACCTCGAAAAAACCCTGTAATGCGCCGTCTTCGCCTGCGGTGCCGTGTACGATCGGAAAAGCAAAGTCGATCGCAATTGCGTTCGCGTTCGAGCGCAGAATTACACCCTTCGCTGTGCGCGTCAGTGTCGCCGGGTTTTCAATATTCTCTTGCGGCTGGCGGCCGACTTGAGTCTGCCAGTGCCAAAGCCCGTCCCGCGAAATATAAATCGGGACAGGGGTGAATCCCCCTTGTTTTATCGTCTGTTCGAGATATGCGGCAGAGATGCACGAGACTTCGTGCTCGCCGGATTGCCCCCCGTAAATAAGGGCGACGGTTGTAATTAGGTCTGCGTTCGCCTTCAAGGCAGTTGGGTTTCGTTAAGGTAGATTTTGAAGAACTGATCGAGCGTTGCGAGCTTCAAAATATTCAAGACGTCTTCGGTAAGTCCCATGAGCCCGAACTTGCCACCTTGGGTTTTCATTTTTTTCTGTGCCGCGACGAGAGCGCCCACACCCGACGAGTCGATGTAGTTCACATTAGCCATATCAATCACAAGCGATTCGAGATCGCCCTCGTCGATGAGTTCGAAAACCGAGCGTTTCAAATCGCCGACATTATAGAGGTCGACGTCACCCATGACGCGCACAATCTTGTGACTGCCGGCCTCTCCGAATGATATGTCCATAAACCCCCGTGATTAGTCTGCTTTGATCGTCAAATCGCCAGCTACTTTTATTTCGCCTTTTTCGTTAGCGGCAGTCAGACTGACCATTATTATTTTCTCGCCGTTGTCTTCTTTTTTCTTTTTGATTTTGCCGGTAAAAACCATCGTGTCGCCGGGTAGCGACATGCCCTTGAATTTGACGCCGAAATATTTTACCTGTTGCGGTGGCACCCAGTTATTCACATGCCGACCCATAAGCGCCATGATGTACATACCATGCGCGATAGTGCCGGGTAGACCCGCCGCTTTCGCAGCTTCGACGTCGTTGTGAATCGGATTGAAATCGCCCGATGCCCCGGCGTAGCGCACGAGATCTATTTGTTTAATCGGGCCGACCCGGAGTTCGGGAATATCTTGACCTTCGTTATATGCGGAAAATTGAATCGTTTTCATATTACATTCCTTCGGGGCGAATGACAATCGCCTGCTCTGCTTCGATAAAGACCTTACCTTTGCCGTCGCTGAAAGTGTTCTTGAAAGTTACCATGTTCATCTTACCGACTTTCACGTCGACAACCTCGACGTTGCAAGTTATGGTCATACCGGGATAAATCGGCGCAAGGTATGTGTACTCTTCTTTCATGTGGAGTAACCGCTTCGTGTCGATGCCAAACGCTTCGAGATCGCTCCAAAATTTATCGCCATAACCCCAAAACGTAAATGCCGTTTGAAAAGTCGGCGGAATCGGCGTGTCGGTATAGCCCGCCGCCTTCGCCGCGCTCACGTCGTGGTAAATCGGGTTGGTTTCGCCGATTGCGATTAAAAATTCTTTTACTTTGCTGCGTTCAACGGCAAAAGTAAACGGATCCATTTTACGACCTAAGATGTCTTTGCTGAGTTCAGCCATGGTGCGCAATTCAGATTTCCAAAGACGGCGTCAATGAAAAGGTAGCGAAACTGCAAAGCAGTTTCGCTACCGTTCGTTACTTCACCTCAACCCGATTACGGCCCGCGTGCTTTGCCGCGTAGAGTGCTTGGTCGGTGCGCTCAATGAGATGCTTATTCTCAAGGTCGGTTTTGGGGTCAAAGGTAGCGACGCCCACAGAAACCGTCACTTTCAGAATTTTATCGCCCTTCTTAGAAGGGTTTTTAATACTCAGGCTTTCGATGCGTTCGCGGTATTTTTCGGCAATCGCGCGCGCAGCGTCGAGGTTGCGACCCGGAGCAATCAAAGAAAACTCTTCGCCGCCGTAGCGCGCGGCGATATCTTTGCCGGTTGCGGTATTGATAAGAAGCTTCGCGACTTCTTTAAGTACAAGGTCGCCGATTTGGTGTCCGTACGTATCGTTGAATTTCTTGAAATGATCGATATCGGTCATCAGCAAACTCAGGGGCTTACCCGATTCGCGTGCGCTTTCCATTTCTTCGCGCAGCCGCGTTTGAAAAAAATGATGAATTTTGAGTTTCGTCATCATGTCGACGGTCGCTAGCTCATAGAGGCGAGCGTTCTCGACGGCAATCGCCGCGAGAGAAACTAGGTCTGACAAGAACGCCTTTTCTTCGACAAGGTATTGCTCGCCGTCAGATTTGGGGCCCATCACCAATACGCCGTTAATCCGCCCTTTGGCTTTGAGGGGGATTAACAGCAGATCGTTGCCCATGCGCGAAAGGGTCTGAATCGCACTACGATAATCGACCTGTGCAAGGCTCGAATGGTCGGTCGCCGCCGCGATGTTTTTAATTTCGGCAAGCGTGAGCAGTGTCGGGTATTCTGCGAGCAGTTTTATAAAATCAGAACGATAAGTAATGATAAATTCGTCGGGGTTATCGATTTCAAAACCGACCGAGTTTTCGTTAAGCACGAGGTCGTGGTAATCGATTTCGGGCACAAGAAAGATACCCGCCTGCAAGCAACGGCTCTGCGCAATACTCACATTCAAGATTGAATCGATCAGCGAGCGCAAATCAAGATTAGAGTTGAGTGCCTTAGACAACTCAATGAGCTGTTTTTGGCTATGAATCTTACGCTCATAATGCTCGATAAAGGTATCGGGCTGGGAAATCGCCACGGGCTCCTGCACGGCTTACCTAATCGAAAGCGCAAATCGGCGTACAAGCATAAATTGTCAAAATATCATTCTTATGTGGCAATGCCACATAAAGGGGTTTTATTTTTTATAATGGCGGCGCACAAATTCACCCAATTTTCCGATGGCTTCGTTGGCTTGCGGTAGCCAGCGCCACGCAAACTCGAACACATGAAACAGCCCTGGCCACACATCGAGTTCGACCTGTACGCCCGCAGCGCGTAACGCGGCGGCAAGACGCACCGAGTCGTCGCGTAGAATTTCGTCACCCGCAGCCTGCAACATGACCGGGGGTAATCCCGCTAAGTTTGCAAAGAGCGGCGATACATAAGGGTGTTTGAGATCGCAATCGCCGAGATACTTGAGCTTGAAATCGTCGATGCCATGCGCGTTGAGCATGACATCTTTGTCGGCATTTTCTTTCATGCTGAGCCCCGACGAAGTCATGTCGACCCACGGCGAAAGACCGATGAGCAGCCCCGGTAGCGGCAAGCCCAAATCGCGCAACGCGAGGGGGAGCGCAAACGTAATGCCACCACCCGCCGAATCGCCGGCAAGAATAATGTTCTGCGGCAGGTAGCCGACTTTTAAGAGATGCCCATACGCAGCGAGCGCGTCGTCGATTGCGGCGGGAAATTTATGTTCGGGCGCGAGGCGATAGTCGTAGACGAGCGCTTGCGCGGCGAATTCGACAGCAAGCCGCGACGCAAGGCCTTGGTGCGTGCGCCGCGAGAACAAAGTATAGCCGCCGCCGTGGCTATAGAGCAATACCCGACCCGGTACAAACTCACGCGGCGTCCAAAAATCGTAAGGGATGGCATCGATGACACCTTGCTGCAATTCGCAGCCGTCGGCGGGTCTCGCCAGCGGCGCGATCAAGTCGAGCACACGGCGTACGAGAACATGCGGCAATGCTTCGTTAAACGCTAAACGTGTGCCGCCGCCGATGAGTCGTTTTGTAACGCGCGTGCGGATGTCTTGCGTATCTTCTATCATATACCCGGGGGTAGAATTTTCTACAACCCGTCCAGCGGGAATGGGGGATAAAATAGTTTTTACTTTACGATGTTGCTTGCGTTTACTTTAGCTGAAAAGGTCATGAGGCCGAAGTCAGGACTCCCGAAGAGGAAAGCCTTAAGGCGAATGCCAAAATTTGATTTTGGGATGCGACATAATCCAAACGTTAAAGAACTATTTGATGTAATGTCCGGCGAGAGGCCTACGAATAGAAAATACGATGTTTTGTCGATGTTCAGCGGCTGCGGTGGTATGGACTTGGGGTTTCTCGGCGGCTTTCGCTACATGGGTTCGGAGTTTCATTCACACCCGTTTCGAATTTTACAGGCAATTGATAATGACAAGTTAGCGATCGAAACGTACAGATTAAATATCAGCGACGCTGCTGTCGTCGGCGACTTAACCGAGATTGCTCCGGAAAGTTTGCCAAAGGCGCGAGTTTTGATTGGGGGATTTCCTTGCCAAGATTTTTCGTCGTCGGGTCCAAAAGTGGGTTTTGCTGGCGCACGCGGACTTTTGTATTTAGCCATGATTGGCTATATGAAGCACCACAGGCCCGATGTCGTCATTGGCGAAAATGTGCCACATATTGCAAGTCTGCACAAGGGAATCTATTTGCGCAAAATTCTCGGTGATATTAAAGCTACGGGCTACAATCCGTCAGTCTGGGAACTCGTTGCAGCAGATTTTGGAATCTCTCAAAGCAGGCGACGAATAATAATCGTCGCCACTCGGACTGATATTGGCTTTCCACCACAACAGCCGAACGGTAGTTTTGTCGATCGTTTTAGGCCCATAGAGTTTGCATTAGATGATTTGAAATCGATAGAAGACGAACGAGTCCCTAACCAAAGCCAATATTTTGTCGCAACGAAGGCGACCAGTGGCGGTGGCCAAGGCGATCACACGAATAAGAAAGGCGAATTAGCTTATGGGCACCTCTAAAAAATGGGCGTGATAACCCTGTTTGCGTCGCGCGGAACTTTCGGGCGCATTTTTCCGGCAGTTCGTTTTTGATCCTGCGCGATTCAGATTCAATTTGCTAACGTCTATT
>JAFEGD010000237.1 GCA_018240245.1 Spirochaetota bacterium | reverse complement strand
CTTGGCGGCGTTGAATATCAAACTGCGCCTCGAAAGCCCTTTACTGCAAGCGCAAGCGAGAGTACATGAGAAGCTGTGAAGTCTGCGTCAACGGCGAGGCAGCGGCAGTGTTCACAGAAGAAATCCCCAAGAAGCGCTATGCGCTAAAATATTTTTTGCCGTACCGCGGCCGCGCGATTTCGCTCACGCTGCCGGTACGCAACGAGCCGTATTTTTTTACCGCGTTTCCCGCATTTTTCGACGGCCTCTTACCCGAAGGCTTGCAGCTCGAGCACGCTCTGAAAACGCACAAGATCGATCGCGACGACGGTTTCGGGCTGCTTGTGCGGCTAGGCGGCGATATGGTCGGCCATGTCACCGTGCGGAGCGCGGAGTGAACCGCTGCCCGATTACGTACGAAGACTGCGGCGACGCCGATTATTCGGCGCGCGGCTTAAATTTGCTGTCGCGCGGGCTCGAAACTCTCGCGCCGCTTGCGTTAAGCCAAGCGCAGCAACGCGAAGAATCGCTGGTGCGTATGGAGAAAATGTCGATTCAGGGAGTGCAACCCAAACTGAGCGCCGTGTTCGAGCGCAAACAAGCCGGATTTACCGTCGTCGACACCGGCGGAAAATTTATCTTGAAACCGCAATCGGCAATCTACGCCGAATTGCCCGAGAACGAAGATTTTACGATGAAACTTGCGGCAATGTGCGGCATTGAAACACCGTTGCACGGCTTAGTTTACGACAAGAATCGCGAACTGACGTATTTTATTAAGCGCTTCGATCGCGGCGGGCGCAAAGAAAAGCTTCCTCTCGAAGATTTCGCGCAGCTTTCGGGAAAAACACGCGACACAAAATACGACTCCAGCGTCGAACAAGTTATCGCTATCGTCGATACGTATGCGACAATTCCACTTTTAGAAAAAATACAAATGCTGCGTCGGTTAATTTTTTCGCATCTTATAGGCAACGAAGATATGCATCTAAAAAATTATTCGCTACTCACGCGCGGCGATATGGTTAAATTAGCGCCCGCCTACGATTTATTGAGCACGACTATTGCGCTAAAAAACGCCCGCGAAGAATCGGCGCTGCCGCTCGGCGGTAAACGCAATAGTCTCTCGCGCCAACTTTTTACGCACTATCTCGCCGTCGAACGCATGCAACTTCTACCGAAAACGGTAGCGACGGTCGAAGCGGAGATTGTAGCCTTAGAAAGTCATTTTTCGCCGTTGTTAGAGAAGAGCTTTCTCTCGCCTCTTATGCAAGAGAAATATTTAAGGCTCTTCAAAGAGCGAGTCAAAAAATGGAAATCGGAATAGGCGAATGCCGCTAAATCTTACGCAACCACGCAAGTTTTTCTTTGAAGAGCGATTGATCGATCTGCGCCTGCGCGTCTTGAATAACCTGCCGATCCATAGTTTTGGCGATACGTTCGGCGCGTTCGATCTCGCTGTCGGGCAACAACGCCAAAAGCCGTAAACCGAACGGTATCAGATTTTCGCTGTGCGCAGTAAGAATAACGCGCGTCAAAAGTTCGTCTTCGTAGCGATGCGACATGACCGCGAGGCGTTCGACGTCGCGCTCGGCGAGATGGTCGGCGATTTTGACTGCCACAGGCAATTGACCCGATGCATCGGCGGCCACAATAATTTTCGCCAACGCTTCGGAGTCGAGCTTCGCGACGATTGTCGCCATGTGTGCGTACATCTCGGGGCTTAAAAATTTCAAGAAGGCAAAAATGTGTACGAGCGCATTGTGCTCGATCGCGAACGGCACCATACCCAAGAGCGCATCGACCGACATGCGCCCGACAAGGCTGGCGATGCGTTGGTTTTGCGCGTCGGTAAAATGTGCGATGAGACCCAACACCGACGGCCACAAATCTTTGCGCTGCGACGTTTCGATCATATCGAGAATTTTCTCGTCGGTAAAACCGTCGACGAGTTTCGCGACATGCGCTTTGTTCTGCGTATACATGCCGACACGCAACAACGATTCGGTGTCGGGGATTTCTTTCGACAGCGCGTGTATTTTTTCGATATCCATGTAATCGACAAAAGCGCCCATCGTGAAATATTTTTTATCGCGCGTGAGTATACGGGTGAGATTCACCATGACATCCATCGGAAACGCTTGAATAATATGCTGCGCCCGCGCTGGCACGAGATTTTCGGCGACCTGCGCGAGAAATTCGATATTAAGACTTTTGGCGATCGAGACCGCTTGTTTTAATTCGATATGATATGTTAAATTTGCGGTGATGTTTGGCCCCAAGAGCGATTTCGCCACCTGCGCGTTGATAAAGTTCGGCATGAATTTGGCGACGCCCGCGAGCTTACCCCAGACGTCGGACGAGTCGGTGAGTAGTCGATCGGAAATCGAGTCGTTGAGGTTACGAAAGTCGTCGAGCGATAAGTTTTTTAAGAATTGAATTCTCTCGGGAGCAACTTTCAGAACGTGCGCGAGCTTCTCGACTTCGGTCATTAAATCTAAATTATCTAACATGAACCACCGTTCACTTATTGGCTAATTTGGCAAGCAGAAAAACAAATTAAAATCGCCGATTATGCACAGTCGCTGGTCACGCACCCACGAGCCGTACCGACAGCCTCGGCGAAAGTTCATGCGGCGATATATTTGATTAAGATTACTTCGTTACCTTTAGCATTATAACGCACCACATCGAAAAGACTGCGCGTCATACTGATACCACGCCCGTGTGCGAGAAAATCCTCGTTAGCGGAATCTGTCGCGGCAAGAATCGCCGCATGATTGAAACCCGGACCTTCGTCGACGATTCGGTAGGCAATACGTTTTTCGCTTAAAACGTAATCGACGCGTACAGTACGCCCCGCATATTCGGGCGATTTTCTGCGCAGCGCTAAGTACTCCAAAAAATCGCCGTGCGCTTGCGCTTGCGTTTTTTCGTCGAATGTAATGCTGAGATTACCGTGTTCGATCGCATTGATAAGCATTTCGCGTAAGCTTATGCGCATCGCCTGCGCGTCGCTTGTATCGACAAATTTTGTCAGATTGCGCGTCAGTTTTTGGCTTAAGAGATCGGCGTGACTGATGAGATTGCCGATCGAATACGAACCTCGCTCGCGATGGAGAAATTTTAGCATCAAATCGTCTTGCACAGAAACGGCTTTCCCGAGAATCTCTTCTTCGCCTTTAGCCGACTGTGTATACTCTAAGCGCAACGAAAATTCGACCGGCTCGCGCGCATATTTCCCCGCAAACGTCGCACGTGTGGTAATCGTAGATCGTTCGCGGACTAAATTTGTAATCGATTCTTGCAGTAATTCTCGCTCGAGTGCGTACGCTGCGCCATCGGTGCTAACGAGCAATTCATAGATATTGCCGCCGATTATTTCTTCGACAGTATAACCCAAATGCTTTTTGATAGCACGATTGATCGCCAAAATCGTACCGTCGATTCTCATTGAAAAAACGACATCGTTGGTTCCTTCGACAAGATTGCGATATTTCGCTTCGGCGCTTTCGAGTTTTGGAATCGTTTCTTCGAGCAACATTTCAACATGACGCTTTTCAACGCTCAACTGAGTCTCTGCGTCGTCGTTTTGTCGCCACATTACATAGACGCAAACAATCATGATCGCAATTGTCGTAAAAAGCGCGGCGATAAGAAAACCTGCCTCAAGATCGGCGGGCAACGGATAGAGCGGCGCAAGATGCGCATAGCCATAGAAAACGCCTACGAATCCGCCGATAATAACTAATTCGTGCAATACCACGCTACGCCACTCGCGCACGGTATGGATAAAAAACGGAATCGGGATGAGTGCGAAAAATACAAGATGCAACATCAGCTTGGATCCCAAAAAGAGCGATAAGGCGAGGACATAACCCACGACGCTCACGACGATAACAAACGCAAATTTCATATCTCCAGTACGATTCTTGAGATAAAAGGTTAATGCAGTCATAAAATACAACACCGTGCTTAATCCGCCGTATGCCGCAAAATAGCTCTTGTATCGAATTGCATCGCGCTGGAGAAGCAACCCAAACGCGAATATTTCAAGACAATTGAGCCATAAATTGATGAAGACGATAGCCAGCAATAACCGATTGGCTATACGATGATATTTCGCTTGGCGCACATTCGTGATTTTATCTTGGCCGGCGTTAACTAGTGCACGCCAGATTGTCGATATTCGCTTGCCGGACGCACTCATCGTATCGATAGCGGGGGGTGAAAAACTCCGCGCGCATGCGATGCGCTCAGCGACACGAGCGGTTTCGCGAAAAGCAGGCTCGCCGTTTCGGCAATTTCGTCGCCGCCGAGTTCGAGCAGAATATTTTCTGGCAGAGGATTCATGCGTAGATCGGCAAATTCAAAATCGAAATGCGCGCGCGAAAAACCGTGTTCGGTATGCGGGTATGTGCAAACGCTGAATCGACTCGAACCGAGGGAAACGCCTTCGCCGGGCGCATAGGCCGCACGCAGCAACATGAATTTACTTTCGGCGTCAAAAACCGTGTAGCTACGACGCTGCGATGTCGTTGTTAATTTTATATCCGCTAACAAACCGGGATAACCCAGTTTTTTTCGTTCGCTCACGAGCCCTATCTCATTATCGCCGAAAAGATGCACGATATGCGCATGCAGAGTGCGACTACTCAAATCAGAAAGCGCGTAGATCATGTCTGGCAGCAGGTGCCGACCAAAACCCGCCAACGGCAGGCAGAGTGCGACTTCGTGATACGCCGGTTCCGCTGCAGAACGGTATTCAAGACAGACCAACGCGCTTAGGCAACGCCCCAACGGATAGCGTATTGCGGAGTGCTTCTCCGTCGGTAAGAATGCCTTAACTTTCTCTACACCAGTAGAAAACACAAGAATATCGAGCGCGATATCCGCGTAGCTATAAGGTACAGACTTTCTTACGTGCGACGAAGGTGAAACGAGCGTTGTTTTATGCATATATTAAGACCTTTTTATCTTTTTTGGCTGTCTGTTCGCAGACCGTCCCCGTGTCAATCATTCTCTATTTTAAATTGACGCAGTGAAAGAAGCTCCATACTGGCCTCTATGGCATCCGCAACGAAAAAACGCTCCTTACTTGATAAACTACTCATCCTCGGTGGTGCTACCGCTTTTATCTTGCTCACGATTTCATTTTCGCCGATGCTGTGGATGGCCACAATTCTTGCGAGCCTGCCTGTAGTTGTGATGGTAATCCTCATTACACCGACGCTACATCTCAATATTCTTGAACGGCAAACTGAAGATAATCGTCTTCAGTAGCCGTTACGGCGGCAATCCGCCAACCGATACTACATGCTAAAACGCCTCGGCAAATTGCCGCTCATGCGCTCCAAGAAAGGCGCAGTTGTAGACGTGCCCACCGCGCTCGCCGCGTTCAAGGCGGGAAAAATGCTCATCGTCACCGACTCTGAAGATCGCGAGAACGAGGGCGACCTTGTACTCTCTGCCGACGATACGACCCCCGATGCGGTAAACTTCATGGCGAAGTTCGGTCGCGGATTGATCTGTGCGCCGATCACAGCGCCGCGCGCTCGCGATCTCAACTTACAACCGATGGTTAAGCGCAACGAAGACGAGCGCCGCACAGCGTTCACAGTTTCTGTAGACGTCAAAGAAAAAACTTCGACGGGAATCTCGGCGCACGACCGCTACCATACGATTAAAAAACTCGCAAATCCCGCTGCGCGAGCGCAGGATTTCATGCGTCCCGGACATATTTTCCCATTAGTCGCGCGCGATGGCGGGGTGCTCGTGCGCGCAGGCCATACCGAAGCGGCCATCGATCTTTGCCGACTCACGGGCAAAGCTCCGGTCGGCGTCATCTGCGAAATTATGAAAGACGACGGCACGATGGCGCGCATGGACGATCTTTTGAAATTTGCGCACGAGCACAAGTTGCCGATTTTGACCATCGAAGCGCTCATCGAATACCGCCGCCGCAGCGAGCAAACGATAAAACTTGCGCAACAATCGAAGCTCAAAACAAAATGGGGCGAATTCACCGCGCACTATTTCACGTCGACAACCGACGACAACGTACACCTTGCGCTCACCGTCGGCAAGCTCACGGCGGAAAAACCTGTTCTCGTGCGCGTACATCGCGAAGACGTGTTTGCCGACGTTTTCAAAGGCTCGACGCGCAAGAACTATCTATCGATCGACGACGCAATGGCGGCTCTCGCTAAAGAAAAAAAGGGCATCTTTATTTTTATCGGACAAAAATCGTCGCAAATCATATCTCCCGACGGCGCAGATACCGAGAGCACACTGCGCCAATATGGCATCGGTGCGCAAATATTGAACCAGCTCGGCGTTAAAAAAATTCGCCTGCTGACGCGCAATCCGCGTCGCATCGTCGGTCTCGAAGCGTTTGGTCTAGAAGTTGTTGAATCTGTCGCAAAATAAAGTTTCTCGCACGCCGCTCATAAGCTCATGTTAACTGTAGTCGCTCAATATTTACGCATGATAAAATTTTCGCATACGCTTTTTGCGCTGCCGTTCGCTCTCGCCGCAATCGTCGTCGTCGCCGTACGCTACCGACATGTAATAGTTATTACATGGCAAAGCGTTCTACTCATCGCGGTTGCCTTCTCGGCGATGCGTAGTCTGGCGATGGCCGCAAATCGTATTTTCGACCGCGCAATCGACGCGCGTAACCCTCGAACAAATGGGCGCGAGATTCCTGCAGGCATTTTGAGCACCAAAGCCGTTGCAATCTTTGCCGTGCTCTCGGCAGCCGTACTCTGCGCGAGCGCTTATCTGCTCGCCCCCTTGGCAGGTTTTCTCGCCTTACCGACAGCGATCATCGTTATCGGCTATAGCTTCGCGAAGCGTTTTACTTGGCTCTGCCATTTCTGGCTCGGTGCCGCGATTGGCTTGGCGCCGATGGCAGTTTATATCGCACTCTTACAACAAATTCATGCCGAAGCGGTGCTCATGTCTGTAGCATTAATGTTCTATATCGCAGGCTTCGATATTCTTTACGCGCTTCAAGACCGCGATTTCGATCGCGCCGAAAAATTACAGTCGATTCCGGCGCGCTTCGGTATCGGGGCAGCCATGTGGATTTCCCGCGTCGCACATGTTTGCACGCTCGCGGCGGTAGCTGCGTTGATTGCTACACTCCCGCTATCGCCGTGGAGTTGGTTGACGTTCGGTCTGCTTGCAGTACTCTTGTTTGCTGAACACTACCTTGTCGGTAGTACAAAAAATCCACGTTATGAAAAAATCCCGATTGCGTTTTTTCATGTCAACAGCGCATTTAGCGTAGTCTTTTTGGCAACGGTTGCTATTGGTGTTTTTTTACCGCGATAATTTTTTTTAAGTAGTGCTGGCCATCTCGAATCGGCGGTAGAGTTAGATTGCGGATGTAATAACTATTACGGGTCTATGCTCCCAAAATCAAATTTTTTTCTATACACGTGAGAAAAAAAGGTAGTTTCTTGGTATTTAATATATAAGAGCACTTGGAGGACAGAATGATGAAAAAAATAGTGATAACAAGCATTAGCCTACCAGCCGGAGCCGCATTAATGTGGCGGGGCAGAAAAAAAGAGATTTTGCAATACGGTGCACGGTATTTACGGCTTCAAATGCGCAACCAACTACGTCGTGAAATCGCACGAACATACAACCGAAAACCGGGTGAAAATTTTGTAATAACTACTACACGATTCACTGCCGCCGAATATGATACTTTCCACTACATAGCGGCGTCCTTGAGGGTTAGTGTTTCATTTCTAATCTATGGCCTCATCCAACTCTGGAAAAAACCCGCACGACGAGCGATTCGCCGCTATTTTTGTAGTAACTATTCAGCAACGACAACGAAATGGGATCCCGAAGCCGGTTTTGTAGAAGAATACCTCACTTTCTGGAGCAGCGATATGTTTGAATTCCACGTGCCATTGCATGATTTACGTTCCGATAGCGCACAAGTTAATTAGTCCTTTTTGCCATTCGATTGCGCTGGCGCGGTCGCGTTGCCGACGACGGTTATTCTTTTGCAACGGGCGTGCGTACATAGATGAATATATCGGCGCGGCGATTTTTCTGCTTTTTGAATTCGGTATTGTCGTTATTATAGCGACGGCGGCGCTTGCCGAGGCCTTTGACAACGATACGTTTCGCCGGGGCACCAAATTCGACGAGCTTTTTCTTCACAAACTCGGCGCGCAATTTCGACAAATGCGCATTGTACGGAGAAGTACCGCGGCTATCGCCATGTCCATAGATAATGAGTGTCGTTTTTTCGTGTTTAACTTTTTTCGCCACTCGTTTCAAAAACGCTGTATCGTCTCCCACCATTTTATCGTGAACGTCGGTAGCAAAATAGATGCGACCCAAGAACTTCAAGGTACGCGCGGCCTTCTGCGGCTTAACAACTTCGATCTCTTCTTTCGGCTCGTCTTGTGGCTCGGTCTTTACCTCTGCGCTTTTCGTGCCCATCACATACGTGACTTCGAGAGTTTCTCCGACTTCTTTACCGGCGGCGTCGAGCAAGCCGCTAATTTCGGTTTTCTGATTTAGATTCGGAAAATCTTTTTTGCGCGCAGTGACTTCGACGATTAAGCCGTCGAGCGCGCTGACTGCATCTGCCTCGTTCGTATACTCCGCCGCGTCGAAGAGCTGCACTTGCGCACGCCCTTGCTTTATTTTGAGTGTGCTCAATTTTTTCGATTTAGGATTAATTCGGTATTTTACTTTAGGATTTACCGCTTTGCCATCGCCATCGACGAAATGCATTACGAAATCGATTTTCTTCGGAATTTTTATATCGCGATGTAATTCATAGTCGCGTGTGATGTCGCCGTTTTGGTAGAGTTTCTTGGTATCGAGCGTATCTTTTGTTACGAGGTAGCCCGGTACCGTCGCTTCTACATCCACCGTATAGATGCGTTGATTCACAACGCCGATTTTATATTCGCCGTTTTTTTCTGCCGTCGTTTCGGCGCGATACTCGACGGGGTCTGCGCTAAACTTCACTTTTGCCGGTATTGCGCGTTTACGTGTTCCCGCAAACGTACGCCCCTGAAAAGACAGATGCTTTGTCGGCCGCGCAAACTCGGGCACGATCGCACGATAAACATCGAACGCGCCGATACCTTCGGGACGATTCGAAGTAAAATACACACGCTCGCCCGTCGCAATGACCGTCGGATATTCGTCGTCGAATTCAGAGTTGAACGGTTTGCCTAAGTTCAAAGGTTGCGCCCAACCTTTTGCCGCCATATTTGTTTCGTTCTCGTCGGCGAGCTTTGCCAACGACTGCGTAAAATAAATATCGTAACCACCGACACCGCCCGCTTGGTTCGATGAAAAATAGAGCGTGATACCGTCGGCGTGAATCGCAGGGGTTACTTCAGAAGCTGCAGTATTGATAGATCCCGCATTCACCGGCTCACCCCACTTTCCCGTTGCAGTGTCACGCTCGCTATACCAAATATCGTCGCCGCCATGCCCGCCCAGCCGATCAGAGGAGAAAAAAAGATATTTACCGTCTTGTGAAATCGACGGCATACGATCGTGAAAATCGGTATTGATTTCGCTCACAGGAACCGGGTTCGCCCACTTGCCGCCTTTCCAGATCGTGTAATAAATATTCGTCAGCTTCGGCCCCTGTCGCGTCGGCGACGAAAACGAACAGAAATACATTTCATATTCGCCCGTCGGCAAACGGCGCAAACTCGGATGCCCGTCGAGGTTTTCTGAGTTAATGGGTAAACCAACATTTGCCGAGAGTTCAAAATTAGGTTCGGTTGAACCCGGCTTTGGCTTATTCATCGAATACCATAAATCGAAATCGCCTTCGGGGCCAGCCGACGGCGAGCGGTTCGATTGAAAAAATAGAAACCTTTCGTCGGGAGTGATGAAAGGTGTGTACTCGCTCTCCGATGTGTTGACTCCAGGACCAAGGTTCGTGACTCCCGCAACCTCGTTAGGAGTGATTGGGTAGTTGCTAGCTTGCGCAGAAAGCGCACTGGCTATTGTAGCAATTGCTATGAAGCTAAATATCGAATTTTTCATAATCTTGAACGTTTGTTCCTTTTCGACCGTGCTTGTTTATTTAGACATGGCTGCGAGTAAATCTTATTGCTATGGAAATCCATAGCGGCAAGATTCCAGAATTCTATCCTGCCAAATAGATAACCAATTCTACTTCAATATTCTCGTTCTTTATATGAAATTGATTCTCGACGACCAACATTTCGGATTGCGGGTCGGCGAGTCGCTTATCGATTAGCGCGTTGATTTCCGCGACGCTCTCGAGCAGCGTCGGCGTCGCAGGTTCGACAGCCTTCTCGGTCAAGAACGTCAACGTGTTTGTATACGCGCTCCCCAAGATATTGGTGATCTCTAAAAGTGGGCTTGCGTCGAACTCACCGTCGTGTTCGATGCCAGCCGCACTAAAAAGCAACTTTGCCATTTTTTCGCCGCTCTCGCGGTTCATGATAAGATCGATTGCGCCCGCAGCCGGTATCATCGGCAGATGGATAAAAAATATATCCGCTGCGCGATTGCGCAACTTCGCGATCACATCGCGCGATTTCTCGCTCTTGATGCGCGCGCCGCGACTTCGCTTAACGGCAATCTCTGCGTTGCCAGTGAGCATGCGTATCCCTTTAACGGCCGCCTTATTACTTTGCGCAATCCACTCGCGCACCATAGCTGAATTTGCTGCATCGAGAAACGATTTTAATTCCATTCCCTTCTTCTCCGGCTCTTTATTTTCTTCGCAAAGTATCTCGGCTTCGCGAGATGAAATTATTTTTGTAACTTCGGTTTTTTGTTCATAGCTTGTCTGGGTGTATGCACTCGCCGTGGGATTGCTCAACTCGGCGACTTCGGCAATATCTAGAATAAACACAATTTCGTTGTCGCCGACCATCGACGCGCCGGCGAGTCCCTTGACTTGGCGATAATTTTCTCCCAACGACTTCACCACAAGCTCTTGCTTTTTCAAAAACTCGTCCATTCCCAGCGCAAACTTCCTTCCACTCAGATCGACGACGATAGCGTTTTGAATATCGCGCGCGTCGTCCGCGAGATCGGGATATCCCAATACTCGATCTAACCGAATGAACGGAATGATGGTATCGCGATTGTGCAAAACCTCGCGACCATTGAGTTGCATAATCGCATTCGCCGGTACGCGCAAACTTTCGTCGATCGTATTCAAAGGGATCGCAAAAAGATCGTTACGCACTTTGAAAGTCAATGTCGTGAGAATCGCCAACGTCAACGGCAGTTTAATCGTCATGCGTGTGCCTTTGCCTTCTGTCGATATTAGAGAAATATCGCCGGCAAGTTTCTTTATCGAATCGCGAACGATGTCCATACCGAAACCACGCCCCGAGATATCGTCGGCGGTTTCGCGCGTCGAAAAACCCGGCATGAAAATGAATTCATGAATCGCTTCGACGCTCGCTTGTTCTGCCGCCGCCGTCGAAATAAGACCCTTTTCGATAGCGCGCGCCAATATTTTTTCTTTATTCAATCCCCGGCCGTCGTCTTCGACAACGATAAGAATGCTGCTGCCCGCTTGAGCGGCAGCGATGCGCAAGAATCCCTCGGCAGCTTTACCCGCAGCGATGCGCTCTGCCGGGGGTTCTAAACCATGATCGAGCGAGTTGCGAATGAGATGCGTCAACGGTTTGACAATCTCGTCGATGACGCGCTTATCTAGTTCTGTATCTTCGCCGCTCACTTCTAAACGAATCGATTTTTTATTCGCCTCAGCGTAGTCGCGCACAAAACGGCGAAAGCGAGAGAACACGGTTGCGAGCGGCAGCATACGCGCTTGCATCACAATATTTTGAATCTCTGCGGCGATGCGGTAGATCTCGCGATTTTTTTCGGTAAGCCGCGCCACAAGATGATCGCCGCTTTGTTGTGCGGCGTCTATGGCTATTTGGTCGAGAGAACTATTCGCTAAAACTAATTCGCCCGTGAGATTGAGTAAGCGATCTAAGATGCGTACAGCGAGTCGCACTGTGTCGCCGGTCGTCGCCTGCACGTCGCTCGCTATCTCCGCTTTGCCGCGTTCGGCTATCGTGGCAGACGCCGTTTTTGATGCGGCGGACGCGCCGCGTTCGGCCAAGATAATTTCGTCGATGAGATCAATATTCAAATTATCGCGAATCGCCTCTGCGCTCGATACCGTCTGCACTCGATAAGTAACGATTCTTTCCGATGCGAGAAACTCGGGCGATTCTAATTTTTCATCGCTGGGGTCTTTATGAACAATCTCGCCCAACTCGGCGATTTTAGTTTCAACGAGAAACGCGCGTACTGCGGGCACAAGTTCGGCGCGGGCGATGCGTACGCGAATTTCGACTTCGCGTGGGCCGCCTCTTGCAGGTGCTGCATTGTCTTCTAAAAGCAACACTTGAATGTGGTCGGTTATCGGGCGGATATCGACCGTACTCGTGTCTTTACCGTCGCGTAACCTTTGCCCGATAGACGCCATCGCGCTGCGGCTGTCGACAAAAAGACGCAGCGCTTCATTCGTGAGTTGCAGATTACCGTTCACCGCTTCTTGCAAAGCCGTTTCAACCGCATGTCCCAAGGCGACGAGCGGCGTGAGATTCATCATCGCGGCGTTTCCTTTGATAGTGTGCGCAGCGCGAAAAATTTGTCGCAATAGCTCGGAATTTGTCGGTTCTTCTTCAAGACTTTGTAACGCCGACTCGATTGCACTGAGGTTTTCTTCGAGATCTTCTAAAAAGGCGGTTGTCTCCGCTGCTAACGCCATATCTTATGTTCGGTAAGTATACCCCTTCGGGCGCGCGATTTTTCGGGGTGGGAGCTTTAGCGGAGTGACTGGGGGACTGACACCCATCGTTTCGGTGCAAATAATTTTATACCAAAATTACTCCACATAACCGATAACAGAGTATGGATGCAAAGGCGACAAATACGCCCGAACTCATAGAAGCGACGCCGACGGCACGTACAAGCGCAGGCGCTTTACGCGGCGACAAAGTATCGGTACGCAGCTTCACTTTCAGCTTCGCATTGGGAATTTTTCTTCTCGTCGAACTCGTTCTACTTTCGTCGCTTGCCGTCTTCGGCTATATTTCGCTCAAAGAAACGGCGCGCCAGCTCGAAATGGGCTATAGCGAGCGCGGCCGCGAAATTGCACTTTCACTTTCGGCGGGGACGCTGGCGCTCGATCAAAATTCGATGGCGCGGCTCAGTGCAATATTCGCGAGTGTGGTTAACAAGAATCAATACTTAGAAGGCGAACGACCGATCAGTGAGGTGTTCATACTTAAAAAAGATGGTCGCGTACTTGCGCACTCCGACATCTCGCAAGTTACGACGCGCACGAACGAAGCGGCCAATATGTTTTCGGCGAAATATCTCGACCCGTTCTATCATTCTTCGCTTTTCTACGAAGCCAACAATGTGCAGCAAGAAAATTTGCCAAAGCCCGAGGGGATTTTCCACGGCAAGAATTCTTTTATCGTCGATTCGCTGATGAGCAGCGACGTACATTATTCGACCGACTTTAGCGTAGCGCTCAAAGAAACCGACATGCGGACGAAGAAAGAAAAATCGTACGCGACGCTGCATGTTTTGATGAACCGCTTAGGAGAATATTATTATCTGCAAGCGATATTAACAAAATATCTGTTAATTTTGGCGATTGTCTTTTTGTCGGGTTTTCTTCTATCGGGCGTCGTGCTCTTCGCCTTCTTTTTACGCGCGCGCGGCATTCAACGCGAATGGAAATATGCGCTCACATACCTTTGGGAAAATGAAGTTATTAAAACCGAAGTCTCGCACGGGTTTCAAGCGTTGAGCGGCAAACTCAACGATTTGGAGAAAAAAGTGAATCAACCTTCGGCGCGGCTCGAGGCGCGTCCGCAAACCGATATTCTCGATGCGATATTAGTCGAACCGATTAAATAGTTATGCTCGAATTTAACACGGCTATCGAAAAAGAAATACTTGTTATCGAACTCGAAGGTTCGCTCGATTCGCATAGCGCTGCCGATTTTCGCGGCTGGTTTAACGAAAAAATCACGGCGGGCTATCGCGCCTTTGCGGTTGATTGCCTCTGCCTCGAATATATTTCGTCGGCAGGCATTAGCGCACTCATCGACTTACAAAATTTTGTCGCCGGACAAAACGGTAAGCTTGTGTTATTTCAACTTTCGAGCGAAACGCGCCAGCTCTTGCGCTTTTTGCAGCTCGATAAAAGACTTAATTTGGTCGGCGACTACGACGATGCCGTGAGCGCACTCACGGGCATCAAGCGAATCGCTAAAGAAAAACCGGTCGCGCTAGAAAAAAAATCGGACACACCCGTCGAAACGCCCGAAATGGTGAATTTAGACGATTTGCATATTGTTGCGGCTCCCGAAAAAAATGCCGCGACGCTTGCACCGTCGGGCGAGATGCACGTCGAAGAACATTTTTCTGCCGATAAGAAAGGCTTGCACCCGATGGCAAGCGATGCGCCGCCTGTAACCGACGCGCCTAAAGCAGCAACACTCGAGCCGACGCGCGCGGAACCGGCAACGGCAGTTGCCGAAGCTCCCGCACCAACGCCGCAGCCTTCAGCTGAGTCTCTAAAAAAGCCTACCGAAAGTAACGCCGCCCCCGAAGCGAAGGAAATCCACCTCAATGCTGCGGTAAAAAAGCTCATTACCTGCCCGAATTGCCGCAACGTGTTGCGCGTGACACAACCGGGCGATTATCTCTGCCCGGCGTGCCGCTTTCGATTTCAATACAAAGGTAACGCATAGCGTTACCTTATATCGTCTACTCTAAGACAGTTTTTAGATCTTTCGCGAACGCTATTGCGTAGATCGGCACTTCGCGGCCGAGCCCTGCGAGAGTATCCTGACTCAGGCGCTGGCTTGTTTTGCCGGGGCCGAAGTCGAGAATCGCCGTGATCGCGGAATTGTTCTTCACCGGCAGCATCGCTTTATCCCAATAGAGCGTTTTAACCATGAGGTCGTCTGTCATCCGCATGCCAAGGTCGTTTTCTTGCTGCAAATTCGCCCCGTCCCAAAACGAATAGACGGGAAATTTGAGATCGGCGCCTTTGAAATCAAAACCGATTTTTGCAAGATCGGGCTTGAACTTTTCAAGAATCGGTGTCATCAGCTCTGAATGGAAAGGGCACGTCGAGCGCAGATAGACATATTTGATTTGCTTCGCCTCGAAATCGGCTTTATGCTTTTCGTGGAAAGCGATGAGATCGGCGCGCGCACCCGAGATAATGCGATTATTGGGGGAGTTATAGAGACTCACAAAAATTTTCTTCGCTCCTGAATTAAAATCTTTAACCCACGCTTCAATCGTCGCGTGGCTGTCGCCTAAGACCGCAACCATCGGCGCGGGGCCTTTCGCGCCCAACGCTTCGCTCTTCGCAGTCTCGTCGGCCGACGCATAGATCGCGGGAAAAACCTCTTGCGCACGCACGCCCATCAAAAAGAGATATTGAATATATTTGTATACGGCGTCGTAATACGCTTTGCCTTCGAGCGCAAGTGCGGTGAAACTCGCGGTAATGAGACCCTGGCTGTGGCCGCTTGCGGCGACCGTCGCCTGAATCATTGCTTTGCGGTCGAAGCCCTGCTGGTGCAGGTATTCGTAGTGCGCAAGTTGTGTGGCGGCAATCAGACCAAGTGAAACGCCGGCAATCGACATTGCGTCGTCAGAGGGAGCGTGATCTGGTTCGGTGAGCCACTTGCGAAAGTCGACTTTTTCGGGGTGAGCCAGAGTACCTTCGACCATTTTGGTTGCAGCTTCGATCGCCGACACAGCGACGTCGAAGTAGGGTTTCATCGACGCTTCGGCGTAGAGCTTTTGCATCTCTTTGAGATACGGTGCGCCCTGCCCGCCGAATTGGAGAAAAAATTTTGCTTGGCCCGCTTTTGCGGCATCGAGTAGTTTAGACATTTGCAGCGCTTACGGTGTTTTCGACGGGGCGTCGAGTGAAATCAGTTCATTCTTTGCCATTGCAATTTTTTATCGAGGTCTTGTTGCTGTTCGAGCATCAATTCGTCGATATCGGCACCGAGTTTTTCTTGGCGGTCGATCTCGCTCTGCCGTTCGCGAACGCGCGCATCGAGCGATTGCAGAACCAGCGTGCGTACGAGTTGACCGAGCGTGCGCTTTGCGTCGTTGATCGCCATCGCCTCGCCGCTTTCAAACGCCGCTTCGTAATCGAGCATAATTTCGGCCAAGAGCGACGAAAGATTATCGGGCAAGAACTGCATCGCGCTCGTGAGATTTGTCCAATTGTATGCCTCGCCGGTGCGCAGACGGTCGTGGAAAAAAGAATAGAGTAAATACGCCGTTTCGCTTTCCCACGGAATTTCGGCGAGCAGCAGCTGTTCGCTCGCGAGATCGGGGTATTTTAAGAGCAAGGCGATAATTTCTTTTTCTTGTTTGCGAACTGCTTTCGGCTTTTCAGGCGCCGTAATTTTTTCGCGTGCCGTATTTTCCGCAGCGAGCCATCCGCCTGCGCTCTTGCCCGCCTGAGTCGGTGTGGTGAAATCTTTTCGCAAAATTTGTATATCGAGTTGTAATGCGTTGGCCGCCGTTTTCAAAAATTCATCGCGCTCGAGTTCTGTTTCGAGCGCACGCACATATTCGTAAAACTCGGCGAGCGCTTTTTTCTTTTGCGCGAGATCGGCAGTGTTGTGTTTGAATACGAAAAAATACCAGACAAGAAACTTTACTTCGCTGTGCGCTTGCTGCATCAAAAAACGCAACTCGTCGGCGGGCAACTTGCGGCTCAAATCGAACGGGTCTTGTTTGTCGCCCGCGCTGAGGGGGTGCAGCACTTTGATCGCGAGGTTTGCTTTGCGCGCGATGCGCAGCGCCTTATACGCCGCTTCGGTGCCCGCGTTGTCGTTGTCTAAAAAGAAAGTAACATTATCGGTGAAACGCTTTATTTGCTTTGCCTGCTCTTGCGTGAACGCCGTGCCGAGCGGAGCGACCGCGTTTTCAAGCCCCGCTTCGAAGAGACCCAGGACATCGAGATACCCCTCGCAGAGAATAGCAAAACCTTCTTTGCGTATCGCTTGCGTCGATTCGCCGAGGCGATAAACAGAATTCGATTTATTGAAGAGCGGCGTTTCGGTCGAATTGATATATTTGCCTGCATTTTCTTTTTCGCGCACGAGTCGCCCGCCGAATGCGACGACTTGTCCGCGCAAATCTTTGATCGGAAAAATCAAGCGATCGCGAAAACGATTGTAACTATCGCTGTCGTTGCGCCCGACAAGCCCAAGCACCCCGAGATTTTCGATCGCTTTCGCTAAGAGTTGCGGTTCGTTGCGGTATCGCTCGTTGAGTTTCGTTTCGAGATAGCGCGACTGATCGGGAGCATAACCTAATTCAAACGTTGTTACCGCACGTGGAGTAATCCCCCTGCTTTGGGTATACCGTTCGGCGTCGGATTTCGCGAATTGAGAATGGTAGAGCTTCGCCGCCCAGAGATGCAGCTCGATCAGCGCGCGCTTGCGATCGTCTTCGCCGGGGCGTCGCGGCGCCTGCGAAAGTTCGACGCCCGCAAATTCGGCGAGCAACTTCAAGGCTTCGGGAAACGAAAGCTTGTTGTATTCTTTGGCAAACGTGATAACGTTACCGCCGACACCGCAACCGAAGCATTTATAAATACCTTTTTGCGGAGCGACAGAGAACGATGGAGTTTTTTCACTATGAAACGGACACAACCCCCAGAGGTTGTTGCCTTTGCGCTTTAAGACGACAAAGCGCCCGATATAATTTTCTACGGGAAGCGCCGCAATAATCTTGTCGGCGTCTGTCATGGAACCTTTTATTTTTGCGAGCTGTGCCCACAAAAATAAAATAGATTTAACGAATTATGCTTCGCTGTAAACGTTGCGCTTACGGAAACGTTTGCGCTCGGCTTGATCGCGTTCGCGTTTCTTGATAACGCTGGGCTTTTCGAAATATTCGCGCTTTTTAAGCTCTGTTAAAATACCCGAATTTGCGACTTCACGCTTGAATTTTTTGATCGCGCCTTCAACCGGTTCGTTGTCGCGTAATTCGATACCATTGCTGAAGTGTTGAGAAATATCTGCTAGTTTTTGCACTAAGCCTCCATCGGCGGTTAAAATGGCGGTTTGAGACATGCCGTCAATTTTTTGGGGGTGTTTTGGGATTTACCGAAAACGCATTGCCGTTTTCGGTAAAATACCCTACCACCGGTTCTTCAGTACCAGCTTCACGTAAACGTTCAATTTCTTCTTTTCCCGTCCGTTTGCCGGTACCTTCAAGTGAAACTTGACGTTGTCGAGATCGATCCGCTCGGTTTTGACGTCGGTTGAGAACGATTTCTCGGCGAGTTCGTCGCGCTCGCCGCTTTCTTCTTTAGTAACGATGTCGTCGATCGCCCACTCGCCGCCCGGGTGCTCGACGAGCGTCAACGCCACCGGCGCGTCTTTGAAATTTTCGATTTGAAAGCGAATCGTCTGGTGGTGATTCTTGATCGGCAGCTTGACAATTTCTTCTTTGCGCTTCACGATACTGCGCGTCACCTTCACTTCTTTCGCTTGCCCTAAGCGCAGTTCTAACTTTTGCCCTGCGCCGGTTTCGTGCGTCCAGTCTTCGCCCAAGAACGCCTCTGACCCTTGCGAATCTTCTTGATAGACGCGCGCTTTGCCGGCAGGCAACATGAGCTCGGGCAACCCTGTCGATTTTTCATTTTTGATTTCGTAGACGAGCGCCACTTGGTCGGATCGCCCTGCGTCAAAAAAGAATTTTTTCGTAAACTTTACGTCGTTCGCGACAAATGCTTGCACTTTTTTCGATTCGCCTTGCAAAAGGCCGCCATTATACGGCTTGCCGATCGCGCTTAAAATTTCGGCGGCGGCGAACGTCTCGCCCGAATTATTTTGTACCATCGTGTGCGCCTTGAGCGTGAGCGTTTTTTCGTCTTTCGCCACCACCGCTTCGTACGCGGTCGAACGCTGCAAGTTAGAAATCAGATACGAGATGCGAAAGACCCCGGGCCCGGCTTTTTCAGAATAGACTTCCCAAAAAAGCGCGGTCTCGCCCGGCGGATAATTCACATTGATGACGCGCACCGTGCCGGGGGTTTTGATGGGGCGAAACTGGATGCTCGCCATATCGACCGACACCCCCGAGAACGCATACTCGACTTGATTCGTGCCCTGTTGCAGGTTCACCGTGCGTTCTTCTTCGACGATCGTCTGACTGGGGTTTTTGAGGTCGATGCGCGTATATTCGCGCTGCGGCATCGTGACAAGTTTTGTTCTGGCCATGAGGCCAGAACAAAACATTAAAAATGTAATAACTATTACAGAATATTTCATGATTTACTCCTTGTGCTCGATTTTGACAGAATAGGGGATTTTCTTCTTTTCGCGCGACTCGACTTCGGGGAAAAACTTGATCGTCGTCGCATCGACTTTTTCATACTTAAAGGGAATCTTGCCCGGCAAAAATACGCCGGGAAACGTGCGTTCGATTTCGACGCTCACCGCGCGCGCCAAAGTGTTTTCGAGTTCGTGTTCGTAAAAATATTCTTCGCTATACTCTTTGACCCAGTACGATTTATCGTAGCGCGTATCGGTTGTAAAATCGTAACGTTTGTAATCCCTCACAAACGTGCGCAGCACGACTTCGCGCGTTTCGCCGGCGTCGAGCTTCACCTTATCGCCGACGGCGACGTATTTCATTTGGACGCTGCCTTGGTACGAGAGATTGTGTTTGCTATCTTCGGAAAAAATATGCACCACGCCGTCGGGTAAAGGCGATACGCCGAGGCTGGTTTTCGGATCGTCGCCTTTTTCTTTCGTGTTACGAAATTCATAGAACTTATGCACGGCGCCGCCCGTCGCGTTATCGGACGCGCGGTAGATGACTTTTACCTCGATGTCTTTCGCACTGAACGCTTTGAGGCGCTTCTGCCAGCCGTTGGGAATTTTTTCTTTGCCTTCGACGGTGAAGAGAAAATACTCGGAGAGCCCTTCTTTGACGATTTCTTTCGGGCGCGACGCCTTCGCGGGTGCGGCAGGCGCAACCATGCCTGCGGCAACTTCGTCTTCGGCCATTTCGGCGCGTTTCATTTTTTTTCTAAAACGGTTGCGCACATGCTCGCGCTTGTCTTCGTCGAGATCTTTGTAGCGCCAACTGCCTTGCGCGAGGCCGGCAATTTCTTCGACAAGGTTCACAGTACCCACCACGAGACGGACTTCGGCATTGGGGTAATCTTCTCCTGAATTATTGATAACGCGAATAAAGCCGTCGACACTCATTGCGTTTTCTTTTGCGTTCGTGATCGTCGTATAGTCGGCGCTCCATGTGATGCCCGAAGTGAAGTAGTTAATCTCGACGCGCGCGGCACCCGAAAGCTCGCTGTCGATGTTCCACTGCAAGGCGTCGTTGCGCCCGGGCGGGAAAGAAGTATCGCGCAGCGTAAGCTGGCCCTTGTGGTCGAGAAAGGTGAGGCGGAGCGATGTCGGGTCGATGAGCGTGCCCGCCCATGAAAATTGAATCGTGTTGAGCCCCGGCTTAAACGTGAGTTCGCGCGATTCTTTGACCATCGTGATGTCGGCGCTATTATAAATGGTGAGCTGCACCGCCTGACTTTTCGGCACCGTCACGAGTTCGATGTGCGCCGTTACGGGCGCAATCGACAGACACAGGAGCAATCCCCCCGCATATTTACGCAAACTCGGTTTTGCTTTCATATAGAGATTCGACGCCTGTGACCGCATAAGGTTCGAATATTTTGCTCGAGGCGGTCGGCAAGAATAATAGTTTAATGAGAGGAAGCGAGTAGCCGCTAGCTATGGATTTCCATAGCTATCGGCGGCAAAGTGAATTCGTTCAACGTGGTGCTACAAATACAAAATTGGCGGTGTCAACTTTTGAAGCGCGCCGCGACCAGCATATAGATCGTGCCCGAATAGGTCTGATCTAACATGTTGTAACGATAGCGATAGCCGCCGCTGATATCGGAGCTTTCTGAGAGCGGGTAATTCAGCGTCGGTTCGAGCGAGTGGTATTGGTCGTTCGAATAGTAAGCGTCGAAAACAAAATAATATGCCACGGCGAATTTCAGTTCTTGCCAAAGCCGCACGCGCATGCGCGAGCGTAGCGAAATGCTCGCGGTGCGCGTGAACGCCGCGTCGATATAGCGCGTCTGCGCATACGTGAGCGCCAATGAAAAATCGAAAAGAAAGCGGTCGGATTTAGTAATAATTGCGTTGCCCCCGGCCGCGAGGAGCACTTTGTCTTGCATGCTGCTGATGACGTTACTTTCGTAATTCACATACGAAAGTAACTCAAACCACGACAATAGCGAACGATCGTAGGCACCACGAAACACCGCGTTAAATTTACCGTCGGCAGAGGCAAGCCCGCCCAAAACCTGACTATTGGCCATGAGCGAATTCTTACCGTCGGACCATTTTAGAAAATTATCTTGCCGCAATGCGGGGGTGCCGTCGAAATACGAATGCGAAAAACCGAGCCCCATTCTGCCCGACAAGACCCCGACAGGCTTGTCGTCGGTTTCGGCGACCGAGTCGGCCGCAAGGGGAAATACGCCGATGGCAAAACAGGCAAATAGCGCCGTCGAATATTTGTTAGCAAGCACGAGACGGAGACTCTATGCGATTCGACAACCGGTCGGCAAGGCAAAAGGCATTCGGCTTTGCGACTAGGCGGGAACTCGCGCAAGCCCTATACAAAGGCGATTTTTTCCACGATAAGCACGTGCGGTGCTGGCATTATCAGCAAATCAGCGCGAATTCAGGCCGTCTTCGGCCTCTCGTCGAGCAAATCGGTACGATTTGCGGAAGAATTCGCGCTGATTAGCACGGGCTTATCGTGGAAAAAATCGCTTCAGCGAGTTCCCGCCTAGTCACCTTTGCGACTGGGCGGGAACTGCGAAACAATATGATCGCGGTAATGGCATAGACAAATAGGTCTACGTTAACTTTCTTCGATTTTCGCGCGATGTGGTTGTGCGATAAAGCGCAGAACCCCCGCTCGTGCAAGCAATGTCGCCCACGTGGCCGCTACGAACGGAAACGTCAACGCGGTGAAGTCGGCGAGGAAGAAGAGCAAGCCGATTGCGGCGGCTAAGACAATCGACAACAACACCCAGAGACCGTCGCTAACCTTGTCGCCGGCAAAGACGATTGCGCACAAAACGGCGTTATAGCTAAAAAGGCCGTTGCCCAAAGCGTCGAGCGGTACCGAAAACGCGAGCGCTAAAACACCGGCGACGACGGCGGCAGCTAAGCCGTAGAGCGCGGCAACGGGAGAGCGATAGAAAACACCGATAAAAAAGAGCACCCCCGCCACGAGGCTGTCTTGAAAGATAACTTGGCCGAAGCCTGCGAACGCAAAAGTAAAACGATCGAAAACGGGGCTTGCGTTTGTCGTCAAAATTGTCGCGTGTTCGGGAAACGCAGACTTTAGCGCAAACACCAGCACCCACGTCACGACGACAAAAGGTAGCGTAAACACGGGGATTTTTCGCTCGATAAAAAAATGCTGTAGTAGCGTGGCCAAGATCGAACCGACGATAATCGCGAGCCAAATAACGCCGGCGGGCTTGAAAAAAAGTGCGAGCGCTACACCGACGAGCGCGGCGCTAAAACCGTAGAGACCCCGGTGTATTTCGTCGCGACTGTAACTCAAGAAGAACGCCGTGAGGGTGCCGATTGACACGGCGATAATTGCCGCTACACCCATAAACCACGAGCCGTAGAATATCCCCAAAAGAAAAAGAAAACCCGTCGCCGGGCTTTCTTGCAGCATGATTTGGCTGAGACCTTTGAGGGCGACTAGTGGTATAGTTTTCATAATGTCAAAATTTGTAACTGCCGCGTAGCCGCGAATACAATTCTAACCGCAGAGGTCGGGCACGTTCGAGTGGCAAGTTCGCTGCTTTGTAGTCGTCATGCTTGGAGAATTATTTTAGGCTCCACGTTGTGTTTTTAAGCGTAATAAAGCGAGCTTTTCTTTTTTCGAGCGCGCGGACGGCTTCTCCCGCAATATTAATCCGTTGCCGGATGACACATATTTAGGTTGAATGATGGTCTCTGTAGTGAATAGGCGGGAACTCGCGCAAGCTATACTCAAAAGCGATTTTTTGCCGCAGCCAAGGAGCATAAGTATTGAAAGAAAACCAGCCGAGAACCGCCTTCTGTTTGGCATAGCAAAACTACAGGCTCGACTAACATACACTAGCGAGCAAGTAGCATTTTTACTATCAAGCAAGTCCTAAAAAAATGTACGCCCACCCACGCCGAGCGTGCCGCCCGAAACGATCGGCGCCGAGACGTCGCGATAGAAAGGCGCGATGATGCCCGCTTCGACGTAGATGCTATAGTCTTGCGTCATATAAATATCGACGCCCACGCGCAGCGAACCGTTCAAACCGCCGGCTTTATATTTACCGTCGTAATAGTAAGTGAGTTCGAGCATCGTGTAAGGACGCAAAAAACCACGGTACGCTTGCGTCGCGGTGAACATGAGACCGCCCGAAAATTGCCATTGCAACCAATAGTTCGACATCGCGAACGAACTCGCTTGGTCGCCGCTTAAAGAGCCGGTGATACCTCCGTGCAGACGCAACCAATCGGCAACACCGATTTGCAGATGGCCGCCCAAAATACCGTTACCGCCATAGGTGCCGGTACCGAAACCAAACGCGGTCGCGTCGGCGATTGGGGTGTCGCTGCGCTGCACTTTTTTCACTTCGCCGACAGGAAAAACGACACTTTTATCAGGCGCTGCTTTATCGGCAGCTTGTGCGGATTGCAGAGCGAACAGCAAACTGAAACCGACTGCAAAAATTTTCATAATTTTTTTCATTGTGAACACCTGTTCAAGTTCGTGTTCTTTTGTAAATCGCTTTCTTATCGAAGCAATATGTTGCGCTCCGTATTTACAACAAGTGGTTGAAGCACACTCTTAAATCCTCACTATGACAGTATGGCAAATACAGCAAAACTTATCTTCGACGGCAAAGAATACGAACTGCCGATCGTGCGCGGCAGCGAGAACGAACTCGCGATTGACATTTCGAAACTTAGAGCGCAATCGGGGCTCGTGACCTTAGACGACGGTTACGTCAATACCGGCTCGACCATGAGCGCGATTACTTTTCTCGACGGCGAACGCGGTATTTTGCGCTATCGCGGCTACGATATCGCCGAACTCGCCGAAAAATCGACGTTTCTCGAAGTCGCATATTTACTCATTTACGGCGACCTACCCCAAAAGCAAGTCTTCGACACCTTTCATCAATCGATTATTCGCCACACGATGATTCACGAAGACTTGAAGCGGCTCTACGACGGCTTTCCCAAAGACTCGCACCCGATGGCGACGTTGGGCTCGATGATTAACACACTTTCAGGTTATTATGTCAAAGAAGCCGCCGACCCGCTCGACCCGGCAGGGCGCGAATTGTCGATTCATCGCTTACTCGCGAAGTCGCCGACGATCGCCGCATTCTCGCACAAGAAATCGGTCGGCCAACCGTTTATCTATCCTAAAAATAAATTGAGCTATGTCGGCAATTTCTTGCAGATGATGTTTGCGGTGCCTGCCGAAGCATACGAGGTTGATCCCGTTATCGAAAAAGCGCTCGACCTCTTACTGATTCTACACGCCGATCACGAGCAAAATTGTTCGACGTCGACCGTGCGCATGGTCGGTTCGTCGCGCGCGAATGTTTTTGCCGCGATTTCGAGCGGCGTCAACGCGCTCTGGGGGCCGCTACACGGCGGCGCCAACCAGGCGGTGATCGAAATGTTGCAACATATCGCGAACGAGGGCGGCAACGTTGCGAAATTTGTCGCGATGGCAAAAGATAAAAACTCGTCGTTTCGCCTCATGGGCTTCGGCCATCGGGTATACAAGAACTTCGACCCGCGCGCGAAGATTATCAAAAAAGCATGTATGGAAGTGCTCACAAAACTCGGCGTCAAAGATTCGTTGCTCGACATCGCGATGCAACTCGAAGAGGCGGCGCTCAAAGACGATTATTTCATCGAACGCAAGCTCTACCCCAATGTGGATTTCTACAGCGGGTTGATTTATCGCGCAATTGGAATACCTACCGAAATGTTTACGGTGATGTTTGCGTTAGGGCGTATGCCCGGCTGGATTGCGCAGTGGAAAGAGATGCTCGAAAACCCGTCGGCGAAAATCGGTCGCCCGCGACAGATTTACAACGGCCACACGCAGCGACCTTTTGTTACTATAGATAGACGCTGAGACGCACAATGAACTCTTGCTTGCATGGGCGCAAGCCCATGCAAGCAAGAGAAGTTATTTACTCGGTTTGACTTTCGCGATCGCGTCTTGTACCATTTTCTGCGCTTGGCCGGTCACTTCGTTAAGGTTGTTCACCGCGTTGTTGACGATGCCTGTGACACGGTTGACGAGTTCGGTTGCGTTCGTACGAATCTTTTGCGCATTTTCGTCGCTCGCCGCCGCGCCTTTATCGATCATTGATTTTACTTCGCTTTCGAGATTAGTAATCGTGCTCTTAGCCGCATCGCCAAGACCTTTCACTGTTCCGATGGCAAAGTTGACGATTTGTTGAATTTGTTGTTCCATGTGTTTCCCTCTCTAAAAAATGTTGTAGGACATGTTTT
>JAFEGD010000236.1 GCA_018240245.1 Spirochaetota bacterium | reverse complement strand
TTTTTCACGTAGCTCTTGAACAAGTTTTGGCACGCCTTGGTCTTCGGCATCCGGATCGAAGTGAGGGAGCGCGCGTAGACCGTCGTAGAAATGAAAATCCGCAGCATGCTTATGCCGCTCGGCAATATTTTGTAATAACGTGTATGTCGTCGAACCGCTGCGAGTGCTCGCCGAAAAACAAAGAATGCGCTGTTTAGGAAGAGGAAATTGGGTCATAATTTCGCTTGCCGTATTATGTCGCATCATTCGGATGCGACATAATGTCAATGGAAACGGCCGTACATAGCGGCAAGCGACAACCGATTCAATATTTGCGCCCGACATTGTCGCGCAACGAACTCAAGTCGGTGCTTGAGTCGCTTGTTCAAGAAGAAGTTTCTTTCGGTCAAGGCGTTCTAAATTTTGAAAAGGCGTTCGCAAGAACCTTCGATTTTCAGCACGCGGCAGCCGTCGATTCGTACACATCGGCATGCCATTTAGCGCTCCTCGCTACCGAACTCGCCAAAGACGACGAAATAATCGTGCCGGTTTCTTCGCCTCTCAGCCTTATCGATGCAATCAACTATATCGGAGCAAAAATTATTCTTGTCGATCTCGCGAAAGAGAGCTTTCACAGCGAGGTTGAGTCGTTGCTCGCGGCAATGACCGACAAAACGAAAGTCATTTTTCTCCCTTATACGTTTGGTGCATACAAAGATTTTCGCGCTCTCTACGAAAAACTTGAGGCTGCAGGTTTGCGCAAAGCGGGCAAAGAGCGCCGTGTGCGCACGATCGAAGACATCTCGCACGTCGTCGGTCACGAATTTCATGGGCGTCAAGCGGGTAGCGACGCCGATATTGCAATTGCGGGTCTCAACGAAGACCATCTCATGACAATCGGCAAAGGCGCGGTAGTTATGACCGATTCGCATAACCTGTTTGCGGTCATCAAAGATTTGCGCGTGCAAGGCGGCAATCGCCCTTACCGCGTGCGCTTCGATTATGCGATTACCGATTACCAAGCGGCGATGGGGCTCGAACAGTTAGGTAATCTCGCCGCGATGATCGAACGCCGTCGCCGCATGGGTGTGCTTTACAACGAAGCTATCGCACAAAGTCGTCTTAAATCTTATTTCACAGCGCCCGACTTCGATGTGTGTGGGGGATTTCCCGTGGTCGGCGAAGCGGACATCGAGCACATGCAACGCTATTTCTCTTCGCTGCAAATCGAAACGCGCAGAATTTTTCCGAACGGCCCATTGCATCACGCGATGGGACTTAATCCACTCGAGTTTCCGAACGCAGAAAGATTATTCCAGCGCGGTCTATTGTTGCCGCTCTACCCGATGCTCAATAAAGCGGCGGTTGAAAAAATTACTGCGGCGATTCGCGGCTTCTATTGATCGCCGCTCTGCGTGCAGTGTGCGTTGCATGTGGAGAAATGTGAAAAACTTTTGCTCGTGAAGAGACATATTATTGAAATTTATTTTTCTTCTCGCGGAAAAAAATTAGATTTCGTCTTTACGTTGCGTTGCGCATCTTGAAAGGTCTCAGTCTCGCAACGCGCCGAGAGTCACTGTGGCAAAACTAAAGCAACAAGAATTCTTTCAGTGCCCCGAATGCTCTGCAATCGTCGAACGTGTTTTTCAAAATGGTGTTTGTCGAGCTTGCTTACACAAGAAGCTCCAAACGGTGCGTCTTGTCATCGACAACAACCATGCACTAGCGCAAAAGCGCATGGCGACCGCATAGTCGGCCATCTATCGCCATGTTCGCTGCAAAAAATTACGCAGTCGTTCTCGATAGAGACAACACTATCAATGCCGACCCCGGGTACTTGAACGATCCCGCGAAGGTTGTGCTCTTACCGGGCGCTGCCGACGGTATCCAGTTGCTCAATCGCTTCGGTATCCGCGTTTTGGTCGCGACGAACCAATCGGGCGTTGCCAGGGGATTCATCTCTGAGCCACAACTTGCCGCCGTGAATAAGCGTATTACCGAACTCTTGGCGCAGGGCGGCGCGCGAGTCGAAGAGTTTTTTGTCTGTCCTCACGACGACACGGCCGATTGCGATTGCCGTAAACCTAAGTCGGGGCTTATCGAGCAGATTTTTGACAAGTACCGACTCACTCGAGCGAAGACGTTTATCGCCGGCGACCGCGCACGCGATCTCGAAGCGGGTATTTCGCTTAATTTACGCGGCATTTTAGTGGGCGGTACGGCCGAGGTGCCGCCTGAGAACACGGTATTTCGTGCGCCGACGCTCGTCGAATTATCTTCTTTCGTGTTAGAGACTATTTTTGAAGATGTGATTGCTGAAAAGGTGTTTCTGCATGCCGAAGATTTTTTGCCGATGCTCAAAAATGCGCGTGACGCGCGAAAGAAAATTATTTTTACCAACGGTTGCTTCGATATTTTGCATAGCGGACACGTACAATTATTGTCGCAAGCGCGCGCGTTGGGCGATTTTTTAATCGTCGGTATTAACGCCGACGCGAGCGTGAAGCGCCTTAAAGGCGAATCGCGTCCCATAAATTCAGAAATTGATCGCGCACGCATTCTTGCGCAATTGCCATATATCGATGCGGTCGTGCGCTTCACCGAAGACACTCCGCTGGCGTTAATGCAACTTATTAAGCCCGACGTGCACGTGAAGGGCGGCGATTACGTCAAAGAAAAACTACCGGAGTACAAGCTTATGCAAGAGCTCGGCAGAGAAATTGTGATTCTACCGTTTCGTAAGGGCTATTCGACGACAAAAATTATCGAGCGCATGGCGGCGCATTAGATCTTGCGCGTAACCTCAGCTTCAAGCTCGCCTTTTGCAAGGCGCACGCGAATTGCCGCGCCCGTTTCGATACGCGCGGCGTCGGTAAGAATTTTATTTTCGGCATAAGTAACAGAGTAGCCGCGTTGAAGCGTGGCGAGCGGCGAATACGCATCGAACCTGCCGACAGTACTCGAAAGCTGTGCGCGTGTGAGTTTCAGCTTCTGTTCGGCTAATATATTGAGCGGCGGCAATCGATGGAGCGCATTGCGCTCTGCGTTCACGATGTTGCGAAACGTGAAGTGTAGTTTCGATTCGAGCTCGTCCAAAAAATGCGCTTGGTCTTTGACAAGCACGTACGGTTTTTCCCAAAATTCTTTTTCGGACAACCGTAAAAATCGTTCTTGCAGCAGTTGCAGTTTGCCGGCGACGACCGACAGACTGCGTTTTGCAAAGCCACTTACTTTGAGTTGCAATTCGCTCACGTCGGGAAAAACAATTTTCGCAGCGTCGGTGGGCGTCGCCGCTGCGTAGTCGGCGACGTCGTCTGAAATCGGATGGTCGATCTGGTGGCCCACCGCCGAGACAACCGGCACTCGGCACGCGGCGATAGCGCGACAGAGCGATTCGTCGCTGAACGGCAACAGGTCTTCGGGCGAGCCGCCGCCGCGACCGACGATAATTACTTGGCAGCGCCACACGGATTTTTGTAGTTCGTGTAATGCGGCGATAATCGATAGGGCAGCGCCTTCGCCTTGCACAAGCGCCGGTGCGAGCACAATCTCGGCGTTGGGGTAGCGGTCTTGCGTTTGCTTCAGCATATCGCGAAAACCGGCCGTACCTAAGCCGGTGACGATACCGACGCGGCGCGGCAACAACGGTAACGGTCGCCGATTTTCGGAGTTCTTTGTTAATCCCTCTTGGAGAAGACGTTCGCGAATTTGTTGTAATTTAAGAAGAAGATCGCCGGCACCGACTTTCTGCGCTTTCTTCACTGTGAGACTGTATGTCGATTGCGGTGCGTAAATACCGATATTGCCAAAAAGTTCGACTTCGAGACCCGCTTTGAGCTCGAAATCGAGCGACGTTTGTGCGAAGCGAAAATAAGTGCAACGTACGGTTGGGCGCGGGTTTTGCGATTTTGCGCCCATGTCCGATAGCGTCATGTAAATATGACCCGATGAAGCGTGCTTTTGGTATTGCGTGATCTCGCCGCGTACCCAGACTTCTTGCAGTTCGGGCGTCGCTTTGATGCGTTGGTCGAGAATGCGACAAATATCGGCGACAGAGAATTGCTGGCTCATCTAGTTTTTACCAAAGCCATTTCAAACCGAGCTTCTTATAGTGATCGAGCCCCGATTCGCCGCTCACGAACGTCAAGCCGCGCTCGATCGCTTGCCCGATGAGCATTCGGTCGAACGGGTCGCTGTGAAAATGCCGAGGTAGCGTCGCAAAAACGAGCGCATCTTTTTCGCTGATGGTGACGGAGTTAAAATCTTGCTCTTTCGCGGCATCGACAATGCCTTCGGGAGTAATATTCTTCAACGATAATTTACCGAGCGAAAATTTGAGAGAAATTTCCCAAATGCTGAGCGTTGAAAACCAGACGTCGGTTTCGGGACGTTCGATGAGCCGCAGCGTCTTGAGAGGAATTTTTTTCGGAGAATAGACGAACCAGATGAGCGTGTGCGTATCGAGCAATAATTTCATAAACCGAGAAGTTCTGTGTCTGTGATTTTGAAATTTTTGCCGAATGAAATTTCGCACTTACCCACAAGCGTGCCCGCTTCGCGTTTTTTTTTGCGTGCGGTGAGGCGACGGTATTTTTCGTATGGAACCAACACCGCGACTTTTTCATGATTGCGACCGTAGCTTAAGACAATTTCTTCGCCGTTGCGAACTTTGTGTAACACTTCGGAAAAATCGGACTTGAAGTCGGCAACTGACAACGTAGCTTCCATGCGGAAAAGCTACAACTATCATGTCAAGTTGTCAATACAATTATTAAGTACGTCATAGAAAGCTGCGTCGCAGCTTTCTATGGCGTTTAACCCGTTAGCTTAAAGGTTCCCAAAAACTCGGGTAGACCCGCAAGATCGAAATGCGTTACCGATTTTGAAATGACTTTGCCCGTACGCATGTTCGTGACTGTGCCGAAGCACGTCGTGTGCGAGTACGGTAAGTTCCACGGGTAGATTTGTTGCTTCTCGCCGACGTATTGGTACGGCGTGCCATCCACCGAAAAATCGAAGATATAACGAATCTTTTGATCTTGCACGTAGCGCAATTGCAAGCTGCCCTTGACCGGCATATTTTCGCAGAGGCCGCCGATGGTGACCGTGCCCGCAAGCTCGCTCAGCATAAAGCGCGCGTCGCTCGCCGGGTTCAAGAAATCGACAAGATTTTTCGGACCCCAGTCTGCCTTGAATTCGAACTTATGCTTGCCCGGGGGAAACTTTGTTTCCCCATCGCCAGCATTCTCGACAAACTCGTGTTCGCCCGACATCACTTCGTGAATCGTAAAACCTTTTTCGGGAATGCCTTGCTTAGCGTTTTCAAAAATCGAATTGAGGATTGATCCCACTTTGTCGACGACGGCGCCAAAACCCAACGCCTCTTGCTGTCCCTGCGACATAAACGTGAGCGTGTTTTTATCCATGATGTTCGAAACGATGGGCAACGCGCGCGCGTATTTAAAGAAGTGGTTGAGCGCGCTCACCATCTCGACGTCTTTGCCCTCGCGCACCGAATCGAACACCATGCGCGCGACGGTTTCGGGCTCGTGCGAGTAGAGCGGCAAAAACATAAAGAAAAGTTTTTCGCCGATCGATGTCGCGGTCGTCGTGTCGTAAAAACCCGTGTTGACGAGAAAAGGGTAGACGGTCGTCACTTTAATATTGTCGCGTTCGACCTCGACGTTCAAGATTTCAGACATCGCGCCGACTGCGAGCTTCGTCACCGAATAAGCCCCCCATGTGGGAGCGCGAAAGTACGCCTGCCCGCTCGAGACATTGACGATATGCCCCGACTTGCGTGTACGCATCGCGGGCAGAAATGTTTGAATATGGTAGAGCGGCGCCCAGAAGTTGATATTCATGAGCTGCTGCCATTTCGCGAGCGGCGTATCGACAAGCTCGGCGTTAAAGCCGATGCCGGCGTTATTAATGAGAATATCTAAAGCGCCAAACTTTGCATAGACTGCGTCGCGCAACGCTTCGACCGCCTTAAGATCGGTGACATCGACGACCTGCGTCATGATTTCGACGCCGTGCTTCGCAAGGCGCGCGCGCGCATTTTCGAGCGCGATTTCGTTGATGTCGGTGAGTACAAGGCGCGCGCCCGCTTCGGCAAAAAAGCCGGCGGTATTGAGACCAATGCCCCCCGCGCCGCCGGTAATCAGCACGACTTTATTCTTGAGGTCTTTCATGTGCCAAAGGTACATGAGCGCAGTCAATCCGTCAATTAAAAAATGACATTAGTGTCAGTAAGTTTGTGCATGGTGACTACCCGGGAACTCGCTGACGCGGTTCTTGCCCGGTCACCCTGCCCTCTTCGCCCGACACGACTACTTGTGCTTTACGCGGCGTACACGTGCAATACGGTGTTTTTTTCTATGATTTGGATCAAGTCCAATCAAAAAATTTTTCTCGCCTTCTGTGCGTTGGCAACACCCTTGGCTACATCCTTCGCCGTAGAAGAAAAAACGCTCAGGGTTGAAAAGCCTGTTGTGATTCAGGCAGAATCGTCGGCACCCGTTGCGCTTGCGAAAAAGAAATTGGTATTTCTCGACTTCTATAACGAATCGAACGACCCGAATACCAAGTGGCTGACCGATTCGATCGGCGATTCGATTTATGAACTCACAAAAAATAAATATAACTATACGCGCATCGACAATAAGGTGTGGCGCGACTACACGACAGCGCATAATTTCAAACCCGCCGATTTTTACGACACCGAAAAATTACAAAAGATGGGGTATGATCTGCATCTCGACGGCATCGTGTTTGGTAAATTCGTGGCCACCAAAGAAAATATCCAAATTAGCGGCAAAATTTTATCGGTCGTCGATAAAGATATTATCGCCGAAAAAAATGTGACCGTGCCGTTTTCGAGCCAAATGTTCGAAGACGTGCAAGAGGTTTCTGAAACGCTCGGTAGTCGCATCAAAGACCTTTTTTTTCCTTCGGATCGCGGCGCGTTGTGGCGTTCGGCGCTCTTACCCGGTTGGGGGCAGTTCTATAAACAGCGCAAAACGTGGGGTTATATCTATAGCGGTACCGTCGGTACGAGTTTTGCGTTTACTGTTTTTTCTTTTATAATGTGGCAAAGCGCCAACCAACAATACAAGAACTACGACCCCGCGCACGTAACGACGCCACAGGGTGAAACAGGTATTATCGACCCCGCGAGTACGCAGGCGCAGTTCAATGCGTATGTCCAAAAAAGCCAAACATGGCAGCAGATAACTTTAATTTCGGGTGTAATAACTATGACACTTTATCTGTGGCAGCTCTTCGATGCGTGGTTTTTCGAAGGCAATTATACGCAGATCTCAAAAAGCCTTGCGGGGGATATATCGCGTCGGCGCAATTTGCTTGGCAGTGGTGTTATGTTCACAGGCGACCGTGAGCCGTTTTCGTTGAAATTGGGGTTACGATTCTGAATTGTTAGTGTGGGAGGGTAAGAAAATGCGACATTTAGTTGTAATAGTTATTACACTTTTAGTGTTCTGGTCATGTTCGGGTCTCAAACTCGATTTGAACTCGAATTGTCTGAACCCACAAGCGCCGTGTTTCAAAAACGACATCACTCCCCCGCAGTTTGTGAGTTCGGCACCGAGCATCACTGCGCAATACACGGTGCTCGACCACGTCGATATTACATTTTCCGAAGAACCCAAAAACGGCGAGAGTACCGATGCGTACGTGCTTTCGGGTAGCGGCTTTGCACCCGGCTACAAAATTCAATACGTGCAGAAAATCGCGCAGTACACGTACCGCATTTTTCTAGGCGGCGCCTCGCTGCAAACCGGCAATATCGACATTTCATTCGCGGGTATAATCGATTACGGCGGTAATTATCTTACGGGGCCGAATAAAGTTTCGTACCAAGGGTCGTCGAATGTACCGATTACGCTAACGGTCACGTACTCGGGCGCGGTTGTGAACGGCGTCAGTAATAACGGCGGCGGCGCGTATAGCAACGTCGACATCAGCTTTTCGCACCAGTTCACCGCCGACAACGCGAATAACTATTCGATCTACCTCACGACCGGGGCGACGGTGTGTTCGGGTACTCTCATCGGCTCTGGTACGAATCTCGCCGCGAACACCTCGATTACCCCGATCAACAAGCTCGCGACGTTTTTCCCGGCGCCGTTGAATCGCATCGTCGTGTGTGTCGCGAATCAAAACAACCCGACGGCGACGGGTACCGCGTCGTGGGCGCTTATCCGCGACGACGTGCCGCCGGTCATGACGAATGATATCCCCCCCGATAGTTACCCAACGCCACAAACAGTAACACTTACATGCAGCGACAACATGGATAGAATCGCGGTCACGAGCGCAGCGCAGCAGGGCTCGGCACCCGCCGTGCCGGTCGACCCCGGCTTCGACGCGGTCGGCAATCTCAACGGCACGAGTACGCTCTATGCAGGCCCTGTTACAGCGGGCAATCCCGCAAACCCGACCTATACTATTTTTAGCTGGCAGTGCATCGATAAGTCGGGCAACCGCAGCGCGCTTACGCCCGGCGTCACCAAGGGGATGCAGTACTATATCGATAACACAATACCCGCAGTGAACTTGGTCGCCGACCCCACGTTCCGGCGCTACATCGGCCCGGCGAATACCGCGACGAACTTTATGTTCACAACCGATCAAGTAAGCAAAACGTATAACATTCGCCGCAACGGTACGACGTGTACCGGGGGTGGCGATGGTACGCTCTTGGTTACGGGCACGACCCCCGCGACACCGGGAACAACGATTACGCAGCCGCTAAATACGCCGACGCATTTTCCCGGCCCGAACGCGGTTTACCCGGTGCGTATTTGCGTACAGGGGCCGACGCTCTGGGGCACGGCGTTTGTGCAGATCACGACCGACAGCTCTGTGCCGACGATTACTGCCACGGTACCGAGCGGCACTTACGGTGCGGTGCAGAGTGTCGTGTTCAATTGCACCGACACGAACCTCGATAAATCGGCGTACACGTTCACCGCGCAACTCGGCAGCGTTGCCCCCGCAGCGCCGTTTGCGCCGACGTTTAACACCACAACCGGAGCAATTACGAGCATCAATACTTTTACCGGCGCGTTCGCGACGCCCGATTCAAGCACGTCGGTTGCCCTCTATGCGTGCATCGATTTGGCGGGCAACCAAGCCTCTGGTGGGCCGGTGCAATACACCGTCGATTCGTCGATACCGAGCGTGACTGTGGTGAGTCTCGACCATACGGGTGTGACGACGAATGCCGGTGCGTACAATAGCGTCAACATCACGTGGAACACGTCGCGCGCGGGCACGGGTTATCCGGGTAATAACTATGACATTCGGGTGGGAGCGACCGACTGCGCGACGGGTTCGGTTGTACAAAGCGGATTAACCCCGGCGACGCCTAACAGCAACGTAGTGACGAATTTACCCGCCGCGAATTTCCCGACGAACGGCACGAGTTATGGTATCATGATTTGCGTAAAAAATTATGCCGGTGCGCAAGGCTACCAGACGTCGACGCTCTCGGTGATGCGCGACGATACGGCACCGATATTTTCAGGGCTAAATTCGATTGGCCCGGCGGGTAGCGGCGCATTTACCTTGGGTTGGCCCACGGCGACCGATAGCAATTCGGGAATCGGCGTTTATCGCATTTATCAATCCACCACATCTTTAACGTATGCCGCGACGCCCGATTTTGTCGCGACAGCACCCGCGAATAATTTTACGGTGACGGGCTTAAACCCGCTGACGACGTATTACTATGTCGCCGGCGCGGTCGACAATGCGGGCAACGAAACGAAAGTTGTGACGCTTGCCGCAGAGATGCCGACGAAGCCGACGATCACGCTTATCGTCACCGGACTTACGGGTAATTTTACGCTTAGCGACGGCACTTCGACGAATACGATTTCGGCGAATACGGCGGGCAGCCCCTGGGTGACAGTGCTTGGTACGGGTGCAGCCTACAATTTCAGTTTCACCACGCAACCGGCGGGGCAGGTGTGCGCTATCCGCGAAAATCCGCATGGATCGCTTTCGGCGAACGTCACGCTCACAATCAACTGCGTCGCCGGCTACGCTGTTGGCGGGCGTTATCAGCAGATATCAGCGGCGGCGCTCAATTATATGCTCTACCGTGGCAAGACGAGCACCGTTTATAGCGGCATTTCTGTTGCTATTACAGGCGTTGTTGCGACGGGTAGCACGTTGTATTACTCAGAGCGCGACGGCTCGAATAATAACGTACTCAAGAAATGCACGGTAGGCAGCTGCACCGGTACAATAATCTCGAATACTATAACGGGTGGGCGCTTTCGGCAACTCGCGACCGACGGTACTAGTATCTATGTGGCATTCGACGACCTTGGCGGCACGGGAGATAAAATTTACAAATACAACGCCAGCGCTTCGGGCGCATCAAACCCCGTTGTCGTTTATAACCTGAACTCTGGTGGTACTGCGACTTATCCTTCGGGGCTGGCGCTCGATGTCGGGCGCAATTTACTCTACACCGGATTACGTGGCGTCGATACCATTTTGAGAATCCATCTCGACACGGGTGTTATCGATACGATCACAGGCTCTTTATCGGGTGTCGATTTCGAAGGACTTGCGCTCGTTGGCAACGACCTTTACCTCGCGGCGCCCGACCCCGGTAACTGTATTCTGAAAATGACTGCGGCCGATACGGCGACCGATGTTTCAATTTATGCGGGCACTTGTTCGGCGACGGCTGCATACAGCGACGCACCCATCGCGCAGGCGCTCTTCGCCGGTCCCTTGGGCCTTGCAAGCGACGGCACCGACCTTTATGTCGCAGAATTTGACGGCAAGCGTGTGCGGCGGATTAACCTTAGAAATGGTATAGTGTCGACTTTGGCTGGCAGCGGTACGGCGGGAGCTACCGATGGAACGGGTGTTGCTGCGACATTTGGCAGCATCAATCAGATCACGACCGATGGCCGAGAGTTCTTTACGGCTGACGTTAGCGGTTATATCCGTCGCATCGGTGATGTGGGTATCGTCGGCTATTGGCCGGTTGTGCCGGGTTCGATTTCAAATGACTATTCGAGCGACGCCGCGAATATTAAAAACGGCACGGCAAATACGCCGCTGGGTAGCGCTACCGATCGCTTTGGTAATGCGAATGCCGCAGCGGCATTCGACGGTACGCAGCGCGTGGTCGCTGGCGACGGGGGATTACCCATGGGTAGCTCTACGCGGACCATGTGCGCGTGGATTAAGCCGAATGCGTTGCCAGCTGCGAATTGGGCAGTTTTTCTCGCATACGGTTCTACAGGCGCAAATCAAGGTGCGGGACTCAACTTGTACAACGGTTCAGCGTATGGCCCGGTCGGGAACTATGTCGTATTTTTTGGCTACGGTGCCGGACCTGCTACTGATTTTGCAATCCCCTATACGACGAGTACGACACAGTGGACGCATATTTGTGGTAGTTATTACAACGGCACGGCCACAATTTTCATCAATGGTCATAAAATGGGTTCTCAAGGCGGGTTTGCGTGGAATACGCTATCCAGCGGAATACTCAACATCGGCCAACAATTAGCTAACACCCAAGGTTTCAACGGCGCCATCGCCGACGTGCGCATCTATAATCGCGTACTTAATGAAGGAGAAATTAACGAGCTGGCGCAAGACGCGGCATCTGCGCAAGTCGAACCGTCTTATAATAGCGGTGCGACGGGGTTATTGGCGCAGTTTGATTATACCGCTACGTCGCCCGTCTCTACGGGACCAATCGGCGGCACGATGGCACCGGCTTGTTCGAACCCCATTGGCAAAGACGGGGACGCGGGCGGTGCGTGTTATCTCGACGGCACAACCAACATGACCGCGACGGGCAAAAGCATCGGCGCGCCGTGGGGCAACGCGCCGCGCAGTTTATGTATTTGGTTCAAGCCTGCGAGTATGCCGACGAATAAAGTTTTGCTCGCGTATGGTAATCCAATCGCGCAGCAAGGTTTCGGCATGACGTTGGTTTCGCCCACACAAGCGCAATTATGGAGTTGGGCCGGCCCCGTGGTGAATTTCAACTATAACGTACAACTCAATACGTGGCAGCATTTGTGCGGTACGCTATCGGGCTCGACCGTGCAAATGTTCGCCAACGGGCAACTCATCGGTACCGACACCGGCACAATCGGTACTGTGAACACTGTCAACAATTCTGGCTCAGTACTCTCAATGGGGTCGAATCTGAATGGCAATGTTGGTAATATCTTCAACGGCACACTCGACGACGCGCGTATTTACAACAACGTGCTGACGCCGATGCAGGTGAGGCAACTTGCGACGCAGGTACCGGCGGGGTTGGTGGCGCGCCTCGATATGAACGGCGACGCCAACGACGCCAGCGGCCAAAACCAGACCTTGCTTGCTAACACCGGTAGTTTGGCTGCAGGTCGCTCGGGTAGTCCGAACACAGCGTATCGCTTTGCGAACGGCCAACAGATTACTATTGCCGACAGGGCCGAACTCAACCCAAATATGAATGCGACATGGAGTTTTTGGATGAAATCGCCGTCGATCTCTGCCTTGACTACCGAAATTTTCAGTAAGTACAGCGCTGGCACCGGCTGGGTGTTCAAGTACGATCAAGTCAACTACATGCACGGCTGGACGGCCGCGTCGCCGGGGCAAGGCGCGTTCACGAATTCGACCCCAGTGCGTGCGGATAACGTGTGGAACCACTATGCGTTCGTACGTTCGGGTGCGACGATGACGATCTACATGAACGGGGCTTCGATTAGTAATACCCAAAGCGGCAACGGCAATGCGTTACTGCCGAGTGGCGTGAACTTGCAATTCGGTGTCATGGGTACGGGTGATATGACGGCGCAAGATGCGCGACTCTATAACCGTGCGCTTGCGGGGGCAGAAATTCGCGCGCTTGCGGGCTACCATCCGATGCAGGTAACAGGCGGAGTTTTGAGAATGCACATGAATGCGGAGAGTTTGTCGAACCTATCATCGGGTAGCCAAATTACACAATGGAACGATGTGAGCACCAGCGGCATAGTTCTATCGCAAGCTGTGCCAGCTCTTCAACCTCTTTATTCGGCAACGGGAATCAATGGAAAATCGGGTGTCGATTTCAATGGGCATTATTTGGCGACGCCGTGTAACTCTGCGCTGAATAGCTCCGCGAACACGGTCTTAGGCGCATTCTACCAGCCGTCTGCCAGCGGAATGTTTCAGACGGTTTTTGAGCACGGGAATAAGCTTCTCTATTTTAACGGCACGAATAATCAGCTTGATCTTTTTCACGATGGTGTAGGCCCATCGAGTTTTCCCGTCGTGCAAAGTCAGAATTCATTTCTTGCCCTCGGCGGCTCTAACCCAAATATGATTTTCGCAATCGAGCATGATGGCACATCGGGAAATGTGTATAAAAATGGCTCCAATGTGACTCTTAGCTCTGGTGCGCTGGGTGCTTATCCCTATAGTTGCGCGGGTACCGCGACAGTAGGCTGGGTGTCATGGGGGCCTAACTTTTTTAACGGCTTGATCGGTGAAATTATCTATTTCGACCAATCGATTACCGGTGTCAGCGTTTATGGTGCGAATACGGAGCGCGAAGTTGTCGATTGTTATTTGTCTTCGAAATATGGTTTGGGGTTAGCGCATACGTGTCCGTGAGTGTTTTTTGGATTGCGCGCTTGAATTTAGTTTCGAGCATGTTGACAGCTCTCGTCGTTTAGCTATGCTAACTTTAAAGTTCTATTGCAAAAACTACACTGGAGAAAATTATGAAAAATAAACTGAATCATAAACCAAGTCTATCAGACCGTACGTCCTTAAGAATACTTTTCACAGTAATTTTCGTTATTGCCAGCGCATTTTTAATAGGTTGTCGCAACAATGATAGCACATCCAATAGTCAAGAAGCTGGCACGGGACAAACCTCAAGTACCGCCTCTCCAGTTAGCGGTACGGCACTATGGGCGCGGATAGTAAGTGGTGGTTCGGGTGCATCTAGATTCAACGCCGTAACGACAGATAGCGTAGGTAATGCATATGCTGTTGGTTATCAAGGCGCAGGCACTTTTACTTATGGAACCCAAAACGTCACGGGGGGTTATGGCGGCAATAACGCAGTAATTATTCAGTACGACAGCACCGGTACACCGCAGTGGGCGCAAACTGCTACTGTCGCCGCAAATGAATCGACGTTCAATGCCGTGGCAGCCGATAGTGCAGGTAATATTTATGCAGCCGGATATCAAACGGGTAATAGCGCATTTACCTATGGTACACAGAATGCGACAGGCACGTATTCAGGCGGAAATAATGCACTGCTTGTAAAATTCAATAATAATGGCACTGTAATCTGGGCGCGGACAGTGAGTAGCGGTTCGAACGCATCTACATTCAACGCCGTAACAACTGATAGTGCAGGTAATATTTATGCGGCAGGGTATCAAACGGGCAATAGTACTTATACTTATGGTACACAGAATGCGGCAGGAGTTTCTTCTAGCAATAATATTATTCTCGTCAAGTATGATGTATCCGGCGCAGCGCTTTGGGCACGAACGGTGAGCGGTGGTTTAGGCTTATCAATGATCAACGCAGTAGCAACAGATAATGCGGGTAATATTTATGCGGCAGGATACCAAACAGGCAATAGTACTTATACTTATGGCTCCCAAAGTATTACAGGTACGTTTAATAGCGGGAGTGCATTTAATGTATTGCTACTGAAATACGATAACTCAGGCTCGGTACTTTGGGCGCGTACTGTCAGCGCTGGCCCAAATTATTCTTACTTTAATGCGGTGACAACCGATAGTGGTGGAAACGTGTACGCTATCGGAAATCAAGTGGGTGGGGGGTTTACCTACGGAACACAAACCCCTATTGCGCCAGCGGGTTATCAAACTGGCGTAGTTGTTAAATACGACAGCGCAGGGAATGCTATTTCTGCACAAACACAATCTGCTGCAACAAATTCATCTGCTTTCAATTCAGGAACGACAGATAGTATGGGCAATATTTATGTAGCTGGCTACCAGACGGGTAATGGAACTTTTACTTACGGCACGCAAAGTGCGACTGGGACATATAATGGACAAAATATTATAGTTGTGAAATATGATAGCACGGGCTCGGCACAATGGGCAAAAACCGTCAGTGCTGGCTTGAGTTATTCCCAAATCAATGGAGTAGCAAGCAATGCAAATGGCAATATTTTTACTGTTGGTTTTCAGTTTGGTACGACTTCATTTATCTACGGTTCACAAAGTGTAACTGGGCCAAGTTCTACCTATAACGCTATGCTGGTGAAGTATCAATAGGGATAGGGAAGCAAATCGTCGTCGGCATGGGAATATTCGGCGCGAGCGATTATTTTAACGGCAACATCGACGACGTGCGCGTCCATAATCGCGTGCTCTCTCTCGCTGAAATGCAAGCGCTGGTGCAACAACAAAATAAGCGCATCTATGTTACGGCACAGATGTACAGCGGAAACCTGATGACAAACGGTGGTGTGGTAGGTTCGCCGACGGGCGCCACAGGCATTGCGGGTGCCGACGCTAAATGCAATTGGGCAAGCGACACCAACAAGCCAGCCACCGGCACGTATAAGGCGATGTTGGGCGGCGGTGTCGCCAACCTGCGTCGAGCCTGCACGTCGGCCAGTTGCGTGACCGGCGGCATTACCGAGAATATCGATTGGGTGCTCAGGCCCAATATTACCTACACTCGTAGCACCAATCTGCCTATATTCACCGCAAACTGGAACGGAGTTTGGGATTTTTTTGGATCCGCACCGACCGGCGGTAACTTTACGAATGCGATTGCGGCCAGTGGCACACCATGGACAGGAGTAACCGCTACATGGATATCAGATACCGCATGCGGTAGTTGGGATGATACGGGGGGAGCGACGGACAACAAGGCGGTATTCGGCAATGCGACGGCAACAAGTCAAACTGCAACGCCGGGCGGTGTGATCTATCAGAATTGGGCTGGCGGTACTACGGGAACTTTTGTTGTGTGCGGAAGCTCGGCATACCCGTTGTACTGTGTCGAGCAATAGAGCCGAGAACACATTACGGATTAAACACGTCCACAAGTCGCAGCGAAAATTTGGGCAACGTTTTTAGCGCCAACTTGTCGGTTTCGGTGAAGATTTCCGGTTCGCCGTATTTACCCTGCTTCAAGACAAAGCGTTGCAAAATTTTTTCCTGCGGAAAGGCGATACAGTATTCTTTGACGCCGTGCTTTTCGTAGAGTTTTTTCTTGAGCGTCTGGTCTTTACGCGAGGTATGCGGCGAAAGAATTTCAAAAATCAAATCTGGTGCGCCTCTGATATTTTTCAAAGCGATTTTTTTGCCGTCGCAGACGACAAAGACGTCTGGCTGCACGACAGTATCGACATGCTCGTCGGCTTCTCCCTTTTCGGGTAAAAGCACGTCGCAGGGGGCGAGAAGCACTTTGCACTTTTTCCCTTTTAAGAAAGTCGAAATCTGCCGGTAAATTTCTCCCTGTATTTGCTGGTGCAGCGGCACGGGTGCCGGGATCATGCTGATCGCCTCGCCTTCGATGATTTCCCAGCGCTCGTCGTCGCCCCATTGCAGGTAGTCGCCGTAACTGTAGCGAGTTTTCGGTTTTAAAATCGCTCCCATAATGTGCCTGACGAAATCTGAAGAACGGCGTTTCTCGCGTAAAGTACGATTTATCCTGCGGCCTGCTCTTAACCTTTACACCCTGTCAAAACGCCCGCTTTTTCCTCTATGCGCGCGTCACAGCTACCCCTCTTTACTTCTAAGAACGACCCGAGCGATGCACAGGTCGCCTCGCACCGTTTGCTCGCGCGCGCGGGTTATATTCGCAAACAGGGTTCGGGCCTCTATATTTATTTGCCGTTTGGCGACATGGTTCACCGCAAGATCGTTGAAATCGTGCGCGAAGAAATGAACCGCTTCGGCGGTGTCGAAGTTTCGCTCCCTGTTATCACTCCCGCCGAGCTCTGGCAAGAGTCGGGTCGCTGGGACATCATGGGCAAAGAGATGATGCGGATGCACGACCGTCACGAAGTCGGCTACGCATTAGGGCCTACGCACGAAGAAGCGATGACCGACCTCGCGCGCAGCTTCTTACAATCGTACAAACAGTTGCCGATCAATCTCTACCAAATCGGTAAAAAATACCGCGACGAGATTCGCCCGCGCTACGGTCTTATTCGTTGCCGCGAGTTCACGATGAAAGATGCGTATTCGTTTCACGCCGACGACGCCTCGCTCGATGCAACGTACCAGAAAATGCGCGAAGCATACCGCGCGATTTTCGAGCGCTGCGGATTAAAAACGATTCCCGTCGAGGCCGACTCGGGTAACATGGGCGGCAGCGGTAGCGAAGAGTTCATGGTCGCGTCGCAAATCGGCGAAGAGACGTTGCTACTCTGTAGCGACGAAGCATGCGGTTATCGTTCGAACCAAGAGAAAACAGAATTTATTTCCGCTAACTATGGGCTTCAGCCCATAGTTAGCGGAGCAATTGAAGATTTCGACACGGGCGAACTCAAAACTATCGAAGAAGTCGCGCAGCTCACCGGGGGCGCTCCGCGCGATTTTATCAAGGCCGTCATCTACGAAGACGCCGCAAAAATTATTGTGTGTTTTATTCCCGGCGACCGCGAACTTTCTGAAGTCAAAATGAAAAATCTTGCGGGTGTGAACGATTACTGGCTCGCGAGCGAAGAGACGATCAAGGCGGTGACGGGCGCAGAACCGGGCTATGCAGGGCCGGTGGACTTAAAATATAAAGATGGTGATGCTGTATCTGTTACAGCACCGCCGACAGGGCACAAGAAGACACTCCGCATCTTCTTCGACAATCACCTCAAAGGCCGCAGCGGTCTTATCGCTGGTGCGAATAGAACGCATTTTCATAAAAAAAATGTCGCCGAAGGGCGCGACTTCACGATCACCGAAGCGCACGATCTCATCAACGCGCACGCAGGCGACATTTGTCCGCAGTGCAAGAAGGCAGAACTGACCGAAACGCGCGGCATCGAGGTCGGGCATATTTTCAAACTTGGCAAAAAATATTCCGAGAAAATGAAGCTCACTGTACTCGACCCGAACGGTAAACCGCTCACTCCCACAATGGGTTGCTATGGTATCGGCGTCGGTCGCACGATGGCGACGGCAATCGAACAGAACCACGACGAACGCGGTCTTGTCTGGCATAAAAATTTATCGCCGTTTCTAGTGTATCTTGTATCGCTCGCAAAGGGCGACGCCGAAACAGCGTTCGTCGATAAACTCTACGCAACCTTGCAAGCGCACGGTATCAGCGTTTACCTCGACGACCGCGACGAGCGCGCCGGGGTCAAATTCAACGACGCGGAGTTAGTCGGTTTTCCGTTTATTGTCACCGTGGGCAAGAAGACGCTCGAATCGGGCAAGATCGAACTCAAGCTGCGCCGCTCGGGCGAGAAGTTCGAACTTAGCGAGAGCGAGTTAATTGCGAAGCTACGCGGGGATTAGAGTGGCAACATCAGCTGCCAAGAAAATCGCGGCCTCGCCATTCACCTTTTGCGTTCAAAAGGTGAATGCCTGCTAAAGCGCTTCGGTGCCTGCAATTTTCGCGCAATCCATTCGAAGGCACGGCATTCCCGTTCGCCGCGTACCCACAAAACGCGCCCGCACCCATATCATATTGTTTAGCAAAAAATCAATTGCCGTTGTTGATGGCTTATATACCCTTGACAATTTATTCTCCCTTCGCCACATGCCCGGCTGGCTTTCTATTCGCGTTAGTCGGCAATAAATCTTATAAAGAGGAAATCAAAATGAAAAAAAAGATACTTATTGTTTTTTCGTTAGTTGTGCTTGTTGTCTCGGGTTGTGGTGTCGGTAAATTAAAAGACAATGGCAATGCGTTTATGGATGGGCTCAAGAATAGCGACGCTGATAAAACGTATGCGATGCTCGACACCTCAGTCGCAAAAGAGATTGGCGATGCCAACGCATGGAAAGAATGGATCAAGACACGTAAGCCGACCACATGGAGCTTTGATGGCTTCGATGTAAAAGCAGGTGGCCCCAGCCAGCTGACGGGCGAAGCTTTATTTTCAGATGGCGTTAAGTATAAAATTTCTCTCGTATTTAACAGTGCGGGAGATGTTTACAAGATTGTTGGTCTTGATTTCAAAGCGGCCAAATAAGTTAGCAGTGATGATCGTAACTACAGAATATTTGGTGAGCTTGTCGAACTAAAGTTTCGTAGTTACGGTGTGCTATTTTACGGGTTTTATCGCTCTACCCGTTAGCGATAAATGATAGTCTGTCGACCAAACTGTCGCCAGCTTTTGTGCATCCAAATGCGCTAAGCTTGCCGCATCGACGTAGGTCAGTTTTGAACCGCGTTGTTTATCGAGAATCGTCGCCGTTGCCGCGTGCAGCTCGGTGTTGCTAAAGAGAATTTTCAGTTTGGGGATTGCTTGCACAAACAAACGAAATTGCCGTGCGATCTCTTCGCCCGCTTGGTGCAAGAACCACGAGTACGTTTCTGAAATTACGAGCTCAGACGTGTACGGTTGGATATTTTTTTCTTGAAAAAGATAGAGCGCCTGTTGGTGCCAGCGGTCGCGCTTGTTTAAGTAGGCGATGAAGATGCCGCTGTCGATAAATATACGCTCAGACAAAGCTTTTACCGTACACGACTTCATCGACCGTCGCGCTGTCGTTCGGGTCGCCGTCGTAGATGCCGGCAAATCGCGCGATGGGGCCCGCCTTGCGGTATTTCACCAAATGCTCGGTGACGCTTTGGCGGCAAAATTCGGCGAGCGAAATGCCGCTTTCGGCAGCGTAGAGTTTCGCTTCGTCGTAGACCTCGGCTTCGAGAGAAATTTGTGTGCGTGTCATGTTATCATATTCTATAATGATGATAACATGTCCAGCCATAAACGATTCCGGCATAAGCCGGAATCGTTTACTCATTTTCCGCTTTCTGCGTTCTCTATGCTCTCTCTTTTGTCCTCTGTCTATGGCAGGCCACAGTAAATGGAAAAATATCCAGCACCGCAAAGGTGCTGCGGATGCAAAGCGCGGCGCGGTTTTCACTAAGCTCGCGAAAGAGATTATGGTCGCGGCGAAACTGGGCGGCGGCGACGAAACGGCGAACCCGCGCCTGAGAACCGCCGTTCTCAAAGCGCGGCAGAGTTCGATGCCGAAAGATAACATCGAGCGCGCGATCAAGAAGGGTACCGGCGAACTCGAAGGTGTCACCTACGAAGAGGGAGTGTACGAAGGTTATGGCCCCGGCGGCATCGCGATCATGGTCGAAGTCTTGACCGATAAAAAATCGCGCACGATACCCGAACTCAAAAGTCTTTTCAAATCGAACGGCGGCACGATGGCCGAGGCGAACGCGGTTGCGTATCTTTTCGACAAGAAAGGTCTGATTCTCGTCGAGGGCGAAAAAATTACCGAAGACGACATTATGGAAATCGCGCTCGACGCAGGTGCCGAAGATATCGAGAAAGACGACGAAAAGGTATTTGCCGTAAAAACTACCGTCAACGATTTTCATAGCGTGCTCGCCGCGATGGAACCCAAGCTTACCGCAAAAGGCTACAAGATTATCGAATCGGGGCTCAAATATATTCCGCAATCGACGATTGCCGTCGAGGGCGAGAAGGGCAAAGAGGCGCTCGAACTCATCGCGGTGCTTGAAGATTACGACGATATTCAAAACGTGTACTCAAATCTCGAGCTGACCGAGAGTCTGTTGAATCAATAGAGTTTCCGGGGCGAAAATCGCGGAAGCGATTTGCTACCCTGAATTCTAAAACACAACTTTCCCCGCGAACCGCGCAAAGAAACCAAACTTCTCGCGCCCGCGTATATCTTCGGCGTAAGTGATTGCGACAAAGCCCTGCACCACCTCGGTATTGACGAGCGCCATCATTTTGTAGCCGGTATCTTTAATGCGCATCGATGAGGATTGCAACAGTACCGACGAATACCACTCCGAAGGAAAAATAATCGGTTCGAGCGGTTGGTCTTTGTATAAGCTATAGCTCCCCCCGCCGAGAAAAATATAATCGGCGTAGCCGATGCCCGCAAGCGTTTGTAGCGAACCTTCGTTGCCGAGCGTCGCGCCCGCGCGTACGTGAAATGCATCGGGGCTCGTGCGTAGCGAAACGCCCGCGAGCTGCACTTTTTCTTCGAACACATAGACGCCGGTAAGATACCGCCCCGCATAGCGTGCGAGTGCGTAGCGATAATCGGTCGCAAAAATTTGCGCGAACCATTCGTTCGACATGAACTGCGCCACAACGCCGCGGCTCGCATTATAGACGCCGCTTGCGAGCGCATTTGCGTCGCTGCGCATGAACGCGAGCATGCGAAACGTAGCGTCGCCCGAGTAGCGCGCGTGCGCAAGGTAGTTGCCGACACCAGAAAATTCGCCGCCCGCGGCAAACCCGATCTCTTCGCGATTGCCGAACGTAAATGCCGCCAGAGGGATTACGGGCGAAACTCTATCGGCGATCGATGCCGCCGCGCCCACAGAAATTTTGAGATACGGTGTCGGTGTCAAATAGGCGCGCGCGGCGCCGAGGTTCGCATCGGCTTGTTGGTAATAATCGACGGCGCCCGCGAACATCTTCGATTGTAGACCGATGCGTGCGCCGACCGGTTCGGCGAACGCAAAATTGCGCGTCCACGGTAGATACGCGCCGTTGCTAAAAACAAAGCCTTGGTCGAGTGAGCGTTCGCGTTGCCCGAGTTCGACGAGCAGTGTGCCTTGCGATTTTACGTACGAAGTGAAAAAGCCTTCTGAAGTGGGTGCAGTGAAAACACCCACGCGGTATGCATCGTGTTTATACGTTGCGACCGCGTAATCGAGTGCAGGGTCGATCGTACCTTTGCGCACACCCGAATCGACGCGAATTTCGTGCGCCGATACCGTTTCGCAAAAGACGACAAAGAGCAGCAACGCCGATTTACGCGGCATCGCGGCACACCCAATTGTGCTTTTCTAATGCTGTGCGCGCCCCGGCGCTGAGTGCGCAGATATTTTTATCGCGCGCAAATTTTAGCGCCTCAACTGGGCTCAGCCCCCATTTAACGAGCGTGGCGAACGCGGGTGCTTTTTGCGGTCGTACCTGGCGAGCCGGGGGAGTATCGACGCGCTCTTGCGTTGCGCGTTCGGCGACGAAAGTTGCCGGCGCGTGTGTAGGCGACGCCAACGTTTCAAAACGATAGCTTAGCGAAAGCTCCCAATGGATTGTATTCGAAAAATCAAAGCGCACCAGAGTGCGTAGCTGCAGGTCGGGCGTCGGTTTGAGCCACAGGCCTGCGCGCGCGCGTTCGGCGATGGGTTCGTAGCCCGCGATCAATCCGCCATAGCGCGTAATGTGTGCAAATAGGTTTGCCGACCAACGATACGGTTGCGAGAAAAGATATTCGAACTCGCTATTCAGTTCTGTGGGCACACCTATGCGCAGTAAGAACGACAGCGATGCGCGTGTCATTTTTTGCGAGGCCGCCGCGTCGAAATGAAAGACAGAGTGGCGCCACGCTGCTGCAAGCGCCGGTAGCGCGTCGCCGGCGGGGCTCACCCTTGCGCCGAGATTCTGTTGAAAAAAATGCGTTCCGAGCCCAAAGAAAAAACGATGTTCGGCGAGAGCAAATGTCGGCCCGAAGAGACCTGCCGCGCTCGTGAGTGTGCGATCGGTGAGACCTTCGCGGCGCGCGAGCAGGCGATAGCCCCAAGCGCCCGCAAATTCGTCGGCGCTGAGACTTTCGCTTGCCGCCTGCTGCCGCGCGGTACTGTTACCCGTATCGTGCGTCAAGCGCGCCTCGAGCGCTGCCAGCGCAAACCCGCAGGCAAAAAAGATTGCCGAAAAAACTCGGCCAAGGCTGTGAACCATAGAAACTCCACACGCTATTCGGGGGATTAACCCCTCTACTTATTAAATACCCGAAAACGGCGTTTTTTTCTCACGGTTTCGAAAAAAATTACTGAAATTGTGGTTTTTTTGCTTTATGTCGTATCGATGCTTTATCGTTATGCAGCAAAAGGTTCACATGAAGTTTCAAGCCAGTAAAGACGTTATCGATAAAGCGGTTCGCCGCATCGACGCGATTATTCCGAATCGCGACATGGGCACGTTGCTTTCAAATTTGCTCGTTGCGATCGAGCCCGGCCAAGTTTCGCTGATGGCGTCCGATATGGAAACCACCGCGCGCATCAACGTGCCGGTTGAGAAAGCAGTCGCGGGGGAGTTCATAGTGCCCGCAAAGCAATTTCAAGAATACGTATCTTCGCTCGTCTCTAAAGATTTGATCGTCGAAGTCGAACAAGAAGAGTCTACCGACGATGCACCTGCCGCGTTTCGCGTAAAGTTGCACGGTACAAGCGATGCGTCGGCGACGTATATCATGCCCGGTAATTCGTCGAAATCGTTTCCGGTATTAAACCGCATGAGCGACAACAAGCTCTTTGCAATTTCGTCGGCGATTCTTGAAGAGATGATTCGCAAGACGCAATATGCAATTTCGCAAGAAGACAATCGTTATATCTATAACGGTATCTGCTTTCAAGGCGCGGGCGATCTCTTAACGCTGATTGGTACCGATGGTCGCCGGTTATCGGCAATCACGCGGCGCCTTGCCGCGCCGGTGAGTTTTCCCAGCGGCAGCGACGTTGTCGTGCACGCGAAGGCGATTCGCGAAATTCAAAAATTGATCGACGTCGCCGACGAGGTGAGTCTCGGCGTCGAGCAGCGCGATCTTTTTGTGCGCGTCGGCGACGCGCAGCTTTCGAGCCGCTTACTCGAAGGCAAGTTTCCCGACTATAAGCGCGTATTGCCGCAAGAAATTACGGTACAAATCGAAATCAGTCGCGATCGACTGCTCGAAGCGTTGCAGCAGATTCGCCCGGTGACCGAGCCGCCATCACACCAGTGCCGCATGGTTCTCGAAGCGAAGAAGCTACACATCAGCGGACAATCCACCGGCCAAGGCAGTCGCGCCGACGTTGCACTCGATGTCGATTACGACGGCGAAAAAATCGAAATCGGTTTTAATATTTTGTATCTCATCGATATTATCAAATCGCTGACTTGCCCGCGCTTGCGCTTAGGCATGAACGATGCGAATAAGCCGCTCGTTGTACAAGATATCGACGACCCCGATTTCATCGCGCTGGTGATGCCGATGAAGATATAACAGGGGGCGCTACCCCCTGTAACCCCTTGATAAAAAACCTAAATCTCGTTAATTTTCGCAACTATCAAAAAGCAGCTTATACATTTTCTAATGGTTTAATCTTTATTACCGGCGACAACGGCGCCGGAAAGACAACTATTCTCGAAGCGATCGGTATTGTTTCATTTCTCAAATCGTTTCGTTTGGCGCACGATAAAGAAATGCTTCGCTTCGACGCGCCTTTCTATCGTATCGAGGCCGAGTATGCTTCTTTGAACGAATCGCACTCGGTGGCGATTGCGTACGGCAAGAATCCCGAAGTCACTGCGGCGCCTGCGGTAAAAAAATATTCGTTCGACGGGCGCGTTGGCGAGAAGGCCGCGAATATTATCGGTAAAGTTGCGACCGTCGTGTTGTCGCCCGACGACATGAATATTATTGCGGGCGATCATACCGAGCGCCGGCGTTTTCTCGACCTGCTCTTATCGATGCTCTACCCTGCGTATTTCAGCGCGCTACAGCACTACCATCGTGCGTTAAAATTGCGCAGTCAAGCGTTGAAAGCGCGCCCCGACGAGGGCGTGCTTGCGGCGATCGATCGCGAACTCGCCGGAGCGGGCTTAATTATTCTCGAGCGGCGGCGCGAATTTATTCCCGAATTTGCGACGCCATTTGCTGACGCCGTGGCTAAAATTTCCGGTGCGCGCGACGAGTGGTGCCTTGCGTATCGCGGGGATACCGAGCGCGTCGCCTCGCTCGACGATTATCTGTCGCTGCTCAAAGACCGCCGGGCAAACGACCTCAGACTCAAACAAACGACGGCGGGCATTCATCGCGACCGACTTTATTTTCACGCGGGTGACGGTACATCGGATAATAGAGAGATTCGCATGATCGGTTCGCAGGGACAAAAGCGCACCGCCGCGCTCGCTTTGAAGATGGCGCAATTTGCATACATGCGCGCGCGTTCGCAGACGACGCCGATATTATTGATCGACGATATCTTAAATGAACTCGATGTGCTGCGTCGCGCGCAGTTCATCGATTTTTTAGGCAGCGCGGCTATCGGCCAAGTTTTTTTTACTACGACCGATTTGATCGGCGTACAAGATTTCTTAGGGCGGTTGGAGAAAACGTCGCCGATTCAAAATATTGAACTATTTTAGCGTCGACGATTCTTTGATGATGTACGCGCCGATTTCGTTCTTTTGAATCTGGCTCGTGCCTTCGTAGATTGTGAGAATTTTCGCGTCGCGGTACATTTTTTCAATGGGATAATCTTTGGTAAAACCATAGCCACCGTGCAGTTGCAATGCGTCGTTGGCTACGGCGACCGCTGTTTCAGAAGCGGCGTATTTTGCGATGGCAGAATATTTCGCCGCTTCGGCGTGGCCCGCCATCGCGTACTTCGCCGCGCGGTAAGTGATGAGGCGGGCCTGTTCGATGCGCGTTGCCATATCGGCGAGCATGTGCTGCACCGCTTGAAAATTAATAATTTTTTTGCCGAACTGTTCGCGCTGGCGTGCATATTTCACCGCTTCTTTATAAGCGCCCGTCGCAAGGCCGACCGCCGAAGCGGCGACCGCCGGGCGCGATGAACTCAGCGTTTGAAACGCATGGATAAATCCACGGTTGGGTTTGAGTCCGATCAGATTTTCTTCGGGGACTTCGACGTCTTCGAGAATCACTTGGCGCGTATGCGAGCAACGAATGCCCATTTTTTGTTCGAGCTTACCGTATGACAAACCCTTCATACCTTTCTCGACGATGAAGCACGACATGCCGCGCGGGCCCTTGCTCTTATCGGTGAGCGCAAAAATCGTATAGACGTCTGCGACACCCGAATTAGAAATCCACTGCTTGGTGCCGTTTAAGATATAACGATCGCCTTTTTTGACGGCGGTTGTCGAAAGGTTCGGCACGTCGGAGCCAGCGTTCGGTTCGGTAAGACCGAACGCGCCGATTTTTTCGCCCGACGCAAACGCCGAAAGATATTTTTTCTTTTGTTCTTCGGTGCCGCCGTGTTCGATCGGCAGCGCGCCCAGCTTTGTCGCAGAAATTGCCGTATTGACGCCGAGGCAATATTCGCTGACGACTTCGGCGAATACGATTGCGGCGAAAAGCCCCAACCCTGCGCCGCCGTATTCTTCGGGGTACATTACTGCGGGCAACCCGGCCTCTTTGAATTTCGCGAAGACTTCAAACGGGTATTCTTCGTGTTCGTCCATCTTTGCGCGGCGGGGAACGACTTCTTTTTGGCAGATTTCATGCAATAAATCTGACATTTCTTGCAATTCGGGAGAAATATTGAAATCGAGAAGGCCTAAATCTTGTTTCGTAGCGCTCATGTCGCGTCGATAACTATCGACGCGATACCGCGTATAGCGTTTTGCGGGCAGTGAGATTTAAGCTTTACATGAGCGCCTTGTACCTACCGAAGACCAAGAGTCGTTTGCGTATTCGTCATGAGTAAATTTCATGTCATAAAAATTATCTTCGTCGCCGCTGCGTACGTTGCCGGCTCGAAGCTCGGTTTTTTTCTTGCGTTCTTGCATTCGCAGGTGTCGCCCGTTTGGCCGCCCGAAGGCATCTCGCTCGCGTTCGTGCTACTCTGGGGCCATCGCGTCGCACCCGGGGTATTGCTCGGCGCATTTACCGCGAACTATCTCAATAATCCTCACTTGCCGACAGCGGTTCTAATCGCGTGTGGCAACACTTCGAGCGTAATAATCGCCGCTTATTTAATCCGCCGTTTGACGCCGGTAGGCAACCCCTTCACGCGCGTGCGTAACGTGCTTTTTTTTCTGTCTGTCGGCACGATACCGGGTGCGGCGGTGAGCGCGCTCATTGGCGTCACGTCGCTCTTCGTTTTTGGTTTCGTTGAGAGCGGCGCCTTTTGGCATGTCGCGCTCACCTGGTGGACGGGCGAGATGCAGGGACTCATCATCGTCGCGCCGTTTGTCTATACGTGGTCGCGTTTGCCGACAATTCGCTGGTCGATCGACCGCGGTATCGAAGCTCCACTACTCATTGCGTCGTTGGTAACGCTCTCGTACATCGTCTTTCGTGCCGGTTTCGATATGACATATTTGCCGATACCGTTTATTATATGGGCGATTTTTCGTTTCAAGATGCACGGTGCTGTCACCGCGATTAGTATCTTGTCTTTCGCTTCGATTTATTTTACGATTCGTAAGCAAGGGCCGTTTGCCATCATGCGCGGCAACGAGCTTTCGACGAACGATTCGTTAATGTTGCTTGAACTCTATATTTCGGTTTTTACGATCATGACGATGGTACTCGCGGCGACGATTCAAGAACGCGAAGACTATCTCATCAGCGAAGAAGCGAAGCGCGCGAATACGGCGAAGGGCGAATTTCTCGCGACGCTCAGCCATGAGATTCGCACTCCACTCAACGGTGTCATCGGCTCGACGGAGCTATTGAAGACGACGCGGCTCGACGCCGAACAGCAACAATATGTCGAAATGTTAACGGGTACCGCTAAGATGCTCGCGGGACTCGTGAATAATATTCTCGATTATTCTAAACTCGAAGTCGGCAAATTGCAATTCGAGAGCATCGCGTTTTCGCCCGCGCACATGTTCGGCGAAATCAAAACGATGTTTTCAGATGTTGCGACGAAAAAAGGTATCGCGCTCAATATCGCTAAAGAGAATTTACCGGATGCCGTAATCGGCGACCCGCTGCGCGTTACGCAGATTCTCGTGAACTTGTGCGGCAATGCGATCAAATTTACCGAAAGAGGTTCGGTGACGCTCAGCGCAGAATATAAAGACGCAGCGATGTATCTTTCGGTGCGCGACACCGGCATCGGTATGCGCGACGACGATATGGCGAATCTTTTCACGCCGTTTCAGCAAGCACGGCGCGAGACCGCGCGAAAATTTGGCGGTTCGGGTTTGGGGCTGCGCATCAGCTCGCAATTGGCGCGCCTCATGGGGTCGGATATACATGTCGAAAGCATCGAAGGCGAGGGCTCGCATTTTCATTTATGTATTCCGATGAAGATAGCGTCTGCCGACCTTTTGCACGCAGAAATTACGCAGGGTGCCGACGAAAATTTCGCAAAAAAATACCCGCTGCGAATTTTGGTCGTCGACGATTCGGCGGTCAACCGTCTGCTTTCATTAACGATGCTCGCCAAGTTGGGTTACGTAGGCGTCGCAGAAAGCGACGACGGATTTGCGGCGCTCGAAACTATCACCGGCAGTAGCTTCGATGTCATTTTGCTCGATGTGCAGATGCCCGGCATGGACGGCACCGAGGTGGCGAAAGCCGTGCGCGAAAAAATGCGCAAGCCGCCGCGTCTCGTCGCTGTGACCGGCAATACTGAAGAGAAAGATCAAAAGCATTATCTGGCGATAATGGACGACTATATGTCGAAGCCGGTGTCGTTTCTGACGATGCGGCGGATATTGATGCGTGCACACGCGGCACTACAATAATTTATCGAGATAGCCATGCGGTTTCGTAGCTATATCCCTTTGATTCTCTATACTGTGCTCTCGCTCTTGGGCGGTATGGCGCTTCTGTTTGCGTGGCAAGATTTTCCGCTCGAACTCTTCGCAATGCACGGCGCAAACGCGCTGCTCTTTTCATTTTTTTATCACGCGGGAATTCGCGGCGCTCTCAAGTATGTGCCGCTCGTAGAAAATGATCGGCGACTACTTTATTTGCCGCTCAAAGTTCATGTAACGTTATATTTTTTAATCGGTGCCCCGATCGTGTTTTTCGCGCGGCATAGCTATACGTTTCTTCTCGTCGGCCACGGCGTGGGATTGATCGGTTTTCTCATGACTTATGCGTCGATGATGGCATTTTTTCGGCGCTCGAGAGAATAGCTTGTCGTGGTGAATATAGTGGCTTTAGGTGCAATCTCGACTCAAGGAGAGCCTTCAATTGAAAAACAACACCTATGCAGTCGCATCCATCTTCTTGCTATCGCTTCCGCTATCGGCTAACCCAATATCGTGGGGCGAAAAATCGACGAACCTCAATTTGACAGAACACTTAGAGTATTATATCGACTCAGACAATAACGCAACTCTTGCAGCGATTGAAAAAGTCGACGACAAAAATTTTCGACCGGCGGCGGGTGCGAACTTGGGATTTTCGGCGAAACCGATTTGGTTGCGCTTTCGTTTTGCGCAAAATGGCGAAAAGATTCTATTGCGTCACGATTACGCGATGACTGATTACCTCACGCTCTACAGTCCCACCACTCAAGGATATATTGCAACGGATACCGGCGATATGCGACCTTTCGCTTCGCGTGCCGTAAAAAATCGGCTAATGTCGTTTTGGGTAACACCGGTGAAAGAGCGCTGGTATTATATGCGACTACAAACCGGCGGGAGCGTCAACTTCGCGTTTACATTATTGACGCCCACCGAAGCCCTCGAGAGCGATAATATTTCGCAATATTTTCTTGGTATTTTTTTTGGAACGATTTTCGTCATGTTTTTTTATAATTTATTTCTTTATCTGAGCCTGCGTGAAGCGTCATATATATTTTACTGTCTTTATATCGTCGCATTTGCGTTCATGGCGGCGACGCTCAACGGCCTCGCTTTTCAACTCGTGTGGCCGCAGAGTCCGTGGTGGCAAAACCACGCTTTTCCATTTTTTGCCGGTGTTGGCATGACGATGGGAGTAATCTTTGCGCTGTTGTTTCTTCAATTAAGGAAACTGAATCGTATTCTGTACTGGGTGGCTATGGCCGTTGCCAGCGTCGGCAGCATCGCAATCGTTCTAACATTCGTAATCGACCCGGCGATTTCTGTGCGGCTTGTCAACGGCTTAGGCGTTTTTTGGGTCTTAACGATACTTTCCTCTGCAGTCTTCGCATTTGCGAAAGGATATAAGCCTGCGCGATACTTCTTGCTTGCATGGCTTGCAATGCTCGTCGGCACGACTATTTTTATTCTCACTTCACGCGGGTTGTTACCGCCAAACCCTTTCTTACTGAATGCGATGTTCGTTGGGTCGGCTCTCGAAGTTATCTTGTTATCATTGGCGCTAGCCGATCGAATCAATCAATTCAAGAAAGAAAAGGAGCGTTTGCAACAACTGGCCTTAGACAAACAAAAAGTGCTTACCGATTCCTATAGTCGTTTCTTTC
>JAFEGD010000235.1 GCA_018240245.1 Spirochaetota bacterium | reverse complement strand
TTTTTTCTTTTCCTTTATCCATAATTTCCTTAGATAATCTATTTTTGCACAGCCATTGCGAAATGTAATTCGTGCCCATAGAGCGGCACCAACTCGCTGTGCTGTTTTGGTTCGGAGAGGTACAAATTTTCTGTGGTCAAATCTTTTGAGTGAAAAATAGCATCCTTAAAATCGACCCTACGGCAGAGCGGTAAATCCCCCCCCCCTGTAATTTCTTTTATCGGCACCCAACTATCGCAAAAACAAACGCGCTCGGCGCCCGAGAGTGTCGGCACTTCGTGCGCTTCGAGCGCGCGCGCCTCGCGTTCGGGCGCATAGCGTTCGCCATAAAAAAGTTTCGCATTCGTGCGCGTCAAGAACCATGCCGAGGGCGGTACGGCAAAACCCATTCGCCACAGGCGCGACGAATAGAACGTACGGCAAGTAACACCCGTCAGCATCGTGAGCATGCGCGCGTACGCAAACGACGACCTGAGCCCGACAAAAGAGCCGGGCCCCAAACCTAACCATATCTCGCGTACCGCTGCGATTTCGCGAAATAGCTCGCCGACCACGTTGTCGAGAGTGTCTTCGCCGCTCGAACTTGCGAGCAGAATGCGCATCGTCGCCTCGCCATGGCTATCGATGCGAGCGGCAAAAAGATAGCGCGTCGAAGTATCGAGCAGCAAAGCGGGATAATTCATAGCACGTCGGTCTCTATCGTGCGCGCGCCGTTGGCCCCGACTGTAATGCGGATATGTTTTATCTGCACGAACATCTCTGAGAACGCTGCGCCCGCACGCTCAGGCCATTCGATAAACGCGATGACAGACGAGTAATCGCCGTCGGGCGGCAAAATATCGAACACACCTTCGCCCGCCTTCAAGCGATAGCAATCGATGTGTATTATTTGCCGCTCGGCGACTCTATAATCGTTGCGCAAGTTAAACGTCGGCGAACCGGCGCTCTCAACGCCCCACGTGCGGAGCATCGCAGAGACCATGGTCGTTTTGCCCGCGCCCAATTCGCCTGAAATGAGTACCGCGACCGGTGCGGCTAAGAGCGAGGCGATGGTTTCTGCAATTTCGATAAAACCCGCGAGATCGTGCGCGAAATACGTCACTTTAATAACGAGCACATAAAGGAGACATGACGCAAAGTATAATTGCGTTTGCAGCGCGTTGGGCATACCACGAGCATCCGCCGATGGCGAAGCACGCGCATACGCATGAACACAATCACGCGGCAACCGTACGTATCGGCCAGCGTAACACCAAACAACGCGCGTTGATTCATGAAATTATTATGCACTCCGAGCGGCCGCTGACGATTGCAAACCTTGTCGCTTTGGCCGCAGAGCAACACGCGAAAGTCGGCCAAGCGACAGTTTACCGCACCGTCAACGCGCTCATCGAAGTCGGTACGATCAAATCGGTGCAGATGCCGGGCGGCGAAGCGCTCTACGAGAAAGCACATCTGCACCACCATCACCACTTCAAATGCACTGTTTGCGGTAAGGTGTTCGATTTGCCCGGTTGCCTCGATACCGGTAAACTACAAAATTTTTTGCCGCCGGGGTTTACGCTAACAGCGCACGAATTCACTTTCTACGGTACGTGCGCCGACTGCACTTGAATCGCAACTTTTTTCTGCGGGTGGATTGCCTGCTCGACACGCGCTTTGCCATGGGTTAATGAGTTAATCCCCCGCCCCATGCCAAAGAGCATGCGCCCGTGAACACCCGGCTCGTGAGCACAGCCGCAATAGTTATGCCAGTGCATTTTGAGATTCGTGAGGTGCGCGCCGATTAAGAGCGCCGAACCCGCAATACTTACCCAATTGAGCCCAGAGATGCGCAGCGCATTTTCAAAAATTTCACCGGACGCAAGTAGCAGAAAACCCGTCGCACCGACGGCAACGATGCGGTACGAGCGGTGCGCCTTGTAGCTATGGTAGAATGCGAGCGAGGCGGTCGTGCCGATAAGCGGCAACAACACCCAGTGCATTTCGCGCGCCCAGGAAAACGACGAACCGAAACCAACGAGCAGAGCCGAAGCGAGCGGCAACACAACGCAATCGACGAGGCAAAGACCCGAGGCGACGATGCCGAGTTTATCCCATAGTGCGGAAAAGCGCGCCCGTGTGCGGGGGTGAAAGTGTCCCTCGGTCATAATGATGAAGCTAACTCATTATATACAGCGTAAAGGCTATCGACGATTATTTCTCGAGCAAAATGCACGTCGCAACACCGAAGAAAAAAACTTTCGATTGCCGGTGCTTGAAACCGACCGCTTCGGCTTCGCGTGTCAAATCGCGCGAGGTAACAAACCGCGCGACCGATTCGGGTAAATATTCGTAAGCCTGCCGATCGCGGCTAATTATGCCGCCCACCGTCGGCAGAACTTTTTGAAAATAGAGATTAAATATCAGCGAGACCAATTTACGATCCATCGGGGTAAATTCTAGTACCGCGAAAACTCCCCCCGGTTTTAAGATGCGGTAGATTTCGGCAAAGGCTCTGGTGCGCTCTTGCACGTTGCGAATGCCGAACGCGATCATCGCATGCGTGCAGAGTGTGTTCGCGAGCGGTAATTCTTCGCCGTACGACTCGACAAAGTACGTGCGCGTGAGACGGTATTGCATCTTGGCGCGCGCGCGTAAGAGCATTTTATGCGACGGGTCGACGGCAAAAATCGCCGTCGCATCGCGTCGGGCCGCTTCTTCGGAAAGATCGCCCGTGCCGCAGGCAAGGTCGAGAATCACCGCGCCTTCGCCGACACCCATGAGGTCGATTGTCTTCTTGCGCCAACGCCGGTCGATACCGAGCGAAAGTAAATGATTCAAAAGATCGTAGGTCGGCGCAATGCGGTCGAACATACCGCGTACGATCGCGCGTTTTTCGCCGGGGGTGGCGGCGTGGGTCTTCACTAATTCTTCGCGAGGCATGTATTGTCTGTGCGAATAGCTAAGACGAGACTGCGTGTCGAGCTAGTCGTATGTGACTAGGCGGGAACTCAAAAATCGCGCGTCCGCCTGTTTCGATTATTTTTTGCGGAAAAGAATCGGTATAAGCGCCGAAAATAAAACGATACCCTTTCGCCACCCCCAATACCATGCAAAAAGTCCAAAAAACCCTTCCCTTTTTCTTTGTATTTGCGATTGTCTCGCTCTATAGCAGCATGACATGTCTCAAATCGAGCGCGCAAGCTGCGCCAACGCCCGTTGTCGCGGCAATTGAGCCGACGGAAAACTCGCCCGTGCGTTTTGCCAATGTCGCATCACCGCAGTCAATACCGGTGCCTCAAGAAAATACCACTCCTACAAATTCGCACGCCCAGCAAAAAACCGTCGTGGCATTTTTGAAAAAGCTCCGCAACGACCAAATTTCGTGGACGCAAATGCCGACGCCACGCCCGCAATTTATCAAAGGTATCTATTTGACGAACGCGACGGCAGTATCGACGAAATCGCTGACGCATTTTGTGAAGAAGAGTCGCGAGCATGGTATTAACACGATGGTGATCGACGCGCAGGGCCGAGCACTGTCGCCCACGCAGATGTCGCTCATCAAATCGAACGGCATCTATCCCATCGCGCGTATTGTCTGTTTTGATTTAGGGTTAAAATCGCGCATACCCGACGCTGCACATCTCGACAAAATTATGGCAGCGGTCGAGCGCGCCGCCAAATCGGGCTTTCGCGAAATTCAACTCGACTATATTCGCTATGCGGATGAACCCAAGTTATTAAGACTGCCGCTCCAATTCAAATATGAACAGATCGGCGCTGTGCTCGCGCGGGCGCGCAAAGTAACCGATGCGTTGGGTGTCGAGCTCGGCGCCGATGTTTTCGGTCGCATCACGCTCAACGAAAACGACCAAATCGGGCAGCGTCTCGAAATTTTCGGTACCTACGTACATAACCTGTACCCGATGGTCTATCCGTCGCACTATTATGGCGACAACGAGAAGATCGCCGACCCATACGGCACGGTTAAAGAAGGCGTCGAAAATTCGAAAGAACGCATTCCCCAAACGCGGATTATCCCCTGGATTCAAGGCTTCGGCATGAAGATCAAACCTTCGGGTCTCACGCTGCCACAATACGTGCTCAAACAATTTTATGCGGTCGACGACGCGAAGGGCGACGGCTATGTCGTCTGGAACGCGCGCAACGACTATTCGGCGACGTGGAAAGCGCTCAAAGAATACGAGCGCCGCGCGGGCGAGCGAAAAGCGAATAAGAAGATATAAAACCACGGAGCAGAAAATTACTCTTACCGCGCCGTGTGCGCCGTGACCGCCGTGGTTAAATCACTAATCTTATGAACACTGGAATCCTCTACTCTGTTGCACTCCCCATCGGTAATAGCGGCGACATCACAGCGCGCGCGAAAGAAATTTTGAGCAGCGTCGATTATATCGCGTGCGAAGATACCCGCAAGACGCTCGATCTTTTTCGCCGCGCGGCGATCGAATCTAAAGCAAAACTTCTCGTGCATAATCCTTTTAGCGAGGCCAAAAGCGCCGAGGGGTTAATCCGCCTTTTGCAAGACGGCAAATCGGTAGCGCTCGTCTCCGATGCCGGCACACCGCGTCTCTCTGACCCGGGCTCGCGCATCTTGCGCCTCTGCTACGCTGCGCGCGTGCGCATCGTGCCGATCCCCGGCCCGGCGGCGCTCACCGCGCTCATCAGCGTGACGCCGTTTTCGGTCGACCCGCTCGTGTTCTTGGGCTTCTTATCGCCCAAAAGCGCACGGCGCCAAAACGAACTAAAAAAATACGCGGCGTTTGGCGGAGCGATCGCACTCTACGAATCGGTACACCGTATTGAAAAATGCCTCGTCGACATCGCCATGATTTTCCCCAAAGCAGAAATTCTCATCGGGCGCGAGATGACCAAAACGCACGAAGAGTTTTTTTTAGGGTGCGTCGAAGATGCGGTAATCTGGGCAAAGGGCAAGCACGGCGAGTTTGCTATGGTTTTCCATAACGTATAGCAACGATTGACGCGCCGTCTCGAAAGCGAATCTTTTCCACATGGCATTGACGATCAACGACATCGAAAAAAATCTTGGCACGAACGCGAGCCTCTTAAAACACGAATGCAAAACGATTGCGAAATCATCGCTCCACCTACCGTCGGCGAGTGTTGTCGATACGGTCTATGCGCAGACAAACCGCAACAATAACGTACTGCGTTCGTTGCAGGCGATCATCGGCCACGGTCGCCTCGCGAATACCGGCTACGTTTCGATTCTGCCCGTCGATCAGGGTATCGAGCACAGCGCCGGCGCGTCGTTTGCACCTAACCCGATTTATTTCGACCCCGAAAATATCGTGAAGCTCGCGATCGAAGGCGGCTGCAATGCGGTCGCATCGACGTATGGCGTGCTCGCGGCGGTTGCGCGCAAGTATGCGCACAAGATTCCTTTTATCGTAAAAATCAACCACAACGAATTTCTCTCGTATCCGAATAAATTCGACCAAATCATGTTCGGCTCGGTCGAAGAAGCGGCGGCGATGGGTGCGGTCGCGGTCGGCGCGACGATCTACTTCGGCAGCGACGAGTCGGCGCGGCAAATCGTCGAAGTGGCGCAGGCGTTCGAGCGCGCGCACGAATTGGGGCTCGCGACGATTCTGTGGTGCTACCTCAGAAATAGCGAATTCAAAAAAGACGGGGTGGATTACCACACGGCCGCAGACTTAACCAGCCAAGCAAACCATTTGGGCGTCACAATTCAAGCCGACATCATCAAGCAAAAACTGCCCACAAATAACGGCGGTTACAATGCGCTAAAATTCGGTAAGACACATGCGAAAGTTTATTCAGAACTGACGACAGACAACCCGATCGATCTCACACGCTACCAAGTCGCGAACTGCTATATGGGTCGCATGGGTCTCATCAACTCGGGCGGCGAATCGAAAGGCGCAACCGATCTCGCCGAAGCGGTCACGACGGCGGTCATCAACAAACGCGCGGGCGGCATGGGTCTCATCTCGGGACGCAAGGCGTTTCAAAAACCGATCGCCGAAGGCGTGAGTCTGCTCAACGCAATTCAAGACGTCTACCTTTGTAAGGACGTGACAATCGCTTAGAAAACATGGTTTCTACGGGAAATACTACTCCAGATTTTATTCTAAATCAAATCTTGAATGCGGCGATGATGCCGTTGAGTTTTCCCGATAGCTCGAGCAAGGCTTTTGCTTGTCCTGACGAATGTCCAGCTTCACGCGCTCCTTCTGCTGCCGCGGTAGAAATACCGACGATGTTTTGATTGACTTCTTTCGCTGCATTGACTGTCGTCGCAACATGTGATGCAATTTCCTTGACGACCATTGACTGCTCTTCTACCGTAGAAGCTATACTGCTATTCAAGTCGCGCAGTTTTATTACAATTTGTCCGATCTGAGTGACGACAGCCACTGCGTTCGAAGTACGCTGTTGAATGGTTTCAACCTTGCCGCTGATACTGGCCGTTGACTCGGCTGTTTTGCGGGCGAGTTCTTTCACCTCGGATGCCACGACCGAAAAACCCTTTCCCGCATCGCCCGCCCCCGCAGCCTCTATAGAAGCGTTTAGTGCAAGCATCTTTGTTTGATCTGCGATAAACGAAATCATCTGCGTGACAGTACCAATATCGTCGGCCGCTTTGCCCAATTCATCGATTGTTTTAGCCGAGTGCGTTGCCGCCGCCCCCGCATCGGTGGCCATGCGCGATGCCTCAGCGCCGTGCGCAGAAATTTCACCGATGCTAATAGACATTTCTTCGATTGCGCTCGAAAACGATTCCATCTTGCGGTTCATCTCTTCGGCAGAATCGGCAATAATCTTTGATTGCGTCGAAGTTTGCTCGATCCCCGAGGACAGAATCGCCGAGGTTTCTGTTAATTGTGTAGACGCATCTTTGATCGATATACTCGCTTCTTGTAACGATTTTATGATGTCGTGAATTCTTTCGGCAAAACCGTTCACAGCTTGCGCGAAAATACCTAATTCGTCTCTGCCACCATCAATAGCACGAACCGTTAAATCGCCCCTCACAAGGCTATCGATATCGTCTAATGTTTGGCGTAGGCGTCCGGTAATATTTCTGATTATTAAGAGTGTAAGTAATACCACAGCAAGCAAGACGGCAATAACGACCGATAGATCGACAACGAGATTGCTTCGAGCTTCTGCATAAACACTATCGGTGGTATTTTGCAGTAACGATTGTATCTCCACTTCTGCTGCACGTAACTCATTGAGATCTGCACTTACAGCCTTGAACCAGGTAGTCGCATTGATCCCAAGTACTCTATCCGCACCCGCATCAAGAATGCGTTCTTCGAGGCGCACAAAGTCACCGTTCGCTGCAGAGTTCTTACTTTTTTGATACGACAAAATCGCTTCGTGCGGTGCGAGGTGAAAAAAAATACCGTCGAGTGTTTTACGTGCCTGCACAAAATCGCGTAATTTTCGGTATTCGTATTCATTCAGTTTTCCGGCAGCGAGCGCGGAAGTCAACAGCGTTCGTTCGCCACCCACCGCTTCTTTGATATTGCCAAGCGTCGCAAGACCGCGCAGTAAGCTACCTGTGCGGGGATTGCTCGTTTGCCTCGCTTCTTGCCCCATGATTTCAAGCATTTGTGCGACAAGTTCAGAATATTGTCGAGACATGTCATCGCCTCGAAGAGCAAGGCGGTCGGTCTTTTTGCGGGAAGAAATCACATGCTCGAGTTTCGTAAGCGTCTCTTGCACCGATTTTCGTAGGTGCGGCATCGCCGATGAAATACTTAGCGATACGCTACGAAATTCTGTTGCAACGATGTCTGTAGCCGCACGTTCTTTCAACATTTCTGTTCTAAATTCTTTGCCAGCGCTACTCAAGAAAAGCGAAGTTACGCCACGCTCGAAAGTAATCTCGTGTACCAATTTGCTCGAGGCAACGGCAAGTTCGGCAATATGAGCGACATTTTTCATATCGGTCAATTGTAAATAATCCCTGCGAATCTCTGCCGCCGAGAATAACAAAATGCTAAGAACCGGTAGCAAAAGCATGAGTATAAGTTTCTTACCAAAGCTGATATTGGATATTATTTTCTGCATAATTAACCCCCTAATAAATAACAAGCCATGCAAAGATGCTGGGCACGACATCGTAAAGGATAAAACGACATTTAACTACATTATTGCAGAAAACAGAACTTTTTCTAGTAATACTACCGAGTTGAATACGTAGCTTCACGCCTTCATAATAAGGCGATTTGATTATCAGCTAGTCACAATTTATATACAAACTCGCGCTGCGGTTTGCGCGTGTTCGGCTTTTCTTGCGCTCTGTGGCGGTCGTGTAAATGCGCGTTCTCGCCGTGCTTACCGATGGCAATCGCCGAAAGAATTTCGACGGCATTCGTATCGATACCGAGTTTCTCGGCAATCACACCCTCTTCGATGCCGCCCATACAGTGCGCATAATAACCCATGTGACGCGCCTGTAGCGCCATCGAGAGCCATGCCGCGCCGGTGTCGTACGCATAGTACTTATTCGGCTTTCCCGTCGCGGCAAAAGTTTTGTGCGCGCAGACGATAATAATGTGGCTTGCGTGTTTCACCCAATATTGGTTGCCTTCGGTCAAAAAACTTAAGAAGAGCGGGCGCGATGCTGCGTCTTTTTCGCGATAAAAAATCCACGGTTGCTCGTTCGCGCACGACGGCGCCCAACGTGCTGCTTCGAGAATACTGTCGATTTCGGCTTCGCTCAGCTTGAAATGCGGATCAAAACCGCGCGGCGACCAGCGGTCGAGAAATTGCGAATCGATGGGAAATTCGGGATGGCGCATGTTGGGCAAATCACTTAAGCGAATTGCCGTAACAAGTCATTTGGAAAATGGAGTTTTGGGCTTCAAACCCGGAAATTTGTAGAAATCGCGGTCATTCACCTTTTGAATACAAAAGGTGAATGGCGAGGCCTGCGATCTTGTCGGTGGCAGCAGGCGATTCCCGTTCGCAAGCCAAAAGAAACCCACAAAACGCGCCCGCACCCGTAATCAACGCAACGGAGCTAGTTATCGAGCTTACCGCGAGCACTCCCACGGGCTCTCTTGCCAGTTGGCCTCGCCTTTATACTTCCACTTACCGCGCAGATGCGTCGGCTTTGTTGTCATGCGCTCGATAGAAACCTTGAACTCGAATACTCCCCCGTCTTTGCCTTGCTTCCAAATACCGCTAAAAACATTATTTTTCACAGCGCCGGTAACCGAGCCATTTTCGTAAGTGTACGTGCCGGTGACCTTACCCTTTTTATCGATCAGCGTCATGATGCCAAAATCGCCGCAGTTCCATTTGCCGGCAACGCTTTTGGAAAAGCCGCCCTCGGGCTTTGCTTCGATCGATTCGGGTGACAAGCCATCTGACGGGCGCTGCTCCATATCTGCCTGCGCTCCCAACGCGATAAAAAAACTAAAAAATAGAAATGTTCTGACTAACTTCATCGTTAACTCCATAATTGAATATTTGTATGTAACTTAACATTTAGTTTAGTAGATGCCGTCAAATGAAAATGGTTGCGTCAGTGACTAAGCGGGAACTCGCGCAACAGTATATAGTGGAGAAAAATTGACACCATAGGCGCTACTGAACACATATAATTAATGTGAAAACATATCGTTGCCTATTTGTTATTTTTATAGTATTTATGACGCTCCTCACGCGCGTCGACGCCTATTCGTTTAAGGTACACCATAATTTCCCAGAAGAGGCATTTCTCTACATGGAATTTCAAGGTACAAATCAACAACGCTGGGCGGCCGATTATTTGAAGGCAAAAGCGGGCGGGCGCTATACCGGCACCTGCGTTGCGCTAGGCGGCGCTTCGATCGACCATGGTGTGAATGTCGAATGCGGAGCAATCGGCATTAACCGCATTGGCGGCGACAAACCCGATTATGTACAAGACGTTTTTATCAACCATCCCATCTTGCCGTTCAGTTGGAACGTCGTCGGCATTAACGTCACAAGTTATACGCACTTCATCAATCTCAAGAAATTCGATTCTAACGGCGACCCTTTAATCACGAATAATTACAATGCCATCGACGGTTATGCCTATAACACAACGTACGGTTTTCAAGAATTTGGCAGCCTCGATTCGCTCATCGCTCTCGGATTAAACTCTTCGCAGTTTTCCATCAACCCACTCGGCTGTAGCGATTCGGCTTGCGCCGATTACATATCGGTCGGTTTGGGAGTCAACGAGAACCCGACCGTCGATTACATGCAGAACGGTTCGACGACACCCTTGGGCTCTGCGCACGGCGCGAAGCAGTTGGGTTCGGACGACGGTACAAACTACAATTGTTTGAGCGACACCGCTATTATCGGCAACTGCCCCGATACCGGTTCTCAATTCGGCGGTACATATCAATATCCGAATACGTGTCCGGGCTGCGGTAGTAATATTTCCAATTTTTTCGAAGGCAATCAAGATTGGGTTATCTGGGAGCCATCTTACAACGCCGCGACTTTCTACTTTAACGAAGTTTGGCTCGAAGGGCTCGCGAGTCGCAATCACAGCTTACAAACTGCGCCGATCGTAGGTCGCTATTATAATATCTCGGGCGACCAGCTTCTCTATCCCGCGCTGACGCATCACTACAGCGGCGACATCGTGCAGATGACGCATGTCTGGATTTCTACCGGGTATAACCACACCGACATCGAGGGTTGGGCAGAAGACCATTACGGAAATCGCTCAATCGGCGGATCTAACCCCAACGAAAATTTTGAAAACTACATAAACTCGCAAGCATATTCGAACATGCGACAAAACCGCTATAACTTACCCGTCGGCAATGTCGCCAAAATTATTCTCGAACAAACCTTTCTTACATACCATCTGAGGTATCGCTCGGGTTACGATAAAATGTCGAGCTCGAATACCGGCGTTTGGCAAAACGTCGTCGTTTGGGCGACCCAAAACGTCACCGCCGAAATGGCGCTCGTTAACGAAAAAGCAGTGATGGATTTACGTAAGTGCCGCAATAGTGCGACTTGTAATAATTTGTGAGTCGTGCTACCCGAAATACTCCCTCAACCCGCCCGCCCAAGCGTCGTAAAGAGATTCAAGTTCGATGCTATTTTTGCCCAGAGAAAGCAATCCGCCTTCTCTGCTGAGAGTACCCAACTTCACTATCGGAAATAAGTTGCAGTGTTCTCTTTGCAGTTTGGCGGCGTTCGCATCGGTGGTGGCGACGAGGTATGTATGCGCAGTTTCGCCGAGAAGTTTGGTGTCGGCGAGACCAGAGCCCAACACACTCATGTCGATGGACAGCGAGGGCATAGCGCCTGTGCTCTCGAATGCCGCGAACGCCATGCGGCAGAGCGCACGCAAAAGCCCGCCCGCCGAAAGATCGAGCGCCGCTGCGAGCACGCCCGTTTGCGCAAGTGCAACCATTTTTTTCGCACCCGCAATTTCGGCGTCAAGGTCGAGCGTGGGCAGCGGAGTACCAGCGGCTAAACCTTCGCTATAATGATATTGGCTCGCTTGCTGCGACGGTAAAAATTTACCGCACAAAAACAGCTTGAGGTTCGCCGATAAATCCATAGGCGCAGCAGGTATAGCATGTTCGGCATTTTCAAGGAGACCCACGACCCCCAACGTCGGCGTCGGCAAGACCGGCCCGTCTTCGGATTCGTTATAAAAAGAAACATTGCCGCTCACAATCGGCAGCTTAAACGCGCGGCAGGCGTCGGACATGCCGGTAACGGCCTGCGCGAAAAACCAATAGTTTTCGGGAATATACGGGTTTGCGAAATTGAGGCAATTCGTGAGACCCAATGGCACGGCACCGGTCGCGGCGATGTTGCGCACCGCTTCGGCAACGGTATGCTGCGCCCCCTTATACGGCTCGACGGCAATGTAATAACTATTACCGTCGATTGCCATAGCCAAGGCGGACGGACTTTCGGGGACGCGCACGACGCAGCCGTTTTGGCCGGGGCCGATAACGCGGCGAAGGCCGATATCGGTGTCGTACTGGCGATAGATCGGTTGCCGTGAGCACAGATTCGGGTGCGCCAATAACTTCGCAAAGAGTCTTGTAATAGTTATTACATCCCACTTTTGGATTAATTGTTCGAGTTGCTGCAAATCGCCCGCACCCGGCTTCGCCGCGACCGCTTTTTGTTCGCGCTCGTAGCGTGGCGCTTTTTTGGACAAGATATCGGCGGGCACGTCGGCGTAACACTCGCCGTGCATAAAAATTTGCAAATTGCGCCCCGCTGTCGTTTCGCCGATCACCGCCGCGTCGAGTTCCCATTTATCGAAGACGGCTTTGACCGCGCCCCACGCAGCGGGTTCAATGACCATCAGCATGCGCTCTTGGCTTTCGGAGAGCATGAACTCGAACGGCACCATGCCCGTTTCACGCGCGGGCACTTTTTCGAGATCGAGACGCACGCCGACGCCGCCCGACGCCGCCATCTCGGACGACGAACTCACGAGCCCCGCCGCGCCCATGTCTTGAATCGCGAGCACGAGTTTTTTTTGAATGCACTCGAGCGTCGCTTCCATCACGAGCTTTTCGAGAAAAGGATCGCCCACTTGCACGGCGCTGCGCTCTTCTTCGCTTTCTTTGCTCAAATTTTTCGAGGCAAAACTCGCGCCATGAATGCCGTCGCGCCCGGTCTTGGCGCCGACGTAGACCACGAGTTTTCCGATGCCGTTTATCTTCGCCGTCGCCATCTTGTCGATGTCGGCAACGCCCACGGTCATCGCGTTCACAAGGGGGTTGCGGGTATAGCTTTCATGAAAGAAAATTTCTCCGCCCGCGTTGGCAATCCCCAAGCTATTGCCATAGTCGCCGATGCCTTTAACAACCCGGCGGAGAAGATAGCGAGTGCGCGCAGAAAGCTCGCCACCTCCGTGTGGCATGCCAAACCTCAACGAGTTTAACGTTGCAACCGGACGCGCGCCCATTGTGAAAATATCGCGCATGATGCCGCCAACGCCCGTCGCCGCGCCTTGGTACGGCTCGACCGCCGAAGGGTGGTTGTGCGATTCGACTTTGAAGACGACCGCTTGTTTATCGTTGATTTTCAAGGCCCCTGCATTTTCTTCGCCGGGTTTGGCCAAGAGGCGCTCCGAATCAGAATAAAGTTTTTTGAGAAGTAGGATTGAATTTTTGTACGAGCAATGCTCCGACCACATGCCCGAAAACATCGCGAGTTCGGTGAAAGACGGTTTGCGCCCGAGGTGGCTTACAACCATCTCGAACTCGCCGTCTTTAAGCCCGAGTTTTTTTGCTTCTGCGGCGGTGCCTTCGCGATCGACGATTTGCATGCGACCAAATCGCCCGTTGACACACGCGGACAAGTAAAGGGATAATTCCTGTATCGCCTATTGCACTCTCGAAAAACGGCATAGCTAAAGTATGAATAAAATTCGTATCACGGGCGCACGCGAACACAATCTCAAAAACGTCTCGCTCGAAATACCGCGCGAAAAGCTCGTCGTCATCACGGGGCTTTCGGGCAGCGGCAAGAGCTCGCTCGCATTCGACACAATCTACGCCGAGGGGCAACGTCGCTACGTCGAGTCGCTCTCGGCGTACGCGCGGCAATTTCTGGGGCAGCTTGAAAAACCCGATGTCGATTCGATCGAAGGCTTATCGCCAGCGATTTCGATCGAACAGAAGACTACCGCGCGCAACCCGCGCTCGACCGTCGGCACCGTCACCGAAATTTACGATTACCTGCGCCTATTATTTGCGCGTCTCGGCGAACCGCACTGCCCGCAATGCGGCGCGCGCCTCGAAGCGCAATCGATCGACACGATGGTCGCACACGTCTTCGGCATCTTCGAGCGTCTGCCGCACGCGAAAAAAATACGCACGCAAGTTTTAGCTCCGATCGCGCGCAGCAAAAAAGGCGAATTCAAAGACGTGTTCGAGCGTATTCAACGCGAAGGCTTTGTGCGCGTGCGCGTCAACGGCCAAATCAAGAGCCTCGACGAACCGATCGAACTCAAGAAAAACCAGAAGCACGACATCGACATTGTCGTCGACCGCCTCGTGCTCGAAAAAGACAATTTGCCCGCGCAGCGCATGCACCTTGCGGGCTCGCTCGAACTTGCGTTAAAAGAAGCGAATGGCGTCGGTGGCGGCGGGCAGGCGAGTATTCTCTTTGAAGATGAAGACGGCAAAACGACCGAAGAAAATTTTTCGGCGCGCCTCTATTGCGCTGCGTGCGAACTTAATTTTCCCGAGATCACGCACCGGCTGTTTTCGTTTAATTCGCCCGACGGGGCGTGTGAAAATTGTAGCGGCCTCGGCCACATGTTGGAGTTTCACCCCGATCGGCTGATTGTCGACGAAATGCAGACCGTGCGCGAAGGTTTGGGCGACGGCTTGGGTTTTGGCGGCGACGGCTATTGGTACAAAGCGTCGATTGCAGCGCTGCGCAAGAAACTCAATTTCGACCCCGACACGCCGTGGCGTAAACTGCCGAAGAAAACTTTCGAGCTTTTGCTCTACGGCGACAAGAGCTTGAAGCTCGATTACGAATGGAAAGGCACCGAGAGTTCGTACCAGTTTTCGCGCGGCTACGAAGGTATTATCCCCAACTTGCACCGGCGATATATGCAGACGCAATCCGAGGGCATGCGCCAAAAGATGGAGCAATACATGGAGCACATGCCCTGCCCCGTGTGCAAAGGCAAGCGCTTAAAACCTGTCGCGCTCGCGGTTCGCCTCAAAGGCAAAAATATCGCCGAGACGACCGCGCTCACGCTCGAAACCGCGTACGATTATTTTCAAAACATTAAATTTAATAAAACCGAGCAAGAGATTGCGAAACAGGCGATGAAAGAAATTTTCGACCGTCTGCGTTTTTTGAACTCTGTCGGCGTCGGCTACTTGACGCTCGACCGCATCGCGGGCTCGCTTTCGGGCGGCGAAGCGCAACGCATTCGACTCGCAACACAGATCGGCTCGGCGCTGATGGGTGTGCTCTACGTGCTCGACGAGCCGTCGATCGGGCTGCACCAATCGGACAACGCGAAACTCATCGCGACCCTCAAGGGACTGCGCGATTTGGGTAACACAATCATCGTCGTCGAACACGACGAAGAGACGATGCAAGAAGCCGACTTTATCGTCGATATGGGCCCCGGCGCCGGACGCCACGGCGGCAATGTCGTGTTCGCGGGCACGTACGCGCAACTCGTTAAGGCCAAAAATTCTATCACAGCCGACTATTTGACGGGTAAAAGGCGGATTGATCGCCCTCACACGCGCCGAAAGCCGGCAGAGGAGAAAATCCGCATTACCGGCGCCGCTGAAAACAATCTCAAAAATATCGACGTCGAGTTTCCGTTGTCGGTGCTCACGGTCGTCACCGGGCTTTCGGGCAGCGGCAAAAGTTCGCTCGTCAACGAAATTTTATACAAAGGCGTGAGCAAGCGCATTATGGGTTCGCAAGATTTACCCGGCAAACACAAAGCGATTACCGGACTTGAACATATCGACAAAATTATTAACATCGACCAAAGCCCGATTGGGCGTACGCCGCGCTCAAACGCCGCGACATATACGGGCGCGTTCGGACCGATTCGCGATCTTTTCGCCGCGCTGCCCGCAAGCCAAATGCGCGGCTATAAGCCGGGTCGGTTTTCGTTTAACGTCGAGGGCGGGCGCTGCGAAGCGTGCGACGGCGACGGTGTCAAAAAAATTGAAATGCATTTTTTGAGCGACGTTTACGTCAAGTGCGAGGTCTGCAACGGCAAACGCTACAACCAAGAGACGCTCGAAGTACGCTTCAAAAACAAAAATATCTACGAGATTCTCGAAATGCCCGTCGAAGAAGCCGTCGATTTTTTTGCCGCGATGCCTCAAGTACACAGCAAAGTCAAAGCGCTTTTCGATGTCGGTTTGGGCTATATCAAACTCGGGCAAGCGGCGACGACCTTATCGGGCGGCGAGGCACAGCGCGTAAAATTGGCGACCGAACTTTCGCGCCGCTCGACGGGCAAAACGCTCTACATTCTCGACGAACCGACGACGGGCTTGCATTTTGAAGACATTCGCCTGCTCATGAATATTTTACAACGCTTTGTCGACGAGGGTAACACCGTCGTCGTCATCGAACATAATATGGATGTCATTAAGTGCGCCGACTACATCATCGACATGGGCCCCGAAGGCGGCGTCAAAGGGGGCGTCGTAATTGCGACCGGCACTCCTGAGGTAATCGCAAAAGATAAAAACTCGCTCACGGGAAAATTTTTGAAGAAGTGGTTGGTTTAGGGTGCGAGCGCGCTTTGTGGGTACGCGGCGAATGGAACCTCCGCCGATAGGTGGCACCGTTTGCAACCCACAATGAGCCCACAAAACCCGCTCGCACCCGGTGATTTGATTCTATCGGTAAAATCAATTGACATAATATATTTCTGAAAAAGAAGACGTAATGAAATTACGGATTCTGATTGCAATGGCGTATGCGGTAGTTACTTGCTCCCTCGCTGCCGAGGGCGAATTTACGCCAAACCAAGTTATCTATGCGACCGTAAGCGCTTTGCGTGTGCGCGGCACCCCGACACTCGAAGGTAAACACATTGGTTCGCTCGCCAAAGGCGACAGCTTGCGCGTTGTGCAAGTTGCAGGCGAAGCAATTACAGTAGAAGGCAAGACAGGTCGTTGGGTTCAATTCGACCACGACGGCCAAATGGGTTTTGTATTTGCGGGCTTTCTTTCGGCGGACATGCCGCTTGTTGCACACACGCCCGCAGAATGGAAGAAAATCGAGGCAAAAAACCGCCAGCATACTGCGCGGCGAATTAAAGAAGCCGAAGATTGGGCGAAGGCGCATCCCGACGATCAAAACTGCACACCGCCAAGTTGCTACTCGACAGAAGTTTTCGGCTGGCCGCAAGAATACCAAAAAGGTTGCACTGCGCGTAAGCTGACCGCGATCAAAAAATTGATGCAAACAAAAGGCATCGGTGCCTTCGAAGCCACGAACGAATACGGCGACGGTTACTGTATCGGGTGGCAACAATGGGAAATGATCGAGATTAACTGCAGCATTTCGGGCAGGAAAAACATGCCGCAATATCCGTTAAAATAACCGCGCATGCGATCATATTTTATCGCGGCGATATTCTTTTGCCTGCTACCGTTCGGCGAATTATCGGCAGTTGAGGTCTCAATCCCCGCTGGGCGCTTTCGCATGGGGCGCAACGGCGCAGCGCTACAAAACCAAGGGCCCGCCTTTTGGGTAAATCTCAAAGCGTTTCGGATAGATGAAACGCTCGTGACTTTTGCCGCATTTCGGCGTTTTACCGAAGAGACAAAATATACAACAACCGCCGAGAAGTTGGGGCACGCGCTCGTCGCGCTCGAAGGCATGGGCGAATACGAGTGGACGCGCATTGTGGGTGCTAATTGGCGCTTCCCCTACGGAAAAGATAAAGCGCGTGAGTGGCCGATGCAAGATGATTTTCCCGTAACAGCAATCAGCTGGAGCGACGCCGACGCCTATTGCCGCCACTATGGCAAGCGCCTGCCCACAGAAGCCGAATGGGAATACGCGATGCGCGCGGGTTCGCAAGGCACGCGCTTTCCGTGGGGCAATGCGACGCGCGACAAGAACGGCAAATATCTCTTGAATTATTGGCAGGGACGCGACCACACGCATAATCCCAACGGCGACGGCTACATGTACCTTTCACCGGTGAAAGCATTTCTGCCCAACCGCTGGGGAATCTACGACACCGTCGGCAACGTCTGGCAATACACCGCCGATTGGTATGGCCAATTCACCGCAGACGAAAAGACAAATCCACAAGGCCCGGCAACGGGAGTGATGAAAGTCGCGCGCGGCGGCTCTTGGTGGTGTTCGTTTCATTCGTGCGATGCGTTTGGCTTATATTATCGCGGAAAATCTCTGCCTGACGCGCCGTTCTCAAATAACGGCTTTCGTTGCGCTGCGGATTAAATAGTCGTGCCGGTCAGCAGGATCACGGGCCCTTCACTGCCTAAAAAGTCAAGTCGAGCGTCACCGTTGTTTTTTCGAGGCGCGGTTCTGGAAATATTGTGCAAAAATAGCGAATGCCTTTTTCGCGGCAAACGTCTTCGAGATACGAATTATACAAGAGTCCTAACCCCGCACCGAGTTTACCGCTTTCACTCGGCTGTTCGTAAAAATCGGAAAGCGATATACCCGCCGTGTCGGTCTTCATTTTTTTGGCGAGGCTATCGCGCGTCGATTCGGTAATGAGGCCGTAGTTCGACAAAATAATTTTTACGTTATAAACCTTACCCGAGTTTACGCGATCGGCCTGAAAATGCCAAGTAATTTCGAGGCGCTCTTTACCGCGCGCGGCGAGACCGATTACCTGTTCGCGATTCATTTTATTGCGCAAATAGGCGTCGACTTTATCGCGATCGGTGAGACCATTACGCACGATGAGTCGCTCCAAGTGCGCTTTCTCGGCGTTTTGAATAAACTCCATCACGAGATTGCCCGTGTGTACGGCGATTTGCGTGTTGTCGAGATATTGATAAAATAATTCGACATACGCCTGCTCGATTTCTGCCTTGAGCGGCGTTTGGTAAATAATGAGATAGAGATACCAGATGCGCTTATCGACCCAACGCACAAATTTTTCGAGACTGCGCATGCGCACAATCTTGTCTTCTTCGGGTAGCGCCTTGTCGATCGTGATGCGTGTCAAGACGGCGTCGATCATTTCGTGTTCAATGCGCGCTAAAATAGCTTTGTTTTTCGTCAAAAAATCGTCCATGACTTTCTGCGGAACGTTTTTGAAGTCGACAATCGCGTTTTTGGGGTTTCGCCGATTGTGCTCGCGCAAGACCGGCGATTCGATCACTTTGCGCGCGAGCGTCGGCGAGAGCATTTTATAGAGCATCGCGTAGATCACCAGATTCGTCGTGCTGATGATTTGGTTGCGCTTCGTCAAAAATTCGGGCGACGCATAATAGAGCTCTTCGATGTAGGAGTTCATAATGAATTTCTGCACGGTCGCCGCGTTGAACGCTTGCGAAAGCAGACCTTCTTTGGTAACGCCGCCGCGCGCGGGTACGCGGCCGATTGCCGTCTTCGATTTCGATAAGACATGGAGCCCTTCGGTAGAAAGCACAATGCTCGCGGGAATATCGATGAACCCTTTCGGAATCGTCTTCGTTGTCGTCGCTGTTTCGGCCATCAGTGCTTCATGTAAAATTCTTCATAACCGTCGGCGTAAACCTGCGAACCGACGCGACCTGCGCGCATGAGTTTACGCAAGAGCGCTTCGAGAAGCTCTAACGCCGTCACAAAATGATTACCGCCTTCGATCTTCGTGCCAAACGCCGACTCCATGAGTTCGAGTAGATCTTTTCTGCCTTCGACAAGTTTTTTCAAAAGACCGTTTTCGAGAATACCGAGCGTTTTGAGCACAACCTTGATCGCGCGTTCGGGGTTCTCTATTTCTTCGCCGTGCGCCGGCATGAAACGCATTGTCGGGTACGCCTTGCGTAGATCGAGTAGCTTTTGCATGCTGCGCTCGAAGAGTTCAAGATTACCGTCGAGTTTGTCGTAGATCGCCGGTATATTACCGATCAAAAGATCGCCGGTGAAAGCAAAACCGACACTCGTTTCAATGGGAGTGATGTGCCATGTGTTATGCCCAGGAGTTTCCATAATCTTAAAATGTAATCTACCCGTCGAAAATGTATCCCCTTCTTTCAAGAGCCGATTGAGTTTGATTTCGCGATCCGCCTTGCGCACTGCCTTCTTTTGCGTCGCATCGCCCAGTTCGGCATATTCGTCGAAGCGTTTCACGAACCGCGCCCAACGATCGTTAGAGCGGCGAATGCGCGCATTGCGCGCTTGCTTATCTTTGAAAGCAACCGTCAATACGCGCGCGGTGTCAGCCTGCCACACATCGATAAAATCGGGATAATCGGGAATATCGCGTGCCAGTTGATGCTGCCCCCAACGCTCGGTGCGCGGCGCGTACGCAGTCCAGAGCAAACCGGCCGTAATATGATCGATATGCGGATGCGTATATAAAATCGTATCGACGTTTTTCATCGTTAGTCCAAGTCGCTTGAGCGCGAGCGCGAGCGCACCAATCGACTCGACATAGCCCGAATCGATGAGCAGCGTCTGTTCGTCGCGAATAAGGTACACTTGGTTCGGTGCATAGAATGGCTGGTTTAACGTGATGCGATAGATGAGATCCGATACTTGGTGGATTTCACCCGGCTTTGCGGTCGGCTTTCGCATGGCATGGCATTTTCTTTTTTCGTGAAAACGCGAAAAGAAAAAAGGCAAACATTTGTTGCGCTATACGCACAACAAATGTTAGTTAGTTTGTTTACTGGTGGTTCTTCGCGTTCAGCGCCATCGATTGATAGAAGCCGTTCAGATCGAACCAGCTTCCCATGATGTTATTCGCGCTTTGGACATGATCGACGCCTGTCGAGGTAATCGGCGTCGACGGCGTGCCCATCCACGTGCCCCATTTGGCCGACGATAGCGGTACGACGCAATCGGAGTCGAGACCTTGGCCGTAATAGACGCCACCGATGCCGGTCACAGGGCACACGGTACCGACCAACGGATGTTGGATTAAGTCGGGGATCGTTACCTTACCGCCATAAGAGTAGTATTTTACTCCGGCCGCATCGGGAGTCGTTGCATTGAAAGATGCCAAGCCGCTTGTCGTTAGACTACTCAACGAACTAATGAGATCTTGTTTTGCTCCGCCGTAGAGCGCAAGACTCGTCATGGTGTTGAAAACCGTAGCCACGTAAGGCTGCAACCACGACGGAATAACATTCAGGACGATATTCGCGAGTGGTGCGCCGCGATGCGGTGTAGCGATTGTCGTGAGCACTGCGACTTTCGACGCCATGCCGAGGTTACTAATCATATAGCGCGCATCGAGACCGCCTTGCGAGTGCCCCATGATATTGACCTTGGTATAGTTATTCGCCGCCATCCACTGGTTTATCAGATTCTTGAGTTCTTGGCCGCGCGACGCATTGCTCGAGAGCGCCGATTTTGTCGGCACGTAAACCGCAGCGCCTTGCTGCCGTAAATAATCGACCGCGCTAAAATAGTTGAGACTAATCGCCCCGGGTGTCGTTTGCGGGCCTTGCCCCCAACCGAACATGCCGTGCGACAGCACAATGGGATACGTCCCCTTGAGGGTATTCGTCGACGAGCCGGCTCCGGCAGAGAGGCTCGCCACGCCGCTAAGGCATAGCAGAGCGCTCAGTAGTGTTCTTATTGACATACATAAGATCTCCTTCACGCATTGATAGGGTTTGTACAAACCCTGTCCTATATTGTCGCTGCCGTGCAATTAGTGCCAAAATTAAATTGATTTACTCCACTACGCAGCATAAAAAACTGCGATATGAATCGATTCGCTTTAGCTCTCCTATCTTTGCTGATAGCTATTACATTCAGCTGCAGCTCGATCAGTACGAAGAATTATGCAAAAAACGAAAACCGCCGTGATTTTACCATCGACGCTGCGGGGGGTAGTTACTCGATTTCTCTTTTTCCAAAGACCTATAGCGCGCTCGCAGGCCCCGCCTTTTCTCTGGTTTTAGTTTCGCCCATACTTTTCACCGACGAAATCTTGTATAATTCAAACCGAGAGTCGCTCATACCTTGGTTCAACGCGCACGGCATATCGGTTTGGCTTGTGAAGATTCCGCAGCACATGCCACTCGAAAAATTTGGCCGCGAAGTGTTGCCCGCAGCCGCAACGGCAATCCGCAAAAACTCGACCGACGCAGACTGGGTCATGGGCGGTGTCTCGTTAGGCGGGCAAGCGGTCGCGTACTATCTCGCCGATGCCGCGAAAAACGCGACAGTGACGGGAATACAAGTGAAGTCGGCGTTTTTTCTCGGCACCCCGTTTGACTACAATTATCCCGGGTCGTTTGGGCATCGCCTCGCCGCCGCACACGATAGCGGCGCAAAGAATCTTTGCGCCGCCGATTTTTGCGAGCGGTTTTTTCCCGGTATAAAAAAAGATTTAATCGCCGCACGCGCGAATCTAAACGACACTGCCGGCAAAAATGTGTGGAGCGATAATCTAGCGACGGTATCTCTCCAAGGCAAGGGAGTACGCATCATGTTTGTCGCCGGCAAAATCGATAATGTCGCGCCGACCGAAGCGGTCTATAAATTTTTTACGCGCACAATCGGCGACGAAACGAAAAATTCGCGCGATGCGCGTTTCTATGTCGCTGGGCGCATGAACAGTCTCTCGCGCGACTTCGACCACGCGCAGATGGTTGCATCGAGCGCGCTCGCAAGCGACATCTTGCCCGAAATATTAAAATGGATCGAACTATAACTTCGCAAGCAAACTCGCGATGCGTTCGTCGCGCGGGTTACGAATCTTCAGCCGATTGAAGGCGTCGCCCGCGCGCTCTTTATCGCCGATTTTCGTATAGACTTGTCCTAAGAGTTCGATCACTTGCGTATCGCCAGGGTTCTCTTCGCTATAGAGCGAAAAATAGCGCGCCGCAGCGTCGAGCTTATCCATGCGATAATAGATATGCGCGAGCGCGCGGGCAAGATGATGATTATCGTGCGACGCCGCGTATGCCGATTCTAAAAGCTCGCTTGCCGCATCGTACTTTTTCTCGGCGACCAACTTTCGCGCATCGCTAATTTTTTCGCGCAACCCTAAACGCACCTCGGCCGTTTCAGCGGTCGGCTGATAACCGAGCGAGAGCAGCGAGAAATCGTCCGTGATTTGGCCGCTGTCGCGGCATGCATAATACGTCGCTTCAAGGTGTCCCTGGCCTTTTTCTAAATTGCGCAAGAATAAGGTTTCGTCTTCGTTGATAATGCGTGCGCCCTCACTGTCGGTTCCAAGCATTAAATCGTCGCGACCGTCTGAACCGATCACGAATCGATCGCCAGGCTTCATTTCATACGTTTGCACTTGAATTCCCATGTTCACACCGAGCGTGCCGAGCTTGCGCAGCGTCAGATCGTTCTCAATAAAAAACGCGATGCCGTCGCGCAAGATCGCCGACCACGGATGCTCCGCATTAATAAAATAAACAAACCCATTTTTCTCGTCGACAAGCCCCAAGATCACCGAGATGAGCATCGAGCCGTCGAAGCTCTCGAACGTTTTTTGTAACTCGATGAAGACGGCCTTGAGCCAGCGCTCGGGATAGAGCACTTGTTCTTTCGGCGAAAGTTTCGTGCGCTCAACGATCGATTGCATAACAGCGCCTAAAACGAGCGAGCCGCCCGCGCCTTGCATCGATTTGCCCATTGCGTCGCCGTTTAAGAAGAGCGTGTACTCCCGATCGCGCAAACGAATGCTGTGCGCAAGACAAATGTCGCCGCCGATTTCGTTGGTCTTTGTCTTGAATTCAAAACTTTTTTTCTGGCGGATGAAAACCTCGACTTTGACTTGGCGATTATTCGCATAATTTCCCGTCAGCGGTTTCAAAAGCAGCGACGTGAGAAAGTAGTCACCGTCTTGCTGCCCTTTCAAGGCTTTGACGTTGCCGAGACTTTCTTGCAGCTCGCGCGTGCGTTCGTCGATTTTCTTTTCGAGGTTCGCCTGATAATCTTTGATCGTGCGCGCAGCGTCCGAGATACCCGCCGCAACTTTGACAAACTCTTTGTCGATCGACTTCGTAAAAATAAGGCCCGACCCGCCGGCTTTCAAATCGTCCATCGCGCCTTCGATATCTTTGAGCGCGCTATAGATGAGATAAAAAATCATATACGCGAGTAAAATGGCGGCAACCATCGCCATCGCGATAAAGAGTAGAATCGCTTGCAGGTTATCGCGATTATAATAGACGAGCGTCGCCGCGACATAAATCGTGACCAAAAATAACATAATAAAGAACGCAAGTTTCAAGAGCACTGTCGTCACCGCTCGATCGGTAAACGCAATTCCCTTTTCGTTCATGATGCGCTTACATTCGGCGCGCATCGAGCCGGTTGCTATTTCGCCGATAACCAGACAAAACCCAACATGCACGAACGAAAACATGACATCGATAATAATCCCCTGTACATAATGGTAGGCGTCGAATTTTGCCGAAAGCTGCGCCGAGACGAGAATCGCGGCAAAGACAATCTGCGCCCAGAAGAGCGCGGTAAGCGCATTCGTTAACGGAATCAGCGTCAACGCCCGCAAAAGCTCGCGGTATTGCGGCTCGATTAAATTCGGGTCGACCGAGAGATCGGGCACAGTCGTGATGTAGCGGTTCACTGCGAGCACCGAGCGCGTGAAACCGGGAAAGCCGATTTTATTTAAAAGGCCGAATTGTACCGAATGGCCAATCCACGCGACGGCAACGCCAATCGTTATCGTCAACAGCATTAAATCGGTCAGAGGAAAATTGGTCGCGCGCGCGTAGTAGAGCCCGAAAACAATCGCGAGCGTCGAACTAATCGCGGCGGCGGTCGCGACCGCGATGCCATAAGAAGAAAGATGGGCGATAAGACGAAAGAGCGGCCGCACAAGATTTGGCATGGCTCACGATTTTTGTGAGCACGCCCGGGTAAACAAAAAAGACATCAAATAAGGTATTTCGTTTGTCGCGACCCCTCGAAAAAAAAGTTTTTCCTATCTGTGCAAAGCTCGCAAGTAGCGGAAATCATTTCACGCATTCGGCGCTACTTACCCTCGCAAGGCCCGATCAAAGATTTTGTTCACCATAACACATTACACACACTGCAGCACGAGCGTCTGACCTTTCACGAAGCGCTGCGCCAAGCCTCGCGTCTTTACGGCGCCAACGAATACCTTGCGCTCGGCGAATACCGCGCTCGCTACGACCGCGGTGAAATTAGCGACGAGGCGATTCGCTACGTCTTAGCGAAAGCAGGCGGCGATACGAAGCCCTTGCGTGCGGCAATGTTTGAAAGCGAAGCAACCGAACCTGTGCGCCGCGCGGGGTTTCGTGCGCAAGGGTATCTCTACGAAATAACCCGCAGCATCGGCGTTCGTCTTGAAGAAGAAATACATCCCACCCTATTTCGTCTCGTCGCCAATTTTCTCGACCAAGGTATCGCCGCCGTGTCGCTCTCTGAAGAAGCGCACGAGTTTTGGCGTGCGCTACAACTGCAATTACCGGCGGCGCGCCCCTACGGCATTTCACGCGCGGTCGCAAAGATGCTCGCCCGATCGTCGGCAGACGAAGTCATTGCAGCAAGCGTGACACAGCTCTTGCCCGATGGCGCCGACGCGACAGTATTTCTTCTCGAAGTCTTGATGATGGCGCGCGGCTGGTCGGGGCTCGTCGCCGTTTTAGAAGAGCATGCGGATTACCTGCTCTACTCTCGCGGCATCACACTCGCCGAATACCTGGCGCTCTATCTCGCTCTGCTCGCAGACCTGGCCACGCGGTATGGCTATCGACAATCGCTTGCCGCGACAAACCCGAATAAAGATTTTTTCGCCGAGAAAGCTCCCCCCGAAACGCCACTCGAATGTGCGAGCAGACTTTGGCACGAAGCGTTTGAGTTCAGTTATTATTTTGCCGCCGTTGCGGCGATAAAAATTAACGCAACGACAAATCGTCTCGCTGGCGAATTGCCTGCACCGAAAGAATTTCAGGCGCTCTTTTGTGTCGACGACCGCGAAGGTTCGCTGCGCCGCCATCTCGAAGAAATTTCTGAGCAAGTCGCAACCTTCGCAACACCCGGTTTTTTTGCGATGGACATTGTCTACCAAGGCCCGACCGATTCGACGGCGGTGAAATTATGTCCGGTGCCGATGACGCCGCGCTACCGCATTCGCGGTGTCGTGCGTGACAAGCACGTACGCTTTTCGACAAAATGGGAGATGAATCTCTGGCACCGCTATGCAAATAGTCTGTGGCTCGGTTGGTTCATTTCGATTTTTTTAGGTTTCGCTTCTTTAATTCGTCTCGCATTTTCTATCCATAAACCCGCGCGCACATTTACGATGGCGACGTCTTTTAGCGAATACGAGCGCGAAACCGATTTGCTCTACGTGCAGACCGACCACAACGCGCACAACGGTTTCTACGACGGTTACACCGTACCCGAAATGGTCGAGCGCGTTGCGAGCGTGCTCAAAGAAATTGGCCTCACAAAAAATTTTGCGCCCATCATAGCGATTTTCGGCCACGGTTCGAGCAGCACGAACAACCCGTACTTTGCCGCATACGACTGCGGTGCGTGCGCGGGTACGCCCGGACTCGTCAACGCGCGGCTTTTTGCGCTCATGGCGAATCGCGAAGACGTGCGCCTACTACTTGCCGCGCAAGAAATTCATATCCCGAGGGCGACGTATTTTATCGGCGGCATTCATGACACGGGGCGCGACGAAGTCGCCTTTTTCGACGAACACCTGTTGCCAGCGAACGCTGTCGTCAAACTCGGCGAATTCAAACGCATTATCGAAAGTGCCCTCGCGCGTAACGCGCTCGAACGCACGCGCCACTTTGCCGTGATCGATTTTCCACAATCGACGACGGCGGCCATCGCCGAAGTACGCCAGCGCACAGAAATGTTTTTCGAGCCGCGCCCCGAGTATAACCACGCGGGCAACGCGATCTCGATTGTCGGGCGCCGCTCGCTTACCGAGCACATGTTTTTTGGTCGTCGCGCGTTTTTGAATTCGTACGACCCGCTTAACGATGCGCGCGGCAAAATTCTCGAAAAAATTCTCGCGGCGCTCGTGCCTGTGGCCGCAGGTATCAATCTCGAATATTTGTTTTCGCGCCTCGACGGCGGCGTCTATGGCGCGGGCTCGAAATTAGCGCACAACATATTTTCGCTCATTGGCGTTGGCAACGGCGCCGAAGGCGATCTACGCACGGGTTTACCCGAGCAGATGACTGAAATCCACGACCCGATTCGCATGCTACTCGTGATCGAACAGCGGCTCGACGTCGTCAAAGTCGTGTGGGAGCGCAACTCGGCGCTCAGAGACTGGATTCTAAAAGAATGGATTCACTGCTGCGTCTTCGACTATACCGACGGAATTTTTTATTTCGTTACAAAAGGCGAATTCGTAGCGCTCGATCTTGCCGAAGATAATCCGCCTACCTTTGCCGACTCGACTGCGGCGTTCAAAAACCAGCGCGAGAGTGCGCTGCCTGCGCTCATCAGAAAAGCCGAGGTTCGCGATGCTCGCTGAAATCACCGCCGCGCTTATTTATTACCCGCTCGCAATGGCGCTCGGCGTCGCCATCGTACCGTCGCGCAACGAAAAATTTTTGTCGCGGATTATTTATGCGGCAAATTTTCTCAACGGCCTTTTGACCGCCGCCTTCGTGTTTTTTTTCGCGTACGACAAATGGCAACCGCACGAATTTTCGCGGCAACTTTTCGCGACCTCGGCTCATAGCTTTAACTTAACGTTGCTCGTCGATGCGTATTCGGTCTCTTTCACGACGCTGATCGGCGTTTTGAGCGGACTGATACTTTTATTTTCGCGCCGCTACATGCACCGCGAATCGGGCTATCGAAGATTTTTCGCGTTGATTTTTCTTTTTATGTGCGGTATCAAACTCGTTGCGCTTGCGGGCACAATCGATATGCTGTTCGCCGGCTGGGAAATTGTCGGTGTTTCGTCGTTTCTCTTGATCGGTTTTTATCGCACGCGCTTACAGCCCGGCCGCAACGCGCTGCGCACGTATACGATTTATCGCTTTTGCGACGTCGGCCTTTTTATGAGCGCGTGGCTCACGCACAAGCTCGGCAGCGAATTGCGTTTTTTTGAATTGGCGAACGCACCGCTCGATGCCGCTTTTACCGCAACGCATAGTGCGTTTTTTGTAGCGATCGCAATTTTGACGCTCGTCGCCGCGATGGGCAAATCGGCGCAATATCCGTTTTCGTTTTGGGTGCCGCGCGCGATGGAAGGCCCAACGCCTTCGAGCGCGATATTTTACGGCGCGCTCTCGATTCACGCGGGCGTGTTTTTGCTCTTGCGTATGTACCCGATTTGGAAAATCGTTTGGTTCATGCCGTATCTCGTCGGCAGTGTCGGTCTTACAACAGCCATTGTCGCCAACATCGCGCAAAAAACGCAATCGAATATCAAAGGACAGATCGGTTACGCATCGGTGGCGCAAGTGGGTTTGATGTTTTTTGAACTTGCGTTGGGTTTCACCGAGTTGGCGATGGCGCATTTTCTCGGCAACGCTGCGCTGCGCTGCTATCAACTCTTGGCGTCGCCGTCGGTCGTCGTACTCTATCTGCGCCAGCAAGCGGCGGGCACGCTTTTGCGTTCGGGATTTTCAAATTTCATCGTGCGCCATCTTGGCGCGCGGCTGCACCGCTATTACTTTGCTTTTTCTTTCTCCGAAGGGTATAGCGAAAGTATTCTCACAGCGTTGTGGTTGGCGTTGAAATTTTTTTCACGGGGGATTGCATACGTACTGAAGCCATATACCGTCGTCGCTTTTACGCTCGTGCTCGTAACGATTTTTTTTATCGTTACGCCGCAGACCGGCACACGAGCGCATTTTATCGCCGTCATCGCAATCGGCATTGCCGCGTTACTCTTGGCATTTTCTGCACTCGGCCAACATCTCGCGCCACGGCGCGTACTTTATCTCACGGGACTATCCGCTATTTTCAAAGGCGCCGCAATTATCTATTTGGCGCCTGAAAATATCGCCGAGAGTCTTGTCTACTTTTTGGGGATTACCGGCGGTTTTGCTGTCGCTCTTTTCGCACTACGGAGAATACCCAAGCCGCTATTGTCGGTCGAATATGCAGGCGTTGCCGAACGCTATCCCGTAGCGACGCTGTGGTATTTTGTCGGCATCTTGTGGCTCACGGGTTTTTCGCTGAGCCCGACATTTCTCGGCGAAGATTTATTGCTGCACATCAGCGCAGAAAAATTTCCGCTCGCGACTTTTTTTCTCGCAGGTTGTTTTGTCGTGAATACCGTCGCGCTCTTTCGTAGCTATGTTAAATTGACGTTTGCGCGTTAGGCGTTAGGTAGAGTACACAAAGTGTACTCTACCTAACGAGATTTTTCGAGCGCCGCGCCGATGTGATACAAGATATCGTCGGCATTTTCTAATCCCACCGAAATTCTGACCATTCCCGGCAAGATACCGACTGCCGCGCGTTCGGCGTCGGAAAGTTTCGAGTGCGTCGTCGATGCGGGGTGCGTCGCAATCGTGCGCGTGTCGCCCAAGTTGGCGGTATGCGAGAGCATGGTGAGGCTATCTAAAAATTTGCGGCCGCGATCGACGCCGCCCTTGACGATCAGCGAAACGATACCCCCACCCGACTTCATTTGTTTTTTCGCGAGCACATAACCCGGGTGGTCGGGCAAAAACGGATAAATCACGCGCTCGATGTCGGCGTGATTTTGCAAAGCGGTCGCAAGCTTGAGCGCGTTTTCGCTGTGACGCTCCATGCGCAGGTCGAGCGTTTCGAGGCTCTTACTAAAAAGCCAAGCGTTAAAAGGCGAGAGCGCGGGGCCGGTGTGCCGCGCAAAGAAACGAATTTCTTTCATAATATCGCTCTGCGCTAGAATAACGCCGCCTAACGCACGCCCTTGGCCGTCGATGTATTTCGTCGCCGAATGCACGACGATGTCGGCGCCAAAGTCTGCCGGCTTCTGCAACGCCGGAGTACAAAAACAATTGTCGACGTTCAGGAGCACGCCTTTGCTTTTGCAAATTTTTCCGATTGCTGCAAGGTCGATAATATCGAGCGCAGGGTTCGAAGGCGTTTCGAGAAAAAACATTTTCGTGTTTGGCTTGAAGCTCTTTTCCCAATGCAACTGATCGGCGATATCGACATAAGAGAACTCAATCCCCCAGCGGGGAAATATTTGCGTTAGAATTTGGTGCGTCGAGCCGAACACCGAACGCGCGCACAAAACATGATCGCCGCTTTTTAAGAGCGCGGCCATACTCGTAAAAATCGCCGACATGCCCGACGCGCAGGCAAACCCTTCGGGTAAATTTTCGAGCGCCGCCATCTTGCGCGAAAATTCGTCGTTGTTGGGGTTCGAGAAGCGCGTATAGATGTTGCCGTGAACTTCGTCGGCGAACATCGCGCGCGCTTGCTCGGCCGATTCGAAGACAAAACTCGACGTCATGAAAATCGGCACCGAGTGCTCGCGCTCGGCGCTATGCGGTGCCTGCTCGCGGATTGCCAGCGTTTCTGGATGCTCTTGATGTGTTTTAGCCATTTAACGTATACTCCGCTGTGATGGTCGCCGACTTTTCGAGCGTCTTCGCGACCGAACAATATTTTTCGAGCGAAAGTTCGATTGCGCGCTGCAAGTGCGCTTCTTCGATCGCACCTTTCAAATGAAACTTAACGACAATTTGTGTAAAAGGGTTGGCCTCTTGCAATTCGCCGCGCTCGCCTTGAACCTCGACGCGCATGCTGTCGATCGCTTGCCGTTGCTTACGCAGAATCGAAATCACGTCGATACCCGCGCAACCGGCAAGCCCCATGAGCAATAGCTCCATTGGGCGCACGCCCTTGCCGGTACCGCCGATAGACGCGCTTGCGTCGATATGCACACTATTACCCGATGCGTTTTTTGCCTCGAAGTGAAACGGCTCGCCGATGCGTTCGAGTACAACTCTTGTCGTCGCCATGCACACCTCGATTTACGCGCGGTTCAGGTTGAAAAGAAGATCAATATCTATAAAACTGTTTTCGGCGTATTTTCACTACATACCCTGCCCTATGGCCACCGCCAGCGAAGCCGCAATCCACGACACCATCACCCGCCGCAAAACGCGCACCGTGATGATGAAAGACGTGCCCATCGGTTCAGAGCATCCGATTCCGGTGCAGTCGATGACAAAGACAAAGACCGCCAACTGGCAGGCGACCGTCGAACAAATTTTGCGCTACGAAGAGGCTGGCTGCCAGATCGTACGCTGTACCGCGAACGACGAAGACGCCGCACACGCGCTCAAGAAAATTAAAGAGAATATTCACATTCCGCTCGTCGCCGATATACATTTTCAACACAAACTAGCGCTCATCGCCGTCGCCAGCGGCGTCGACAAGATTCGTATTAACCCCGGTAATATCGGCAACAAAGAAAAAGTCGCCGAAGTTTTAAAAGCCTGCAAAGACAACGGCATTCCTATTCGCATCGGTGTGAACGCCGGGTCGCTTGAAAAAGACATCATGCGCAAAGTGGGCTATCCCACTGCCGACGGCATGGTCGAGTCGGCGCTACGGCATATCGAAATTTGTAACGAACATCATTTCGAAGACGTAATTGTCTCGCTCAAATCGAGCGATGTCTTTATGATGATCGAAGCCTATCGCAAGCTCGCCAAAATGTGCGATTACCCGTTTCACTTGGGTGTCACCGAAGCGGGCACAAGCTGGCAGGGCACAATCAAATCTTCGATCGGCATCGGCGGACTTTTGGCCGAAGGTATCGGCGACACAATTCGCGTGAGTCTCACAACCGACGGCGTCGAAGAAGTCAAAGTCGGTCGCGAGATTTTGCGCTCGTTGGGCTTAGTCAGTTTCGGCGTGACGCTCATTTCATGCCCGACGTGCGGGCGTCTCGATGTCGATCTTTTTCGTATCGCCGGCGAAGTCGAGAAAGCCGTCGCGCACATTAAGACCCCGCTCAAAGTCGCGGTGATGGGCTGTCTCGTCAACGGCCCCGGCGAATCGAAAGGTGCCGACATCGGCATTTCTGCGGGCGCGGGTTCGGCGATTCTCTACGTCAAGGGCGAGAGCAAGGGTAAAATCGAAGAGGCAGAAATCGTACCGCGTCTACTCGACGAAATTCGTATCATTGAAGAAGAGCTAAAGCAGACTACCGCGCTACCACGATAAGTCCAAGCTCGTCGGCCTTTTGAATAAAGTCGGTAGGATTCACCACGAGCGTGTGCGCGGCTTCGATGACAAGGCATTCTATTCCCGCATGCGCCATCGTTTCGAGAGTGCGCATGCCGACCGTGGGCAGATCGAAGCGCATATCTTGCGATGACTTTGAAGATTTCCCTATCACGCCGCCAAGGCGGCGTGATAGGGAACCAGCCCTCGCAATCGCTAAATCGGTGCCTTCGATCGCTTCGATTGCAAGAATCATTTTCTGATACACAATCGCCGTTTGGCCGATGTCGAGGCTGCCGATTTTGCGGCTCAACTCATAAGCAAATTCGATGTCGGCGACAAGCTCGGCGCGTTCAGGCTTCAAGCGCGTGTGCACTCCGGGGTTAAGAAAGCACCCTTCGAGCAGTTCGCGTTGTTCGAGAATTGTTATACCCGCTTGCGCGATGAGTTCTGCGAATTTATGAAACAGCGTATCGTCGCGACGATCGACAACGCTGTTATAGATTGCTTCTGCCTGGGTATCGCGCACGATGTCGTGTAGCATTTTTTTCTTCTCGATTTTACCCAAGAGAATAATGTGCGAAATCTCATCTTCTTTAAGATAAGCGAAGGTTTGCTGAATCCCCCCCAATGATATTTCGCGTTTCACGAGCGCCGTGTCGTTAACGAGTTGCGTATCGAGTTCTGCTTCGATGATATGATAGAGTTCAAAAGACAATCCGCGTGCGCGCGCATTCTTGACGGCAATAACGGGAAGCGAACCCGCACCGGCGAAAATGGCGAGATTTGAAGTTTTTTGTAGAGGTA
>JAFEGD010000234.1 GCA_018240245.1 Spirochaetota bacterium | reverse complement strand
CGAAAATATCGAAGCGATCGAATTTATCGCTCCACATTTTCGCGAGACGCTGAAAAGCTTAGATGCAAATACGCGCCTCAAAAGTCTGTGGCTACTCGAGCTCGCGACCGAAGGACTTGCCGACGACGAGCCGCTGTTTTCGAAAGAACAACAAGCCGAAGTCATCGGGAATTTTGCGAGCCGCAGCGTGCACGATATTTCCGAATTTCTCATGGAGATTCGTCAGAGCGAACTCAAGCGGCATGCGTTGAAATTCACGAAACGTCATCACGGCGAATGGAAAAAAATCTATCTCGAATTGATGTTTGAAACGCCGGTAAAGTTGCATAAGTCGATTCTTGCCGAATTGATTAACGCCAACGCGACCGAAGAGATTGTCGATTTTATAAATCGCATTCGTAAAGACGTGAAAGAAAACGCCGAAGTCTTTCTTTGGACCGTGAAGTCGGCGATTGCCGGTCAATTCGAGCTACCGCATGGGCAAGCGCACGAGGTTCTCTTAGGACTTTTTCGCATGCTGAAATCGGTGCCCAAAATCGAACCGAAGGGGGCAAAGCTCAGAAACAACGTGCGCGATATTTTCTTCGGGGCGTCGCAATCAGAACTCATGGAGCTCATCACGAAAGAGGCGAAAGATTCGGTGCGGCGGTTCTCGGCGCTTCTCAAAGACGTACCGTTCTTTAACGACGCCGAAAAAGTGCAGATCGTTTCGCAACTGCGCGAGATTAACCCGGTGGTTTTTGAAGAGCAGGCCGACGACAGCGAATTGCCGGTTGAGACCGAAAGCCTTGCGTCGCGGCTCGAAAAGAGCGGTGGTACGGTGGCAAGCCAGAGCGCGATCGCCGCGATGCGTACGAAGCTCGATCACCTAATCAACGTCGAAATTCCGCAGAACTCCGCCGAAATCGGTGCCGCGCAAGAAAAAGGCGACTTGCGCGAAAACGCCGAGTACAAGGCGGCCTTAGAAAACCAAACGATTTTGCAGGCGTCGGTGACGCAATTAGAAGCCGATCTCAAGGCGGTACAGCCGTTGGCGTTCGACGATGTCGATGCGTCTAACGTCTCGATCGGTACGCGCGTGAAGCTGCGCGACGGCGCAACGGGAGACATATTCGTCTATTCGATTCTCGACCAGTGGGATGCAGATGTCGACAAAGGGATTATCTCGTATAAGTCGCCTTTGGGCAAGATTTTGTTGGGCTCGAAGAAGGGTGCGCATGCGAACTTCAACGCACAGAAGCTCGAAGTTATCGGAATCGAAAAAGCAATCGACAAGACAGGGCGCGTTGTGTAAATTCAAGCCATGAAGATAGCGCCGTTGAAAGCATATCTTTACCGCGCCGTGCGGGCGAGCTGTCTTTTGCTTTCTTTCTCGGCGCTCGGCGCGCAAGGCAAGACGGGTATCGGCGGTACGGCGTTTGAGATCATGGATCGCGTCTTTCAGCAATTGCAATTTACCGAAGGGCACCAAAAGCTGCAACTCACGATCACGACGCGCGCGGGCAAGTCCGTCGTTTATAAAGGTGCGCTTTATCAAAAAGGAAATTCGAGCTTTTATATTTTCGATTCGATGACGCGCGGCACGGTGCTGAAACTTCTCTACAACGACCAAGGGCAAAATATCTACGCCTACTTGACGCACGACAAACGACTCTTTCATAAAAAATATCTCGATCGATTCGAACAGGTCTTGGGTTCGGGCTTTGCATATCTCGATATCGGCAACGCTTCGTTTGTCGATAACTACCAGCAAAAAATTAAAGGTACCGAGAAAAACGAAGAAGGGGAGTTCACGATTATCGAAAACTTGCCGCTCGATAAAGGTAATTACGGCAAGGTGTTGGTGTTGGTCGACCCGAAAAAAGAAAACCGCGTACGCCGCATTGACTACTACGATTCGGCGATGGTACTGATGAAGACGCTCAATTTTACATACGGCCAATTGCCGGTTAAAGAAACAAAAACTTCGACGCGCCAAATCGAATTTCCCGTGCGCTGGGATATGGCCGACGTCAGTCGCGGTACGGTGAGCACCTTAGAATTTTTCTTCGTCGATAAGACGGCGCGTCTCGACGCCTCTCTTTTCAAAAAAGAGAATATCGAAAAATAGTGCGTGACCGTGTCGATAGTCAATCTGCGGGCGGAGCAAAAACGGCACAATCTTATTTTACTCGATGCCGTTGAATTTAACGAATTACTGAATAAGGGTAGTCTGGCTCTACCGCGTCGCCATTACGAGCACTTCGCGCGGGTATTACGCCGCCATTCGTGGGCGGCGCTCGTTTCGGACGGCGAGGGTCGTCTTGTCGCAGCCGACGTTAACGATCGAATATTACGGTGCAGCGGTGACTCCTACTCGCACGCACAGCAAGATATACCGGCGGCAGACCTTGTGCAAAGTTGGGTGAAGCCAAAAGCGCTGTCGATAATTTTGCAGAAGTGCGCCGAGATCGGCGTGCGTGAAATAACGTTAGTCGCGACAAAATTTGCGGCGCCGCATGCGGAAAAGCCGGCGCGCCTCGACGCCATTTTAGAAAACGCATGCATGCAGGCGTTTAACCCGCGAAAACCGCGCCTTCGCTTCAAAGACTCGCTCGCCGAATGCAATCTTAAACAGCACGCCTGCTATTTCGGCGATATGGCGGCGACGACGCGCCTTACGCTGCTTGCGCCGATTGCGCACCACCGCACTTTTGTCAACGGCCCCGAAGGCGGCTTCAGCGATGATGAAATTCGCTATCTGCGCGGCGTGGCAACGGGCGTGCTATTATCCGAAAATGTTTTGCGCAGCGACACGTCCGTAATTTTTGCCTTAGCGTATCTCGCGCAGCGCCCATGATTGTCAACGGAGAAAAATTCGATTTAGCGGCGCTCGGCGGCGCGCAAACGCTCGCGGGGTTAATCGCCTATTTTAACCTTGCGCCGCAGCGTGTTGCGGTCGAACTCAACGGCGATCTTATCGGGCGCGGCGCTTACGAGCAGACCGCTCTTCACGACAACGATGCGCTCGAAATCATTCATTATGTGGGTGGCGGATGAATTTCGGTCATGAGGCTTTAACGCAAGCGGGGGGTTTGCTCCTCAGAGTACCGGCGGCGCTGATTATTTTACTCAGTCGCGAATGGTTTACCGCGCGCATGCTCGGTGAAAAAGACACGAACGTGTTAGAAGAATTTTCGCTGGTCTCGTTTGCGTCTTTAGTCTTTAGCGGCGCCGCACCGGGGGGGCTCATTCGCGACAGGCCGTATCCGCTGCTTCGATTTTTGCACGGGCAAATTTGGTTGATGGCGATAGTCGCGCTAGCGACAGTATATGTGTTACTCAAAGCGCCGCAGAGCGATAGTTTTTCCGCGCACTTTTCGGCGGTCTTTATTGGCCAAGCGTGGGGTTTGTGGGCGCTCAACTGGATTCCGCTGCCGCCCTTCGATGCCGCTGCGAGCTATTTTTCGCCGTATATGCAGTGGAAACCCTTTGCGCTTTTTGCGCATGTGCTCGCCATTTTTGTTTCGATCGCGCTGCTCTTGCCGTTTTGGCGCTTCGATTGGCTGACCGGAAAAATTCTCTTGCGTTGGTTGCAAATCGCATGAACGAAGATAATCCGCGTTTTCAGGTCGCATTTCAGACGCGCGCCGGTTCTGAAAAAGAAGGGCCGCTCGGCGTGCTATGGACGCTCATCGAAAGTTACGAAGTCGATATTTTTTCCGTCTCGCTCTCGCGCATTACCGCCGATTTTTTGGCTTTCATGGCGCGCTCGGCGATCGGGCTCGAAGACCAAGCGGAGTTTACGCATACGGCGGCGCGGCTGATTTTTTACAAGTCGCGGCAATTGCTGCCGAACGCCGCCGTCGGCGAAGACGTGCCGCCCGATACGCTGCCATACGAGCTTGTCGAACAGTTACTCGAATACAAAAAGATGCAACAAGCTGCGGAAGAGATGCGTCGCCTCGAAGAGCGTTCGCAATTGCGCGTCACGCGCGATGCGATGTGGCAGCACTTCGAGCACGAATCGTCGGAATATCTCGAAGTCGATCTCATTTCGTTTTTACGCACGTTTCGCGATTTTTTAGAGCGCGAAGAAAAATCGCGACCGATGCAGATTGCCGACGAAAATATCAGCGTGACCGATATGATCGATTATTTGAAAACACGCATTATCGGCGACGAGAAAGCGTCGTTCTTTCGCGCAGTCATGGGCTTTAGCCTCGCGCGCATCGTCGCTTGTTTTTTAGGATTATTAGAGATGGCAAAAATGCGAATGATACAATTGGGACAAGACGAATGGCTGGGTGATATCCACTTTTGGGCGACGAGCGACGGCGAGCAGTTGCAATTGGGTTTTGGCGATGCCGCCGCTAACGCAGCGATATCGCCTGTAGAGGGCGAGTCGTGAGCGATACCGCATATCTCAAAGCCGCCGTCGAAGGCTTAATTTTCGTATCGGGCGCGGGGTTGTCGCTCGCCGAAATCGCGGCGGGTCTTGGCGAAGATGCGGCGCAGGTAAAAATTACGCTCGATTCGCTAATCGACGAATACGCCGAACGCGAAGCCGGCATTCAAATTCAAGAAATATCGGGTCGCTATACTTTCACGACGCAGGCAAATATCTATCCGGCAATCCAAACTTTTTTACGGCAGCGAAAAAAAGAAACGCTGAGTAAGTCGACGCTCGAAACGTTGGCGATTGTTACGTACAAGCAGCCGATTACGTTGCCAGAGATCGAAGAAATACGCAGCGTCGCCTCGCGAGCGCAGCTCATCACGCTCCAACAGAAAAAACTCGTGAAAACAGTCGGCCAAAAAGAAACTGTCGGCAAGCCGACGCTCTACGGTACGACGAAAGAATTTTTGCGCTACTTCGGGCTGAATAGTCTTGACGAACTACCGCCGCCGCAAGACGTAAAAGAATTGAACTTCGACGACCTATGAAAGAATGGAGAGATAAAATCGACCGCATCGACGCCGAAATCGTGCGTCTCATCGGGCAGCGCGCAGAAGCCGCTCGAGAAATTGCGGCGGCGAAAGCGAAAGATAATCTGCCGCTCTACCAACCCGACCGCGAGCAAGAGGTTTACCGCAAGGTTGCGCGCTTAAACCCGGGCATCATCGACGACGAATCGCTCTGCCATGTCTATCGCGAAATCATGAGCGCAACGTTGAAACTCGAGGGATCGTTACACTTGGGCTATTTCGGCGCAGAAGGCAGCCATACGCACCAAGCGGCGCTCAAAAAATTTGGCCGCAGTTTACGTTTAACGTCGTATCGCACCATCGACGATGTCTTTGAAGCGGTACAGAAAAAAGAAATCAAGTACGGTATCGTACCGATTGAAAATACGACCGAGGGCATGGTCAAAGCGACTCTCGATGCGATGGTCAAATTCGACCTTCATATCTATTCGGATATTGTCCTGCAGATCAAACAGAGTCTTTTGACGACGGCGACAGATCTTGCGCGCATCGAAAAAATTTATACGCATCCACAAGCGTACGCGCAAGTGCGCACCTATTTGGCGAATAAACTACCGCACGCCGAGTGGGTCGAAACCGCTTCGACTTCCGAAGCGGTGCGCTTAGTTGCAGCGGCGGGTAACGAACACTTTGCTGCGGTCGCCTCGCAGGTTGCGGGCGAACTTTACGGTTTGCCGCCGCTCGTCGCCGATATTACCGATTACGAACGCAATTATACGCGCTTCATCGTGATCGGGCACGACATCGCACGCCGTGCCACGCACAACCGCACGATGATTTCGTTTAATTTACCCGACAGTACGGGGTCGCTCTACCGCGCCCTCGCTCCGTTTTACGAAGAAAAAATTAACATGCGCGGCATAGAATCGCGTCCCGATCGCAACCAAGTCTGGAACTATATTTTTTTCATCGACCTCGACGGGCATGCAGAAGATACGAATGTGAAAGCGGCGTTTGATAAACTCAAAAACGTGAGCTCGGGGTTTCGCCTGCTCGGCTCTTACCCGGTCGACGGGACGCCCGATACAAAAACCTAGCGCTATCAGTAAATCGCGCGCAGCGGCAGCGGATGCGCAGCGATCTTGACATGCTCGCCTAACGCAATCGGCAAGCGAAAGTGCGAGCCGTCCATAAAAAGCGCGCCGCTCATCATGCTGCTGACGATCTTTAGCGTCTCGCCTTGCGGGAGCGAACCTTGATGCAACTTGCGCGCGTTGTCGCGGTAGAGCTCGCGCACGATAAAGCGCAATTCTGTTTTGGTATACGGTTTGCCGCCCGCCGACGCATACGCGGCTGTCGAGCCTGTCGGTGTCGATATCCACAACCCCGAGCTGATTTGAGAATGCGATTGCTTGCGGTAATAGAGAGTGTAACGCGACGTTGCGGCAGGATTAACCTCACAAAAAAGAATATCGTTCAAAATAGGAAATCCCACGATGCGGTCATTGAGCTTCACTTGCATGCGTAGGAGTTTCTTTTCTGCTAATCGCTTATACTCGTCGCCAAAAGTGTGCGCAAGAAATTTGGCGAAGGCGGCTTCGCGCTGCGGGGTTTTGAGTCGAAAGCGGCAATAATGCCCCACGCTATGATCGGGGGCCGAGTTGACGCCGACAAGCAGCGTTTTTTCTATAAAATGCGAAGCGTTGATAAACGTGCCATCACCGCCGAGCGATACGACGAGCCGAAAACGATCGAGGTTTTCTTTGAGCGTGTCGCGCTCGAAAAGCTCGGCGGCGAGCCCCAAATTTTTCGTCACCGCCTGTAGCCGTTCGAACGCGCGGTTGTGATCGTCGTGCGCCTTCTGCATATGCGCGCCTAATTCGGGGTTGAGTTCGCGGTGGCGGCGAATCTGTTTGCCGCTATAGCTTTCTAAAGCCGAATATTTATATACGACTGCAATGTCTTTCATAACGTTATGCGCGCAATAAAATATTGAGCATGCGCTCTGTCGCGCGAATCGCGGCAATAACTTGGTCGGGGTCGACGCCGCGCGTAATCAAATTACGGTGTGCGCCGGGGTTGCCGAGTTCGCCGAAAAGCGCGCTTGCCGGTAGCGACAGGTCGCGCTGTTTTGCGATACTTTTTTTTGCGGGCAGTGCGCTTGTATCCCAGAAAATTTTACATTCGACCAGCGCCGACGTTTGCCCCCCCGGCGGAATGCGCACTTCATAATCGACTAGCTTGGGTAGCTTGATTTTGTTCTGATGCGCCCAACTAGTGAGCGCGACCATGAAAGCGTCGTAACCGCCTTCGCCTTGGCCTGAAACCTGCGACGATTTGCCGCGATAATCGACCGTGAGCGAGCACATCGGCTTCAGGTGGAGCCCCGACGTGACGGTGACTTGTGCGATCGCGACGATTTTTTCTTCGGTCTTCTTGAGTACTTCGCCAATAATGAAGGGCAAATCGTCGATCGTGACTTGCTTTTTTTGGTCGCCGAGTTCGATGATGCGGCTCAAGACTTGCGCACGTTCGTCATCCCCCAGTGTAATGCCGAGTTCTTTCAAATTCTGATCGAGCGACGCTTTACCCGCGAGCTTACCTAAGGCGTAGCGGCGGTCGCGCCCGAAGCGCGACGGCAACAGTCTGCTCTCGTACAGGCCGCCTTTCTTATCGCCGTCGGCGTGGATACCGGCCGTCTGTGTAAAGACATCTTCGCCGACGATGGGCGCATTTGCCGCGAGGCGCTTACCCGAGAACGTCTCGATCGTACGCGACAGTATAAAGAGACTCTTTTCGTTTACCGCAGTCTTGATTTGTAAATGGTCGTGAATGCCCGCGATGACTTCGGCGAGCGAAGCATTGCCCGTACGCTCGCCCAAACAATTCACCGTCGTATGCACTCCGTGTGCGCCCGCGCGAATCGCTTCGAGCACGTTGACCGTGCCTAAGCCGTAATCGTTATGCGGGTGAAAGTCGAAATGCCGCTCGGGGTAGCGTTCGACAATCTCTTGGATGGCGGCATAAACCTGCGACGGGTAAAGCACTCCTAATGTGTCGGGCAGCATGATGCGCGACACGGGCTGCGTAACGATAAAGTCGAGATACGCGAACATATAGTCGCGCGAATGCAGATAACCATTCGACCAATCTTCTAGATAGACGTTCACGGTGCGGCCGTGCTGCTGCGCGTACTCGATCGTGCGCGCGATATCGGCAAAATGTTCGGCGGGAGTTTTCTTGAGTTGGCGCGTCAGATGATTCAGCGAGCCCTTCGTGAGCATATTGAGCGTCGTCGCCCCGGCCTCTATCATCCAGTTTACCGAACGTTTGTCGTCGACGAAGCCGAGGATTTCGATGCGCTGCAGTAATTTTTTATCGCCTTGTGTTTTCGCCCAATCGGTGATAAGACGCACGCTCTCTAATTCTCCCCGCGAGACGCGCGCCGAAGCGACTTCGATAAAATCGACGTTTGCCTTCTCTAACAAGAGTCGCGCGACTTGTAATTTTTCTGAAGCGGCAAAGGCGACATTATAAGTCTGTTCGCCGTCGCGCAGCGTCGTGTCCATGATGGTGACGCGGCGGTGTGCGAACGCAGTCGCTTTTTTGGGGGATTGTCTTCTTTCACTCTTGCGCGGCATACGGACTAAAAATTGTAAAGCCCGCTTACGATGTCATTTCACGCGGAAAATCAAAATTCATTTACGGACATATGCCGCTGCGCGATTTCGCTGGCGCGAATTCGCGCAGCAGCACCCATAATTTGAACTTGACTGTGCGCACCGCCGTTCGGATATATATCCATGAAAAAGATACTGAAGATTTTCAAAAAAATCGTTATTGGCTTTGTCATCCTCATCGTCGTCGTGATGATTGGCGGTTTTATTGCGATTAAAGTGGTCGTGACCAAAGATTTCGTCGCGACAAAGATCGAACAGAACATCAATGGCCGCGTCGAGATCGGCGATATTTCCGTGCCGATTTGGGCTGCCTTCTCGGGCGTGACCGTCGATAATTTCAAAATCGGCTATCGCGACGCCGAAGTCACAAAACCGATGAAAGAACGCGCGCCGCTGAAGAACGAAGTGATTGGCTTCAAGAAATTCAATTTTCAAGTTGCTTTAGGCGCACTCATTACCTCTTTCGGTAAAAAATTAGAACTTAAATCGCTCCTATTCACCGAACCCAAGGCGCACATCGTGCTCGGTAAAAATGGCGGTAATAATTTGAAGCCGCTTTTAATGAAGCCGTTGACAAAAGAAGAAGCGGCGAATGCAAAATTGAAAAGCGCCGAAGAAAAAGCGGCGGCAGCGAAAAAAGCGGCAGAAGCAAAAGCGAAAGGCCCCGATAAGCCGTTCGATATTCGCGAGTACCCGACACAGATTAAGATGGGAAAAATCGGTATCGAAGGCGGCTATTTTACCGTCGCTGTCGAGTCGTTAGGTCAAACGCTGGTCGTGAGCGGCGCAAATATTTTTGCGCGCGATATTTTAATCGACCCGAAAGATCTCGAACACAAGAACCATGTCGGCTTAACTGCGCAATTCAACCTCGAACTCAAAGAATCGAAGGGCGGGGGAGTCAAATCGTTCAAAATTATTTTTGACACACAGGGCGGTCTAACTCCGATTGATCCGAAAACGGGCGGGCCTGCACAAGCAGTCACATTACGTACAGGCCTACGCAAAGGCAGCTATGTCACCGGGCTTTCGATCTTTAATAAGCTCAAAGATAAAACCGAAATGCTCAATCGCGCAGGCATTCAGCTCGGTTTTTTGGCCGACACGCAGACGCTCGCGAAAGATGCGATGACGACAATCAACTATGCGGGTGGCGTCGTCACGGTCGTCGAACCACCGGCGCTTATTACCAACGATTTCGAGTTTCGGTTGAGCAAGGGCGATTATATCAACGTTAAAAATCTCGATCACCACTTTAGAGGCGATTTCTCGCTCGCATCGAAACACACCAAAGAAATCGAAGCGACGCTCGATAAGAATATTGCTACGGCGGTGAATCCGGCGGTTGATAAGGTGCCCGCAGGCACCGTGCGCGACCAGATCAAATTGAGCCTTGCACCCGATAAGGTGCGTAGCGAAATTCTCGCCCCGGCGATGAAAAATGGACTCGTTACTTTAGGCGTCGATTCTTCGGCGACGATCTCTTCGCCGAATGTGCGCGTCGTAGCGCCGCAATTTCCGAGCTTGAACGATCTCATCGATGCGAAGATTAAATCTGCCGGCGGCGATATCGGTAACCTCATTAGCGGGCAGGCCGATGCGCTCAAAAATGAGGGCAAAGCCAAGATCGACGCTGCGAAGAAGCAAGCCGAAGACGCGGCAAAAAAACAGGCGAGCGACGCGATTCAAAAAAATCTGCCGAGTATTCCCGGTTTTTAGGTACGTATGAAAGACGTATTGTTGTACGTCTGCCTACTCGCTCTCTACAGCGCCGTCGCTCTACACTTTTTTGGAGGTAGGGCAGACGGCGCGGCAATCGAACTCACTTGGAAAGAATTGGGCACACTATTCGCACTCTTTGCGGCGGTCGCGACGCTCGCGCGGTGGTCGACGTTGGCGTTTAAGAAACGTGTCGGTCGCTTGCTGCCGGGACAAAAAATTGTCGGTGTCGAAGACGGCGAGGCGGCGCATGCGATCGACGTGGTGAAGCCGCAACTCTTGAAACGCGAAGAAAAAAAGCCAAAGTTACGCCGCCGCAAATAAACTTGACAGAGCGCGGTAGTGCGCGTATTATGTCGCATCTTTCATGCGCTCTTCGCGAATCTGGATTGTGCTTGTGCTTACCCTATTTTCGGTGGGGGTCGGTTATGCGGTGTTCGCGCCGGTCTTGGGCACGCGGCAAAATGCCGCAGAGGCGGAGTTCCAAAAAGCTTGGTTACTTTACCAAGATCGAAAATTCGACGCGGCTAACGAAAAATTTTCCGAGGCGCTCAATATCAATCCCGATTTCCATTGGGCGCGCCGTTTTTTAGCGAACTCGCGCTATTTTTCGGGAGAGCAATCCGAAGCGCTTGAAGAATTTGAGACCCTCGCGCGCGCGTTGCCGCACGATTTGACGCTCAAGAACCGTATCGATTTTTTGCAGAGTGTGCCGACGGCAGACGATACAGCAACGAACGAATTTTATCGCATCGTACCGCACACGCAAGGGTATCGCTATAATCGCCCGACGTTTGTCGGTATGCTGCAGTCAGACCGCTTCGCCGTGCTTTCGCTCGGCAGATTCGATATCGGCAATATGGTGTCGTACTCTGCGCAGGGCGAGCCGCTCGAAAATCGCCACCGCGTTTCGGGCAAGCTCGACTACCCGATGGCGTTTGCGCAAAACGACGAGCAAGTGTGGATAACCGATTTCAAACAAGATAAAATTCACCGGCTCGACAAGAAGTCGAAGCGTTGGTTTTCTTATTTTTTTAATACGGGGCCGATCGGTAAAAATGGCGAAGGCGAGTTGGAGTTCAGAGCGCCTGCGGGTGTCTGCCACCGTAACGGCGAGTTTATCGTCGCCGACTCGGGCAATAACCGCTTGCAGAGAATATCCGACGGTGGGGCGTATTTACAAACAATTACACGGCCTGTGGGCGGCGACGCAATGCAGACTCCATTTGGCGTTCACTGCGACGAGGACTCGATTTGGCTTACCGAAAGCGGCGCCGCGCGCATCACGCATTTCGATCGCTACGGCAACATCGTCGCCGAGTTTACGCCACCTGAAATCAAGCGCCCCCGCCATATTACGTGGGACGAAACTGAGCAACTATTCCTCGTCGCAGACGAGACAGCGGGCATCGTGTATTTAGATAAATCGGGTAATGTTGTGCGCAAGCTTGCCGGTTATACCAATACCGACGGTCGCTTTATTTCATTTGCGCGGCCGTATGCGGCGGCATTCGATGCGTTTCGCAATTTCTATGTCGCCGATTATGGCGCGAGCGAAGTGGTGCAATTTGTGCCGCCGAACGAGAAGTTCGGCCAACTATATCTTCAAGTCGAAAAAATTTCGGCGGCAAAGTTTCCGCAAATCGGCGTCTATGTGACGGCGGCGGCACCGGGCACAGCGGGTGAGAGTGGCTTGCCCAAATATCTTACCGAGCTGACCGCGCAAGATTTCAAGATTCTCGAAAACGACGCTCCGGTCGGCAATCTCGGTATCGAATATCTCAAACAGTTTGACGATGTCTTGCAAGTGGTAATCCTCATGCCGCGCAGCGCCGCCTTAAAAGAATATGAAACACAATTGCCGTGGGTGATGGACCACGTCTTTACGCGCATTCGCGAAAAAGATAGATTTCGCGTTATGAGCTGTGGCAGCGACGTACGCCGTGAGAGCGATTTTTCTGCGTCGCGGTTGAATCTATTGCGTGCGATGCGACAAAGTTTGGCCGATGCGACGCTTGCGGCAGATCTCATGCCGGGTACGAGCATGGCGCTCTACGACGGCATCACCGAACTTTTGTCGCGCGAAGGAAAACGTGCGTTGCTCTACGTGACCGACGGCACATTCGACGACGACGCACTCGCGCCTTATAGCAAAGAACGCATTATCGATTACGCGCGCGCGAATCATATTCCTATACATATCGTGAGTTTTGAAGGCGTGTCGAGCGCAACCGGGCGCGACGCGCTCAAAGAAATTGCGCTAAAAACCGGTGGGAGTTATGTGCGCGCGCTCGATATCGACGATCAGTTCGAGGCGCGCTTGCGGTTGCGCAAAGAAGTGCGTTATGTTTTGAGTTATCAGAGCCAAGTCAAAAAAGAAATACGCGGGCAATATACCGATATGCGCGTCTTGGCGCGATTTCGCAATATGCGTGGGCTCGATTTAAGCGGGTATTTTATACCATGAACAAATATATTTCGAGTGGCGTTTTGTTCGGCGTTCTGTTCTCGCTTTCGCTCGTGGGAGCGCCCGATTATTCGGCGCGGTCTTATTTTGACCAAGCGGTCGTGCTCGAAAAATCGGGCGATACGCTGCGTGCGACCGATATGCTGCGCGAGGCGTTGCGGCGTAACGCCGCGCATGTGCCGTCGCTGATTATGCTGTCGCGACTATCGTTCGATGCGCTGCAACCGCGCCTTGCCGACGAGCTCGTAACGCGCGCGCTGAAGCTCGAAGCGCAGAACGTCGAAGCGAATATTTTGTGCGCGCGCATCGCATACGCGATAAAAAATTATCCGACGTATGAAAAATGCTTAACCGAAGCGGCGAAAGTTAAAGCGAATAATCCCGATCTACTTTCGTTGCGCGCGCAGAGTTTAATCGATAACGGCCAGTACGCGCTCGCGCGGCGAAAAATCGACGCAATCTTGCGCGATAATCCCGGACATATCGAGACGCACGTGCGTCTGGCGCGCCTCTATCTGAAACTCAAGCAATTCGCGCGCGCAGAGGCGGAGTTTCGTAAAGTGCAGTCGTTACTACCCGATAGCGCCGATATTGCCGTGCAAATCGCGCGCGCGCGGCTCGACGCTTTTATGCAAAGCGCGCCTTATGGCGATTTTTCGGCGGAAAGCGATGCGGCGTTGCGCGCTTTGGATGCGTTGAAGCACGCGTATTCGAATAACTCAGAAAATTTTGCGGTCACGCTGATGCTGGGCCAGCTCTTGGCTATCACCGGCCGCTGCGGCGAGGCGCAAGAATACTTAAAAAAACTTGTCGCGAAAGACGCCGAGTCGCGCAGCGTCACGGTTTATTACGCGCTCTGCGATCAGGCGGCGGCCTCGCCTTATTTGGCCGAATATTTGAAGCGGCACGAAGACGACGATTTAACGCGCCATCAGGCGGAGCGACTTATTGTCTCCGCGCAGAATAAACGCGAGCAGGCGAAAATTACGCGAGCTGCGCGCTACCACCGCAATCTTGCGCGGCGTTCGTTCGGTGAAAATACCGACGCTGTGGCGCTCACAGAATTGCGCTGGGCCGAATTTCTTTTTCCCGGCTATCTCGACGCGCACCGCGATCTCTTGCGCCACTTTCGCGTTAAGAAAGATTATGAGCGCATGGCCGACGAGCTGATATTCTTACGCGATACGACGCAAGCGCGCGACTACCGCGAAATGTTCGAGCAATTCGACGCCGAGCGCCGCGAGCTTTGGTATAACAAAGCAGGAGTCGCGGCGCCCGAGAAAGCCAAGAATCCGTTGCCCGTGCATATTTACCCGTTTCGCGTGCGCGACCCTTTGATCGACCACCCGTTGGGTGGCGTGGCGATTGCCGACCGCACGCGCGTTGCGCTCATCGATTACGGGCGCATGCGTTCGATTTCGCCCGAGATGAGTACCCTGCCGCAGGCGGTAAAATTTTCTCCCGAAAATTTGCGCACGCTGCGGCAGACGTACGGCGACGCTCTACGCAGTGAAGTTAATCCGCATGTTTTTTCGCGTAATAGTTTGGCGCTGGTGCTCGTCGGCGACTTCGCCGAACTCACGCACGGCGTTGAAATCAAGGCCGAACTCATCGACGCCGAAACGGGAATTCGCACCGCGACGATTGAATTCAAGGCGACGGGGCGCGACTTTCTGAACAGGGCCGCGCAACGGTTGGCAAATTTTGTGTACGCGAACACTCCCGTCGTGGGTAATATTTTGAAAATCGAAGAGAGCGACCGCGTGCTCGTCAATTTGGGCAAACGCGACGGAGTGCGTAAAGATGCGAAGTTTAGCGTCGTCGATAAACTCGGGCGTACGCT
>JAFEGD010000233.1 GCA_018240245.1 Spirochaetota bacterium | reverse complement strand
CGAAATCAAAGCGATCAAATTCATCTTAAATACATTGCCCTAAAAATATGACAGACAAAGCTGCCACCGTAAAGAATTTGGCGGAAACGCTTTCGCGCCTAGACATTATCACGCAGTATGACAGTCCAGACCACTCAGAGGCGTGGACGATTGCCATTTCTTTGACTGATCTGTCGGACTCATTCAAAGCCGTGAACGATACTCTTCTACCTCGCCTTCGCATGGCGAGTGGGTCCGTAGAGATCAACGCAATCTTACTCGAGATCGCTGACGAATTCCGACATATCCTGTTTCACATCCATGCTATGAAATTTTATCAATCATTAAAAATGCCTACAGATGGAGCGTGAAACTTGCGTTTAGTCACGAATATGCGGCTTGGGAACGGAAAGTTTGAGAACACTGAGTTCAATTCCCGTCTCCAACCCGTGCAGATCGGGCTTGGGTCGTCGGCAAGCACGCAGAATGTCCTGAAACTTGATTACGAATACGGGACAGCGGGCGTCAACAACGGCAACATCACAAAGCAGACTATCACCGTCCCAACGGTCGGGGCGAACGCGGGTTTTACGGCGGTGCAGACATACAACTACGACGAGCTCAATCGTTTGAAAGATGCGACAGAGAATGTCACGCCTATGGGCGGCACGGCTTCGCAATCTTGGAAGCAGACGTTTACGTTCGACCGTTACGGGAATCGACGTTTTGATGAGGCGAATACGACGATGCCTTCGTCATTTGTGAACCCGGCGGTAACGAACCCGACGATCAGCACTTCGAATAATCGTCTCACGTCGCCCGGCTATGCCTATGATACGAGCGGCAATACCACGGCAGACGCAGGCGGCCAAACCTACGTTTACGACGCTGAGAACAAGATGATCTCAGCATCTAACAGCAGCGGCACGATCGGGCAATATTTCTATGACGGCGACGGTCGAAGGGTTAAGAAGATCGTTCCGTCAACCGGCGAACTCACGATCTTTTCCTACGATGTTGGAGGCAAACTCGTAGCCGAATACTCAACCATTGTTGCTTCAAGTCAAGATGCTAAAGTCGCGTATCTTACATCCGACCATCTGGGTTCACTTAGAATTAATACGGACCAATACGGCACGGTCATCGCCCGCCACGACTACCACCCATTCGGCGAAGAAATCTTTACTGCACAGCCCGGCAAATGAATTCCCGGAGGCGGTGTGCCGCCGACATGTCTCTGTCGCGTGCTCCGCACGCTCCGGCAGAATATTGAGGAGAAGCTAACCACGAGCTGAAGCTCGTGGCAATTCAGCGGCGTGGCAATTCAGCGGGCTTACCCTGGGCTATTATCTCGTATCCCCCGCGGAGACGAAACCGGTCGGCTCCGGAGGAGCCGCATGTTTGCAGAACGCACACACCACAAACGCTCTCGGAGGCGGCTCGTTCGCCGACATTATCCTGTCGCTCCTGCGGAGCTCCAATCATCAATTTTGCGACGGGTTCCCAGGGTTGCGGCCGATGCGGCCTTACCCTGGGCTATAATGTTTTGTCCCCTACGGGGACTACTTCAGCGGCACGCCTCAAGGACCATCGATGAGCCACGAATGCACGGATCGGAAGCCTATTTAAAATCTCAGATTTGAAATTTGAAATACGAGATGCAAACCTTCGCGAACTTTGCGGGGTTTCGCTTGGCGAACTTTGTGTTTCCAAACCGAGATCGTAAACGCAAAGGTCGCAAAGGGAAGAGGCAGCCACGAATGCGAGAATCTAATCGCTCTCAATTTCAAATTTCAAATTTCGAATCTGAGATTCAGCAAAGGAAGAAAGCCGCTACGAATTCGCGAATCTGATCCGTTTCAACTCTCAATTTCAAAAAAAGAGAATCTGAGATTTGAAATTTGAAATTCGATACTCCGAACCTTTGCGGTCTTTGCGGGGTTTCGGTTGGCGGTCTTTGCGTTTCCAAACCGAGATCGTAAACGCAAAGAACGCTAAGCAGACGCAAAGAAGAAGGCCACTCACCACTCACCTTCACCATTCACCATTCACATTTTTTCAAAGACCGAACGGCCGTATCGACCGTGTTGTCAGCATAACGAAACGACGCTCCCGTTTGAAGCACATTCCGCACAGAATGTATCAAAGTGCACGAAATGCACGATTTGCACGATTCGCACAGAAAAAGTCAGAACCGGAGGAACCGGCGGACGGCATCGAGGAAAGTTGAGAGTGGAGCGGGTGTACCAAAGGGCGCGAAAATGCCCGCCGCGCATCCCCGAACACGGCGGGCTGGACACTCTCTACTCGAGAGCTTACGAACAGTCTCCGAAATGCAGAACAGAACGGGGACTAGGCCGTAATCAGATCGAAGAATCTCAGCAAACTCCGACCCGACATCTAGAGACTAACCGCTTCTCGGCGGATGCTGGGTAAGCGAGCATACAAACCGAACAAAAAAAATTAAGAAGTTGTTTCGATGGGTTTTAAGAATCGGATGCGGACAAAGACGCGCCCGCGGTACGAGCCGCGTTGGCGGGAATTTCGCGGCGAAAAATGCATCTCGCGCATCCATTCGACAAGCAACCGGGCCTGTCGGTCGCCGCATCGGATCTGTCCCGAAAAGTTTAGTTCGAGCGGGTTGCGCCATGGGCGAACACCGAACTCGTTGAGGTTGTCGAGGGCATTCTCGGCCGGTATGCTCACCAGTCCGAATGGCCGAAGTCCGTTTCGCGGCATACTTGATCCTTAGCGAATAAAATACTAACGATCAAGGCTTTCCAAGTTTGTAGGGTGGAATACTCGAAACGGCGTTTAGATGGAGCCTAAGACGAGGGCGTTCTGTTTTGTGAGATCTTGCCGTCCGGGAAGCGTTCTTCCCGAAGACGCTCGGCCTGGATCTCTGCGTGGCGATCGCCGCCCTGCATCTTTTCAGTGATGCTGAGTTCGCCGGGCGTACGTGCCGGTTGGATGTGCTTGCCGAGTCCGCCGTAGGACTTCTTTGCGGGGATTTCGTTGTCTGCCATGGCTTTCATTGTAAACAAAAAGCCTGCCGGCAGGCTAGAGGCTGAAGCTAGAAAAAGGGCGTCAAAAAACGCCCCAAAAGGATATGGTCCAGAATTTGCCGTATCTGAAAATGGTGCGGCAATGCTAAGGGTTTCGTATCAGCTGTATCGTTCGTCAGATCGCATATCGACGTAGATCGCGTCAACAAATGCGAATTGAGGGCGTTTTGGCTGCTGCGGCTGCGGTTCAGGCCTTTTGGGCTGAGGATTCACGACCGGCGGAGTGCCTTTCGGCGGCGGATTCTTCGGCTGATCGCCGTGTTGGGCCGCGACCGCCAATGCGGAAGCCCCAATAACGACCATCAATAACAAAAAATGTCGAATTGCTTTCATTTCTCTTTCTTTCACTCCCTATTTTAACAAACGCAGCATAGGGAAAGTCGGGAAAGTGCGCGTCTTCCGCTCTATTTTACAGCAAATTAAATGCCACTCGCCTGCATTATGACGCTAAAGCGGTAAAATGGGTTGGAAAAGTTTACGCATAGGCCGAAAGGTCCGTGCAGATG
>JAFEGD010000232.1 GCA_018240245.1 Spirochaetota bacterium | reverse complement strand
GCAAGGCTCATCGTTACTCGTCGTCGCCCTCGAAGAAATCGTTCGTTTTTATTACCGGTTTTTCGGTCGCTGGCAAAGGTGTACCGAGCTCTGCTGCGGAAATTGTCGCTGCGGCTCCGCTCCCCAAATCGTTGTGATTACCCGTCTCTGGCCCCGTGTCGGGTAAGAATAGTTCGAGATACGTTTCGTCGCAATTGCCCGTTGTCGGCAAACCGCTCGAACGGCAATATGCAATCTCTGTGAGCTCGGCTTTTTTCAGGTAAGGCTCGTCTTTGTTGACGAAGGATTGAATTCTGTTTTGGTAATTTGCCCAGATCGGCGCGGCGACACCCGCGCCCGCCTGCCCCGGCCCTAACGAGAGACTCGGGCGATCGTATCCGACCCACACCGACGCCGTATAACGTTTATTAAAACCAACAAACCAGGCGTCGCGAAACCCGTTCGTCGTACCGGTCTTGCCGGCGGCATAACCGCCGTAACCGCTTTTGCGCACGCTGCTGCCCGTGCCCTTGTTCACCGCCGTTTCGAGCAACGAGCGTACAATTGTCGCCGCCCCGGCGCTAATGACTTGTTCTTTTTTTTGCTTGGGAGTAAAATCTTTCAAGAGCTTATTATTGCGATCATAGACTTGTTTCAAGAGCACGTATTCGATACTTTCGCCGCCACGCGCAAAGTGCGCGAAACCGCGTGCCATCCCCAAGGGAGAAACTTCGTGCGTGCCCAAGGCGATCGAAAGATTGTAGGGAATCTGTTGCGGCTTAACATAAAGTTCGCGCGCCAAAATCGGAATGATATTGCCTAAACCGACTTCGCGCGCAACCATAATACTCACCGTATTTACCGAAAAGCGCAACGCATCGCGCAGCGTGATGAAGCCGCGAAAGCCCGACGAATAATTTTCGGGCATCCACAAATCGCCCTGCTCGTCTATCGAGACAATCGGCGAATCGGGAAACTGCGTCGCCGCCGTAATTTTTTTCGTTTCAAGCGCAGCAGCATAGAGCAGCGGCTTAAACGACGACCCCGGCTGGCGCTCCATCTGCATGGCGCGGTTGATTTGGTTTTGTGTGCTAAACGGTAAACCGCCGACAACCGCAGTCACTTCGCCCGTCATGTTATCGAGCTCAGCCAACGCGCCTTGTACCGCAAGATACCGATTCGCAAACGGGTTTTCGGCGCGCAACGATGTGAGCGTCGTGTCTAGCAGTTCATCCCCCCCAAAACCTAAATTCACTAATTCTAACGGGTCGATGAAATCTTCAAAAAACCGCAGATGCAATTCGTATTGATCGAAACGCTTCGCCGGATTGAGTTCGGGTAAGCCCAGCGCAAACTGCGATAGCGTCAATAGCGCCGAATATTCGTGCGAAAGTTCGATTTGCTTCGAGAAAAAATAATTGCGCGATATGGCGTTCTGCGCTCTGAGCCCCCGCCAGAGCGCGTCTTGCGCCGCCTTTTGGTGGTCGAGATCGAGACCCGTGTGGATTTTTAATCCCTCATTATACAGCGCCTGCTTACCAAATTCTTTTTCGAGAATCGGGCGCAACGTTTCTGAAAAATACGGAGCGTTATCGACGCGGCGGCCAAACGCCGTTTCGGTCGGCGCAATATTGAGCGCGCTATAATACGCAGTCGCCTCAGCTTCAGCCTTTTGGGCCGCCGCAATGTCGATAAAACCTAAGTCGATCATTTTCATCAGCGCCTGCTGCACACGCGCGCGCGAAAGATGCGGATTTTTAATCGGCGAATAGCGATTCGGCGAACTCGGCAATGTCGCTAAAATCGCCGCTTGCGCCACCGAGATGTTTTTTACTGAATTCTCGAAGTAGAATTGCGACGCAGCTTCGACGCCATAGTTACCGTGCCCGAAATATATTTGATTGCAGTAGAGATACAAAATGGTGTTCTTCTCGTATAGCGCATCGATAATCAGCGCGAGTGCGGCTTCTTTTATTTTGCGCGTGAACGTACGCTTCTGGTCTGTGAGCACGACCTTCGCCAACTGCTGCGTTATCGTCGAGCCGCCCTGCTTGACTTGGCCCGCCTGCAAATTGACGAGAAATGCGCGAAAAATGCCTTGCGGCGAAATACCAAAGTGATCGTAAAAATGGTTATCTTCCATCGCGATAAAGGCTTGCTTGACGTGCTCGGGAATATCTTTGCCTGCGACCAAGATACGCTGGTCTTGAAAAAATGTCGTGATGAGTCGACCTTTGCGGTCTAAAAGCTCGCTCGGTAGCGAAGGTTTATATGTATCGAGTTTTACCGCACGCCACGCTTGGCTCAAGAGCACGAGTGCAAGCACGAGCATGGTGGTCCCACCGAGGGCGTAGCCGCCGAGCGAAAAATATTTACGCTCGACTATCGCACGCGCGATTACGTGCGCCCATTTTGCGTAGGTCGATATCAGCGCGCGCATGCATCGGCAAGAGCGGCGTTTTCGACGGCGTGTAAAGATTTTGCTATGGAGACTATGCGGGAACTCGCTGACGCGAGTTCCCGCATAGTCTCCATAAAACGCACTCGCACCCTACATTATCCGTTGACAACGCCACCCCTGCAAGAACAATACCCACATGGCGCTCGATATCTCTGCCGAGAAAATTACCGAATTAAAAACCCTAGGCGGCGATGCACTAGTCACCAAGCTTTTCAGTAAATTTACCGAAAACTCGGCAAAGCTTTTAGCTGACGCGAAAACGGCGCTCGCCACAGCCGATGCGGCGAAAGTCGATTACTGCGTGCATACTCTCAAAGGTAGCGCGATGAGTTTGGGTATCGGCGCGATGAGTAAAATTCTGATCGATCTCAACGCGCGCACGAAAGTAAAAAATCTCGAAGGTGTGGGGCCACAGCTCGACGAATTAGTGGGGTTACTCGAAGAAGTTCGGCAATACCAGACGACGAATTTTCCCATATAAATCAATCTTTACAGCCTGTTTTCGCCTATTTCTCTAACCGACAATGCCAAATAGCGATAGCGCTGCCACCCATACGGCTCCGGTACCCAGACTGCTTTTTATCAAGCATATTTCTAAGATCCTACTTTTTTACTTTGTCGGCTTATCGATTTTTTTCATATCGGGGTTTGCCATTTTCAAGGTGCTATTTGCCGATACCGAAAAAACGGTCGTGCCCGATGTCGTCGGCCGGCTCTTTTTAGGCGAGCACAACAAGCTACGCGACGACTTCAAAATCGAAATCAAATCGGCTTATTTAATCCAATACCCATACGGATACATACTTGCGCAAGATCTCGCTCCGGGTAAACAAGTCGACAAGAATACGAAACTTGAACTTCTCGTGAACTTGTCCGATGCCGTTGTGCAAGTGCCGCGACTCACCGGATTTTCAGAAGATTTAGTCGACGGCTCGCTCGCGAGCTTGCCCGTCGGCGGGCGCATCTTTTCCTTGCGCAAAGGCGTCGTCACGCGCATCCCTTCAAACCTACCTAAACGCGAAGTGCTCGCGCAGTTTCCCCCACCGGGCACGCCGGTAATTCCGAATAGCCCGGTATCGTTGTTAATCTCAGACGGCCCCGCACCGGCAAACCAGCCACGAGCGCTGCTCTATAATAAAATTGAGAAAGGTACGCCCGTGGCGATAGCGATGAGCGCCGCTTATCAATTGAAAATCCCCGCTGTGATTCAATTAACTAAGACAGAAAAAGCCAATGAAAACGCAACGCTCGTCGCCGATGCAAAACTTAGCGCCGATAGCATCGAGCTGCAAGTCGGCGAATTTGGCGAGAGTCTTGCAAAAGGCAAATCGAAAATTGCGCTCGCCGACCTGCCCTATGCGCAGCTATTCGTTCCTCAAAAAAAATGGGGCGAACCCGGCGCCACCTTGACTATCGCGCGCAAAGAAACAGTCGCAGGCGAAGACGGCTCGTTTTACAGCGAATATTATCTTATCAAAAATCAATCCCCCCTACCAATTTTTCGCCGCCGCGACGAAGCCTTCGATGTTTATAAAAATTATTATGCGTACGTGCCGGTAGCCGCGCCGATCGTCGTAAACGACGCGAACACAAAAACTATCGTCGGCGACGCACCCGCCGCAAAAACGGCGAGCGCCCCCGCGCAGCAAACCCCCGAGCGTACCGTGCGTCTCAAAGCAGATACGCTGTAATACTGTGGCTGTAAAAATTTCACCGAGCATTCTCGCCGCGCCGCTCGCGCACTTGGCTCAAGCCGCGCGCGACATCGAAGCTGCCGAGTGCGAGCTTATTCATATCGACGTGATGGACGGGCATTTTGTTCCCGCGCTGACGTTTGGCGACCAAATTACGGCGGCGATTGCGGCAGAAACGAAAGTACCGCTCGACGTGCACCTCATGGTGGCGCGTCCTGAAATCGAGGCGCCTAAGTACTATGCGCTCAAACCGCAAATTATCACGTTTCATTACGAAGCGACAACTGCGCCGATTCGCCTTGCCGAGCAAATTCGCGCACAGGGTATTCGCGCCGGCATCGCGCTGAATCCACGCACGCCGGTTGCGGCGCTCGCCGATATCGTGCCTGCGTTCGATGTCGTGCTTTTCATGTCGATCGAACCGGGTTTTTACGGACAAAAATTTATCGAATCGTCGTGGTCGCGTCTCGCAGAATTAAACAAGCTCAAAAACCGCGAACACGCGGCAGGCCGCAAACTCGAACTTGAAATCGACGGCGGTGTTTCCGACCAGAACGCGGCAGCACTCGTGCAGGGCGGTGTCGATATTCTAGTTTCAGGCAGTTATCTTTTCAAAGGCGACATGAAAGAACGTGTGCGAAAACTAAAAGAGGCAAAATGAAGCGGTGGATTGTTTTTTGTGCGTTGATTCTTACTGCATTAACGCATTGTAAGCGCTCGACAATTTTCACCGAGATCGACGCGAGTTTTCGTGTCCTCGACGATGTGTTTGTCTCCGAGTTCAAAGGCCAGCCGCGCACGATCGAAAAAAACACTACGCTCGATTTGAGCGCAAAAGAAGCGAAGACCGGGCGCTTCGGTACGCTGCTCACGCTCGACGTGTGGGAGTTCGGCGACGCCGCCGAGGCAAAACAAGGCTACGAAACGCTCGTCGCCACCGAGAAACAAAACGTGCCGCGCGAATTCGATCAAGTTCGCTCAAACGAATTTCGCTATAGCTTCGTGCGTGTTTCGCAAATCGCCGGTGAAATTTTTACCGTCAAAAAGGTTCTCTTTCGTATACTCGGTGAAAACAAAGACACGGTTCAAGAATACCTCATCGCCTCGAAATTAGGCCGTCTACGTTGATGCGGCTTAGCCTCGCGATTTCTCCCTGCCCAAACGATACCTTTGCTTTTTACAAGCTCATCGCCACCGAGCGGTACGCGATCGATTTTCTCGACATCGAAGAACTCAACCGTGCGCTGCTCGCGGGTAAATACCCCATCGCAAAAGGCTCGTTTGCAATCATGGAAAAGCTCGCGCCCAAGTACGAAATTCTTGCGACCGGCGCCGCAATCGGCAACGGCGTCGGCCCGGTTTTTATCGGCCAGCTCGCCCAAGGCGCGCGCATCGGCTTACCCGGCGAGCACACGACGGCACACCAACTATTTCGCTTCTGGTTAGAGCGCCATGCCGAGCATGCGGATGTACGGCCGATGCAAATGCCATTTTATGAGATGCTACCGGCTCTCAAGTCAGGGCAAATCGACGCGGCAGTTTTAATCCACGAAGGGCGGTTTGTGTACAAGGCGGCGGGGTTGCCGCTCATTGCCGATCTCGGCGCGTATTGGGAAAACCAAACGCGCGCGATGATTCCTTTGGGATGTATTTATATACATCGAGACTTAGCTTCGCATGGAAAGCATGAGTTCGTCGCGGCGCTCAAAGATAGTCTTTCGCAGAGCCTAAACGCTTACCGCACTCAATCCCCCCTTTACAAAGAATCTATTCTGCCGTATATGCAAGAGCGGGCGCAAGAAAAAAATGCGGATGTCGTAGCAGCGCATGTGGCAACCTACGTGACCGACGATACGCTCGAACTTGGTGCTGCGGCACGGGCGTCGATCGCCGAATTCAGAAAATTGCTGACACCCGTACTATAGTCGTTTTTTTGCAACCAAAAACTAAAAACACCGTCAAAGGTTAAGGAAGCTATGGAAAGCGCCCAACTCAAAAATATCGAAACTTTGCTCGTCGAGCTCACGCGGCAGGTGCAGAACCGCGCACCGAGCCCCTCGCCGACCGCCGATGTCATCTTGTCGATCGTGCCGATGGTTGCGGTCGTGTTCGGTTCGGTACTCGTCTTCTTCATGCTGCTCTACAACTATAAATTGCGGCGCGAAAAAATTCGCCAGCAAATTCCGACGGCGAGCGCGCTCGAACACTTGCGCTTTATCAGCTTGCTCGCTGGTTGCCTGAGTTGTTCGGCGGGCATACCGCTTACGCTTTTTTTCATCTTTACCAACCCGGCGAACCCCGGCATTTTGGGGGGATTAATCCCTCTGTCGGCGGGCGTCGGCCTAATTGTTTTTTTCTATCTTTCGTTACGCAGGGATAACCTAGCGGGAGAACATGATAGAAAATGAAAGCGTTCTCTCCAAAGAAGATTTCGATCGCGAATTCGAGGCGGCGCTCGACATGATCTACTCGATCGGTCTCAAACTCTATCGCGGCAACGAAGACGACGCATCCGACTTTGCGCAATCGGTTTACCCGTTTGCCTTAAAGCAAATCGCAAAGTTCGCCGGGCGCTCGGCGTTTTCGACTTGGCTCTACCGCCTCGCGTGGAACTTCGGGCTCGAAGATTTGCGGCGCAAGAAGCGCCTGACGACCGTCGAGCTCGATGGTTTCGACGTCGCCGCGCCCGAACAAGAGAGCGAATTCGACGAACACGAAATCGCCGCGCTGCGCCGCCATATCGGCGAGCTTGCGGACGGCTATCGCATACCCTTGATTATGCTATTTTTTGAAAATATGCAATACAGCGAAATAGCCGCGCTCACCGGCGTCAAAGAAGGGACGCTCAAGGCAAACGTACACCGAGCAAAAAATATTCTGCGCGCAAAGATGGGCAAATAAGCAAAAGGGAGAACACTATGAGAAAGTACACATACCCCCAAGCGGTACAACGAGCCGTCGACGAAGAATACACGCATAAAGCCCCCGAAGCGCTGCGTCTTAAATTGCGCGCGCTCATGGCGATTCCGCTCGTGAAACCGTGGCAATTCATCGGCACGGTCACGCTCTTACTCGCCTGCCCGCTCACGTTTTATCTCATCAGCAGTCGCCTCGTCTATTCTGAAAGCATGTTGCTCATTTTGAATATTGCGGTCGGCGCATCGGTTTTTATGATAATCTTTGCGGGCGTCGCGCATCGCTTTTCAGACCCAAAACATAAAGCCGAGCTATTGGATAGAATCAGCGCACTGCGCGCGCGCATTTAAGCCAGCCATGCGGGGGCAACCAATTAGGGTTGCATCGATTTTATCGCCGATTCGGCGTTCTTAAAAATAGTAAAATGTTGGTCTGATTTTGTCAGGCGAAAAACCATTTCGATGGTGGGATTGATGCCGACTATGTACAAGGCACCGCCGTACGGTTGCATTTTTTTCTGAATTTGAAAAAGTACACCCATCGCCGAGGAGTCGAGATATTCGACCTGCGACAAATCGATAATGAGCGCATCGGGTTCGGTCGCAACCGTCGCGAGCAACTTGTCTTTCAGGTCGGGAATAAAATACATGTGTAGCTGCGCGGCGGTAATTACCGCCCACGGCACGCCGCTTATTTCGCGCATTTCGACCACGAGCGGACTTTTTATTTTTTCATTGGCTATGGCAACGAAAAAACAAAAGAAAGCGACATCGCTAACGGGTCTGCCTTCACAAGCTTTGCCTTGAATCTATCGCCTAAAGACAACGTCTTTTGCAATTTGCCCGCAAACACAGAGAAATCGTCGAGCACTTGTATTTCTCCGCGTTTATCGACGGCGGCGGCTTCGATTTCACCCTCGGCGGGAAACTCGACAAGCGTCACAAATAGGCGCTCGCTCGTAAAACCGCTCAGCCACACGTCGAAGGTCTGATTCACGCGATGCGCAAGCGCGCGTACCGCGAGCAATTTCTTGTCGGCGCGTTCGGCTTCAAACGCGATACGCTCTAACCGCGACGCCTCGCGGCCGAAGCTATCGAGTTCGGCGAAAGAAAACAGCGCTTTCGACTTCGTAAGGTGCGCGGCGAGTTCGAGATGCGTGACCAAATCGGCAAAACGCCGAATCGGCGACGTGAAGTGCGCGTATTCGTGAAACGCCAGGCCCCAATGCCCTTTCGCTTCGGGAGCATATTGCGCCTGCATGAACGAGCGCAGCAGCAAATATTGAAAGACCGAGCGCACACTGTCGAGCCGCTGATCGCTCAAAATTCGCCCGATCTCTTTTTGCTCCACCGACCGCAGCTTTAGCTTTGCTACATATTTTTCGAGATAACGATTAAGACGATCGAGCTTGTCTACCGGCATGCTCTCGTGGTTGCGGTGCAAGATATGCACCTTGTGGCGGATGGCGTAATTCGCGACGGCTTGATTCGCGCTCAGCATCGCCTCTTCGACTAAACGGTGCGATTCGAGCCGCGTCTCGCTCGCTAAGCCGACGAAAGCGCCTTTCTTATCGTAAACCGCTTTCTGCTCGGCGATATTCAAATCGACGCGGCCCTCGCTATCGCGGCGATCGATAAGAATTTGTGCGAGTCGCATCGCCGCTTCAATCGGCGAACCTTTTTTCTGCAGTGCTTTATGCGCTTCGTTGTACGTGAAGCGCTTATTGATGTAAATGACCGATTTGAAAAGTTCGTAGTCGACCATTTTACCCGCATGGTCGAAATGCATGCGTACCGAGAACGCAAGGCGATGCGTTTTGGGCTTTAATGAACAGAATTCGTTCGAGAGAATTTCGGGCAGCATCGGTATCACCGAACCCGCGAGGTAATAACTATTACCGCGCTTGAGCGCCTCGGCAAATAACGGCGTGTCGAGTTTTACGAAAAACCCGACATCGGCGATATGCACGTCGAGTTCGTAACCGCGCTCGGTTTCGCGGCAGGCAATCGCGTCGTCAAAATCTTTCGCATCTTCGCCGTCGATCGTAAAAATATAGCGATCTTTCACGTGAACGCGCGCGGCGTTTTTCAGTTCCGCTTTTACCGCTTTGTCGAGATGTTTTTTGAGCGGCACAAGCGCTTTCTCGAACGGCCCCGGCAGCATGTAGCGCAGACGCAGGCGTTCGAGATCGCCCTTGCGGTCTTGCGTAATCTTACGCGGCGAGATTTCAAACAAAAATGCCTGCGAGCGCGCATAGCCGCGATCCTTTATTTCGCGCAAATATTGTTTTTGCGTCGCGGTGCGGCGTAAGTACGCGAGCTTTTGCGGCGCGCGCTCTGCTTTGACCAATACCTGCGGGCGATCGGGCAAGTCGATGAGCTCGGCTAAATATAAATCGCCTTTGCCGCCGACACCGCGCGCCGCGCCCAAAATGCTCGCCAAATATTCGCCCGAAAACGGTTCGACGATTTCGACGACCTTTGCCGTAAAGCGGCCGCGGTTAAAACCGGTAATGCGCACCTTCACCTTATCGCGGTGCAGCGCCGGGCCACGATCGGCATGGGGCACAATCGCCTCATGGCGCGCACTCGCTTGCACAAAGGCGATTCCCGAACGTGCGACGCTCAAGAAGCCGACGAATTCGTTGAGAATACGCCACTCGCCTTTCTTGCGTTGCGCGAACCCCGCAGTTTCGAGAAAATGCAGCGCTTCTAAGTCGGCCGGGTTGGTCGGCAGAGCGCTATCTCGCGCTCCTTTTTTATTTTTTTTATTCTTCGCCGTAGGAGCATGTGCGTCCTTAACGTTTGCTTCGTGAGTCGCTTTTTGCGGCAAGCGCAAGTCGCCCGATTTGAACGCATGGAATAACCAGCGATCTACAATTTTTTCTTTTCCTTTATCCATAATTTCCTTAGATAAT
>JAFEGD010000231.1 GCA_018240245.1 Spirochaetota bacterium | reverse complement strand
GGATCATCTGCACCATCCCGCCCGCGCCTGCAGAGCTAACCGAATAACGATACGTCTGTCCCTCATTCAAGGCGTAGAGAGTAAAGATATCATTGAAGATGTTCGGATGAAGTTCGGTGCGAAAGCGCCAATGATCGACATGTTCGACAGTAGCAAGACGTTCGGCGATGTCGGCCACCTTAGGCTGAATAATATAACCGGAATGCCTTAGCTTTTCGCGCGCGACCTCGATCGTGTTACGAACGTAATACCTTCCGGCACTGATCACGTCCGGAGTAATAATGCCCGGGTGTGTGGAAACATAATACGCGGTCTCAATAAATCGGCCGTCCCGGACGACAGGATACTGGATCATCAGCGGAAGCTTTGAACCACCGGATTGATCGGTCAGCACTATCGGAGTGTTCACGCCGTTTGCCCTGATGTTTCGAAAGAAAAGCGTCGAACCATCAGTCGAGACCGCCGAACTCGTTGTATTCTTTGCCAGGAACGCATCTTTGGAAAGGGACACGAACTCGATCTGCCGCGTGCGCTCGTCCAAATACGCGATCTTTACAAAGTAGATCGGGTCATTTCCAACTGCCTCTGAACTGCCAATTGTGACCGGTCGCGACTGCATCTCGCGTTTGGCTTCCGCAAGCCGTGACTTGATCTGCGAGAAACTGAGGCCGTCGAAATTCACGTTTGAGGCGGCCGGCGAATATGAATTTGTTGATGAATTCGTTGATGGGCCGACCGGTGGAGCGCTCGGTACAATGACCGGAGTCGGCGTAGTTAAGACACGCGGAATGGGCGTCGGCACGGGCCTCAGCGTTGAAGTTACGACCACCTTTGACGATCTAGAATTGCTCTCCCCATTGTTCGATTGGGCAAGGCCCAAAGCGCTAAGCGATAGAACGATTATCGAGGAAAATGCTAATTCTTTTTTCATTGCTTGTTCGAGGAGTGACACCCTAAATCCTTGTGAAAATCTCACCGTCTGTCGCAATGGCTTTTGACGACGGCCATTCTTAGATTCGCTTAAGCGCTTAGCCGTTGTCAATCATTTTCGAAAGTTTTATTGCATATACAAAAATCTCTTATGTGTTTGGCCGAGCAATTTGGCGGCCGAATTTGCTAATCTCTTATTTTCGCGAGTTCTAGCGAGCAGACTCTCAAGATCGGGATATCTGCCGAAATCTATGGGAAAGCATTTTGGAACAGACGGCGTTAGAGGCCGAGCAGGCGAGTTCCCGCTCGATGAGCGAACCGTGAGCATTATCGGCAGATCTTTGGCGCGACAGTTTGAGGCGAGTCTTGGCCGCAAACCTCGATTCATTTCCGGGCGCGATACACGCGAATCCGGACAAGCGATCGAGGGTGCGATCCATGCGGGAGTTGCCGCGGAAGGCGGACAGATATCATCTGCGGGAGTGATCACAACGCCCGGCGTTGCATTTCTGACCGGTGCGGAAAGCTACGATGCGGGCATTGTTGTCAGCGCGTCGCACAATCCGTTTGAAGATAATGGGATCAAGGTATTCTTGCCGAGCGGCAAGAAACTCGACAGCTCGATCGAGAAGCTTATTGAAGAGGATATTGAAGCAGGCGAGATCGCACCGGTCGCCCCTATCGTTCTAAACGAAGATCTTGTCGAGGGCTTTGATGAAAAGTATCTGGAACACCTTCGCTCTGCTGCTGAAGGGAGCTCGCTCTCGGACTTCTCGATCGTTTTGGATTGTGCGAACGGGGCCGCTTACGATCTTGCCCCGAAGCTTTTTCGCAGCCTTGGGGCAGAAGTTCTCGTCATCAACGATTCTCCGGACGGGCGGAACATAAACAAGGACTGCGGCTCGCTGCATCTTGACGCCCTCTCGGCAACCGTGGTCGAGGCTGGCTTTGATCTTGGCATTGCGTTCGACGGAGATGCAGACCGCGTACTTTTTGTTGATCATAAAGGCAGCGTTGTCGATGGCGATGCGACCCTTTGGATCCTCGCGACCGAGATGGCCGAGAAGGACAGACTTGCGAATAGAAAGGTCGTTGCGACCGTGATGAGCAACATCGGGCTTGAGATCGCGTTTAGGTCAAGGGATATTGACCTTATCCGAGCAAAGGTAGGAGATAAGTACGTACTTGAAGAGCTTATCCGTACCGGTTCGGTTGTCGGCGGTGAGCAGTCCGGCCACATAATTTTTCCTGAACGCAGTCTCGTCGGAGATGGAATGGCGACCGCGGTGTTGACGCTTTCTTCCCTTGCACGCCGTGGACTCTCTCTCTGTGACGCAGTGGCCGGGTTTCAGCGATTTCCGCAGGTCCTCGTGAATGTTGCGGTCAAAGAAAAGCGGCCTTTCGAAGAAGTGCGTGCGATCGCGGAAGCCGCCGTCGGACTTGAAAAAGAGATGGCGGAAAACGGCCGACTGCTGCTTAGATATTCCGGAACTGAGAATCTCGCGCGCGTTATGATCGAGGGCGTCGATCAGGACGACATTGAACGGAAGGCTGCCGCCCTCGCAGACATCATACGGGAAAACCTGGGATGAGAGCTTCGCCAACAGCGATGGACCTATTTGAGACGATCGAGATCGGGCAGGGAAACCTCGACTCCGTTGGAGCGTTCGCACGCCAACGTTTTGGGGGCCAAGCGAAACGTGCATTTCTCGTCTCGAATCGGAAGGTTTTTGGACTTTACGGGCGAACGGTCGAAGCAAGTTTGCAAAAGGTAGGTTTCTCGACCGCGACCGCGCTAATCGGCGACGGTGAGAGATTCAAAACATTGGCCTCCACAGAAAAGGTCTTGGCGGCGATGGCAGCGGCCCGTATTGAACGGACCGATGCTTTGCTTTCGCTAGGCGGAGGCGTTGTCGGCGATCTGGGTGGTTTTGCCGCGGCGACCTATCTGCGAGGCATCAAACATATCCAACTGCCGACCACTTTGCTCGCAATGATCGACTCGTCGGTCGGCGGCAAAACCGGCGTAAACGCTTCTTTCGGCAAGAATACGATCGGTGCATTTCATCCCGCGACTGGCGTTTTCGCTGACGTAGAGTGCCTTAGAACGTTGCCGGAACGCGAGATCG
>JAFEGD010000230.1 GCA_018240245.1 Spirochaetota bacterium | reverse complement strand
TGTCGTTGTTGCCCGAGACATTCGAGACGGCGAAAAGTATTGCGCCACGAACGTCGGTTGTCGGTTGAAAGGTGAACCCGCCGGGGCCGAAGACCGGCGACACGACTAAAGAACTCTTTTCTAAACGAAAAATAGAAAACGAACTGCCCGCGCGGTTCGAATAGAAAAAAATATTCGAGCCGTTTGAAGAATAGACTGGGCCGAAATCGAAATTTTGCTCTTGCGTTAGCCGTTTTTCGGCGCCGCTCGATAAATTCATTTCGTATAAATTGTATTTGTTATCGCGTTTCGAGTAGTAGACGAGATGTTTGCCGTCAGGGGACAGCGACGGAAATTCGCACCAAAACACGCGGTTTGTTACTTGTGTTGTAGTACCGTCGTTCAGATTGACTTTCTTGATCGAGCCGCTACCCGCTTCATTAATGAAATAAAAAATTTCACGCCCGTCGCGCGAGAATACCGGCTGCGTTTCGAGATATGCGGTCTTAGTTACCGTTTTTTTCTCTTTTGTCTCGATATTATAAACGACAATATCGCCTTTCTGATCGCGATAATCCGAGCTGAACGCCAGCAGCTTACCGTTCGCCGAAACTGTCAGCGTTTGCAGTTTGCCGTACTCGCCGAAAATACGCACCGGTTCTGAAATTGTGAGCGAGGTTGCGCCAAGATGCTGATTGACGGTAAAAATACCGGCAACGACAAAAGCAATCGCGAGTCCGCAGACGGGGCGCATACCGCCAAGGTACAGAATTGCTTTATTTTATCAAGCCTCTACTGAAAAAGCCGAATAGCCCCGGCGTGAGGCGGCGCGCCAAGTCGATGACTTTTGCTGCGGGGCCGGGTAAGATAAAATCTGTTTTTTGCATAATTCCGTTTATGGCTTCGCGCACTACGCTCTCGGGGGATTCAATAAGAAACTGCGGGTATTCGCTCGTATCGATGTCGATGCCGAAACGCTCTGACTGCAAAATCGCCGTACGTGTAAAAAATGGATGCACCGTCGAAACAAAAATTCCGTGCTTGCGGTACTCCTCGCGAATCGCATCGGAAAAACCTTTGATGCCGTGCTTCGACGCGGTGTAGGGGGCGCCATTGGGTAGCGGCACGATGCCCGCGACCGATGAGATATTGACGATATGTCCGCTACCGCGCGATTTCATATCGGGTAAAAAATAATGGCATATCCGCATCGGCGAGATGAGGTTGATGTTCATGAGTTTTTCCCAGCGGTCGAGCGGTACGTCGCCGAATGCGCCCAAGTGCGCGATGCCTGCGTTGTTAATAATGATGTCGGGGCAGGGGGTAACTTTTTTTATTTCGGCCAAAAAGCGCTCGGTGCCTTCTTTGGTACCGATATCGCCGGCGATGCGCGCGAGCACTTTACCGGGGCCCGAATACGTTTTGAAACCGTCGAGCGATTCGATCTTGACGTCGGCGACGATGAGCTCGCCGCCCAAGTCGAGAATTTGTGTGGCAAACTCGCCGCCAAGGCCGCCCGCTGCGCCGGTAAGTAGAACGGTTTTTCCTTCGAAGTAACTCATGATGTATCAGTCGATAAATTTAACAAGGCGTCAATCGTGTGGCGGAAAGCAAACTTGCACAGCGAGTTTCCGTTGACTACACATATCCGTGCAAAAAGCCAAAGTATAGAATTTCTTCGATCTGCCATGCCAACTGTAGCCCTCGGCTCTCGAGTTTTTTCATGCTGCGCAGCATGTGGATTGTCAGCGTTACGCGCACGCCGATGCACTTTTCACGGGGCGGTCTTTGCCCGATACGGCGCGCGGCTCTGTAGCCGTGCGCTGTCGTATAGTACTGCGGCGTCACTGCGAAATCGCGATAGCGTTCGTGCGCGAGGCGATCGAAAAAACGCTCGGCGATGTGCTCTAACTGTTTTACCGTTTGTAATGTACCGAGCGCCCTGCGCGCCGGTGCCGATAGCGAAAATGTCATCTGTAAAATTGCCATATACCCCCCAAGAGGAAACTCCCCCTCTATATATTAAATACCAGAAAACGGCCGGTTTTTCTCAGAAAAAGTTAAAAAAATTTGAATCGTACGCGTCGCTTCGGGGGCGAAAACAAACCGCCATTTCGCCCAATCGCGCGGTTTGCTGACGTTGACGCGAAGCGGCAATGTGCCGCGGTCCCTGTGAGCGTCTTCGCTCTCCGTTTTCGGTGCTTGTCGAAGGGCAAGGCGAACAGCAAACGGCAATTGGGCGAACGTGGCGACGCTCGCCGGTGACCAGGGGGTGGGCGTAGCGGTTAATCCATCCTTACTTCAAAAACATATTCTCTCTAATACTTCGAATCGCTTTTTCGGCCTGTGTTGGGAATTTATACGATTCAAGGTTTTGCAGATTGCAATCAGGACATTTTGCTTGAAAGACTTTCTTATTCATACGCACATTATTTTCCGTCAGGAATTGAACAACTTGCGCGTATTTTGATTCCACCTCTTCGACGGTCTCGTATTTCGCTGCCTTGAATTTCTCTTCGCTACTCTTATATAGCTCAAGCTGACTTGTGAATGCGAGCAGAAGGCAATCTTGGCCATCACCAGTTCGCTTTTGCAGATTACCACCATGATCTTTCAGGTATTTCAGGATTTCCGCCCGACCGAAGATGCAGCTAGCATGTATCGGCGTGCGCGAAAGTTTATCAGTAGCATTTTGATCTGCGCCTGCTTCTATTAGGGTCATCACCATTTTAAGATCATTGCCGGCTATCGCATAGGTAATTGGTAAATTGCCACGTTCATCAATCTCATTTGGATTTGCGCCGCTTGTAATCATATAGCGCACCATTGTGCTGTTATTCTGGCGAACCTGGGAATGAAGGCCATCTTTAGGCATTATGCTTCGTGGTATGCATGATACCATGACCAAGCTCAGGCCAATGCAAGCGGTGATGGTTACAAGTCTGCGCAATTCTTACCTCAGACTAAGACTTAGTAGGCTTTCAACACTTCTTCTTGTATTACCCTGAGTCATGAAAACTTTGGGGCTGTCGTCGTGTATTCTCATCGATAATTGCGATACTTGCGTTTGATTTGTAGTTTGACTTTGCTCTGAGCCTTGACCTGCATTCCCCCGGGCTAAACCCTTAATACCCTCACGTGCCCATAACATACCGCCCGAAGCAGCCAGGGCAAGGCCGCCACCCGCTAATACACCCAAAGCCCCACCAATTATTCTCTGAGTAGTGGAAGCGCCGCTATTACCTAAATTAAACCCAAGAACTGTGTCATTTGTACCGTATACGTCATGTGCACTGGCGATACCGCCCTTTGCGCCATAATAAACTCCGCCTGCGATTGCACCGGCCATTGCACCATAAAGCAATCCATCCCCCATGGATTCCCATAAATCATTAATATTGCCAGACTTAGCCCACCGGACTGCGCCAACCACCGTGCCACCGATTAATCCAGCGGTACCGCCACCTACTGATCCCGACATGACACCGAGTAGGCCGCCGGCGGTATGCCCCATCGCGTCCCCAAAATACTGATCCATTCCAGAAAAGATCAAGCCCCCGATGGCTCCACCAACTGTCGATGCACCTACGTAATTCCAAAAATCTGAACCATGTAAGCCATTGCTCCAAGCATTCAAGGTACCGGAAGTAAAACCACCAGCAGCGCCGCCTATGACACCTGCGGAGATACTGCCAACGGTAGTTGCTATCGCGCCGGTACCAGCAACGGCAGCTACGCCCGCTGTCACGCCGGCACCAACTCCTAAGCCGACTAAACCTGCCGCGGCACCAATACCCGCAGCTTTTCCGATTTTATCCCAGTTATTCTTGAAATCCCAATTATTCTTTGCCGCCTCTACGGTTGCAGATGTTAATGCCCCGATGGCCATTGCAGCCAAAGCCAAAAAGAAGAAATGTCCACTTGGATCAGTATAGATAATCTGATTCCCGCGCACATACATGTGCCGGTTATAGGATTGGCTATCTTTATAGTCGGGAATCTCCGTGTCTGCGGTTGTGAAGATCCCCAGCTGCGGGTCGTAATATCTTGCGTTGAAGTAATAGAACCCCGTCTCCGGGTCGTACTCTTGGCCGGTGTATTTGACCGCCGTTATTGCGATGAGCGCATCTTCTAAGTTATGCTCAATCTTCTTCGTCGCCGGGTTGTATTTTCCCGAATTCGCCAAGTCGATCTCTCCATACTCGGTGTAGGTAATCCTGAAAACTTCATTACCCGCACTGTCGGTGACCAGTGCCCCCGACCCGAGGTGATTATGGCTGTAGTAAACGGTACCGGCGGGCAACCCCGTGTAGAGCGCAGAAATGAACGTATCTGAAGGTGCTGCGCCCGTTGTGGCGCCACCCGGTGTGCCCAAGCC
>JAFEGD010000022.1 GCA_018240245.1 Spirochaetota bacterium | reverse complement strand
GTAACGTGCGTACGGGTTTTCCGCAAAAAGGCATGCTCCCTTTCGGTAACGGTAAGCCGCTGCAAGACGGCGATCTACAAAAACTCGTGAGCTATATTTTCTCCAAGCGTGGCACAAACCCGGCGGGCGCGAAAGCGATCGACCCCGCGCGCGAAAAAAAATGCGCCAGGAAATAAATACACTTCACATAGAGCGCGATACCGAAGAGTTTCGCGACCACATCGGCACAGTCACCGCGCAGGGCAAGCGTGCGTGGATTTACGCGAAAAAACCGAAAGGCCGTTTCTTTGCGTGGCGTTCGCTCGTGAGCTACGTTCTGCTCGCGCTCATGTTCGTGGGCCCCTACGTGCGCATCCACGGGCAACCGTTGCTTCTCCTCAACGTGATCGAACGCAAATTTATTTTCTTTGGCTTCGTGTTCTGGCCGCAAGATTTTTATCTCGCGGTCTTAGGCGTGTTGACGCTTGTACTCACGGTTGTGCTCTTTACCGCGCTCTTCGGGCGCGTGTGGTGCGGATGGACTTGCCCACAGACGATTTTTCTCGAAATGGTATTTCGTCGAATCGAATACTTTATCGAAGGCGATTTTCAAGAACAAAAGCAACTCGCCGCAGCCCCGTGGACGGCACGAAAAATTTTTCGCAAAGCGACAAAATTTGTCGTTTTCTATGGCATCTCGTTTGCGATCGCGAATACGTTTCTGGCGTATATTATCGGCTCCGAAGAGCTCTACAAGATTATCGTCGACCCGATTCGCGACCATGTCGGCGGCTTTGTCGCGATCAATCTTTTTACCATTGTTTTCTTTTTGGTCTTTGCGCGCTTTCGCGAGCAGGTTTGCCAATTTGCGTGCCCCTACGGTCGCTTTCAATCGGTCTTGGTCGATAACGACTCGATCAGCGTGACGTACGACTTCAAGCGCGGCGAAAGTCGCGGTACGTTGGGGCAGCGTAAAAAAGCAGGTGCGGCGATTCACGGCACACATAGTATCTTACCTATCGATTTGGGCGCGGCCTCAGCTTCTGTTCGCGGCACGGAGGGCATCGTGCCCGCCGCGAACCTCGGCACATCCGGTGTGGCTTCGGTCAGCGCACCGACGAACCTCGTGTTCGGCGCCGATCAAAGAGCATCCAGCTCTTATGGCGATTGTATCGACTGCGGGGCGTGCGTTGTCGTCTGTCCGGCGGGTATAGATATCCGTAACGGTATTCAACTCGAGTGCGTGCAATGCACCGCCTGCATCGACGCTTGCAACAAAATGATGGATGCCGTTAAAAAGCCGCGCGGGCTGATTCGTTATACTTCGTACAATGCGATCAAAACCGGACGGCGCTCGCTTATGCGCCTACGCACGGTCGGTTATCTCGCTGTCTGGCTTGCGGTACTGTCGATTTTCTCGTGGCTACTCTTCACGCGCGAGAGTGTTGAGCTGGTGTTACTGCGCCAACCGGGATTACTCGCGCAAAAGCTGCCCGACGGTGCGATTGGTAATTTGTACTCGGCAAAAATTTTCAATAAGACTTTCGAGAAGCAATCTATCGAACTGAAATTAGCCGAACCCGGTTCTGAAATCCGCTATATCGATAGCGTGGGCGATATTCAAGCGCAGCACTTTGTCGAAGTGCGCTTTTTTGTCGCAATTAAGCCCGAGGCTATTGCGCAGCGTAGCGAGGTGCCGCTCGATGTCGAATTGTGGGTTAACGGTGCCTTGGTGCGCAAGAAGAAGAGTGTGTTTCTTGCGGGCGGCGTCTCACCGTGAAAAATCGCGCGTGGCCGATCGGTATCGTTGTTGCGCTCGCGCTCTTCATGAGCATGACGCTCTACTATGTTTACCGCGCGTTTTCAGAGCGCGTCGATTTGGTCACTCCCGACTATTATTACCGCGATAAAGAGTTTTCGGCGCGCCTCGAGCGCGAAAAAAAACTTTTGCGCAAAGGCCAGACAACAGTACGGCGTAGTGGCGAGGCGGTTGCAATCGTGCTACCCGTCGCTTTTGCAGATAAAGATGTAAAAGGTAAACTCTATTTTTATTCGCCGCTCAACCCAGCGCACGACTTTACCATGACGGTCGTTGGTAAAGGCGCTACGATTCAAGTGGATGTTCCGAAGCTGCGCACGAGTGCAGCGTGGCGCGTTTCGTTCGATTTCGAAGCGCTCGGCGATAAATATTTCTTCGAAAAAAAAATCTGATGAGTCTCTATCTCACCGCCGTCGCGATGGGGTTTTTCTCGGGCGGGCACTGCCTCGGTATGTGCGGCCCGCTCGTCTTGGCGTTACCCGTCGCCGAAAATAAGTTTTCCACCTCGCTCTTTTGGCGCGTGCTCTATAATTTAGGCCGCATCGCGACGTATACGGTCATGGGTGCTCTCGTGGGTCTTTTAGGCGTGGGCGTTTCTTTAGACTGGGCGCAGGCGAACGTGGCGCGTGCTGCAGGGGTCCTGCTTATTGCGATTGCACTCTTGCAGTTAATTCCTTTTTTGAACATGCCATGGTTCTCAAAAGCGCACGCGAAACTTACACAAATTTTTTCGCGTCTATGGCAGACGCGATCGCCGCTGCGCTTTTTCTTGCTCGGTATGCTCAACGGTTTTTTACCGTGCGGCATGGTCGCCGCCGCGCTCATGGTCGCGTTCTCGGCGACGAACGTTGCAGAGGGCGCAACCTTTATGGCATTTTTTGGTTTGGGCACATTGCCGCTGATGCTCGCCGCTTCGATTTTTGGAATTTACTTAAGCGCGAAGGCGCGCAAGGCGATTGCCGTCATCGGCCCCGTCTATGCGATAGCGTTGGGTATTCTGTTATTATTGCGCCCCGCGTTTTTGCATCCGCGGTGTTGATAAATAAAGCGCTAAGTTTTAACTTTTCGAAACGCCGTCTTCTTTTGGCCTTCGGGGTGCTGCGCCTTTTCGCGCATAATACGCAGCGCTTCGAGAAGCGTTGTTTGTTGCAATGCCTTGGTCGTGGCGGCGCGCAGGTCTTTCCAGAGAAAGTGCGCAGGGCAGGGGGCGGCGTCGTTGCAAGAAGCAAGGCCGAGCGCGCAATCGACAAATTCGGCGACACCATCGACGGTGGTCTTAATATCGTAGAGGCTAATTTCTTCTGAAGGCCGGGCAAATTGATAGCCGCCGCCGGGACCTTTGTTCGAGCGCAGTATTTTGCCGCTCACCAATTGTTTGAGTATCTTGCTGAGATATGGCTTCGGTACGTTGGCGCCGCGCGCAATTTCTTCGACGGTAAAAATAGTCTGCGTATCTTTTGACGCCATATACGTGGTCGCGAGTACGGCATATTTACTAGCGCTACTATAAAGCATAATTACAGAATACCGCATCTGAAAATCTTTTGGTTCTGTCAAGTGATTTGGTTAGAATGACTCTATTGACACACGAAATCATTGAACGTCTGCGCAGCCGCGCACAAGCGATGGGGTTTGCTCGCGTGGCAGCCGTCGCGGCTGGCAAGCCCGCAGACAAGTACCGCGCGTTTCACGAAGCATGGCTACAAGACAAAGGTCAGTCCGAATTAAAATATCTGGCGCGCGCCGAGCGTTTTAATTTGCGAGCGATCTATCCGCAGGTGCAGACGGTAATTCTTTTTACTTACCCTTACCGGTTTCGCCGTATCGAACAGGCCTTGCGCACTGCATCCTATAAGGTTGCGCGCTATGCTTGGCAAGAAGATTATCACGATGTGCTACGTGAGAAGATTACAGCGCTCTTGCAAGAATTTACGCTCGCAGGCCGCGCCGTTACCGATTCGGCGCCGCTCGCCGAACGCTATTGGGCGCGCAAAGCGGGTTTGGGTTTTATCGGTCGCAACGGTCTCTTAATCGATCCCAAAACGGGCAGCTATTTTCTGATTGCGGCGGCGCTTGTGAGCAACGTTTTTGAAGATGGCGCGTTAGTGAGCAGCAATGCGCAGGTGGATGTACCGCTGACACCAGAAACCGACGTCGTGGCGAAAGATATAATCGATTTCTGCGGCGAATGTAATCTCTGCGTGACAGCCTGCCCGACCCAAGCGCTCACCGGCGACGGTATGATGGAACTAACGCGCTGCATTTCTTATCGTACGATTGAAAGCCACGCGGGGGCAACAGCGTTTGCACCACCTGAGAAAAAACACCGCTGGATTTTCGGCTGCGACGTGTGCCAGCAAGTGTGCCCATATAATAAAACCGCAGCGTCGTACGCAGACGATGCGCAGTGCATCGAGCACAGCGCCGCGCCCGAGTTGGCAGCGGGGCGCGTACCTCCCGCGCGCGCTAAACTCAAAAAATCTGTCTTCTTTCGCCGGGGGTTAGAAAAGCTGAAGCAAAATATAACTGCAGTCGATGCGCTGTAGTCGCTTATCCTAAGCGATTGAGTTCGCCCACCAGCCTTCGCAAATCGTCCAAGACCTCTGTCGGTTGCGGTTTTATGGCGGTACCGAGCTGCTCGGCGTCGGCGACGAGATCGAGAATAAGCTTTTTACCAGCAACGCGCTGCGCCGTCGAGAGACGCATAAAATCGTGCTTGTAATCGGTTGCTTTGGTGTCGATGAGCGCGATAATTTTATTGAGCGCGGCGACTTGTTCTGAGTGCATGGTCGAGCGTTGTAAGCTCGTTACAGCGTGTCATGTAAAATTTTAGAATGGTCATGCGAGAACTGCGAAGCAGTTCTCGCATGACCATTAACCTGCACTTGCAGGTTAATGGTTCAGCAACGGCGTGCTTTCAATGGTGCCAATGACTTTGATATCGCTCGATAAATTGCTGCCGCTTTGCGGAGGATACGATCCGACATCGCTCGCTTGCGAGTAAAGATAGCGCAACGTATTCACATCGCGCGCAGAGTATGCGATATTATTCGTGAGGTATGCATACATCAAATCGCCTTCTTGCGGCGAGTGACTCCACAAGCCGAGGCAGTGGCCCATCTCATGCGCCGACACAAATTGATATTGCGCGTCGGTGACGCTAAACCCGCTGAAGTTAGTATAGATCGTTAGCGTGAGGGGACGCATTAACACATATCCTCCCGAAGTATATTGGCCGACCGTCGCGCCGCAAGAGGCGATAACATTGCCGCCGGGCGAAACTTTATACGTGACCGCGATATCGCCGCTCGCAGCGAATTGCGTTTGAATTTCGCCGAATATAGCCGCATTATTTTGCCAAAAATCGATACCGCGTAGAACCGAATTTTCGATGCTTGCGCTACAACCGGTGACGGTACAAGAGTTATATTGGATATTTACCGGCATTGCCGCCCAGTGAAATTTTTTTCCCGCAAGCGCGCTTGCCGAATCGAACGTGATATCGTAGCGTAAATCCATACCGGGGTCGGTCGCCGCCATGCATGCGCTTTTGCTGGCGAGTAGGATTGCGAAAGAGACTATGCTGGCAATGCGCGAATGCCATTTTTTAGAACGCCGCATACAGAACATAGAATGATCCCCCTATTTGCCACGCGCTGAGCTGTGGATTCGGTTGCATCGCGGTTGCATACCATAATTGATAATCGAAATTCGCCAGCGCGACGAAGCGAATGCGCCCGAATTGCCAGCGGTAGCCGGCGAGAATGCCTGCCGCACCGTAGCTCCATTTCGAATTATAGACCTCAGAGCCTTTGAAGCTGAAGTCGGTAAGGTAGTTGTAAACGAGCGCCAGACCCGCGCCAAAATTATGAAACCACGCGAGCGCTTGCGCGCGTACTTGGTATTGCCCGCACGTACCGGGCACAGCAAAAATTTGCGGAAAAAATTTCTCTTGGCAAAGGTTGGCGTTATTTGCACCGTCGGGACGCATATAAAATTGTTGCGTTCGACTGGCACTGAGCATGAAACTCATATCGTAGCCTTTGACGACGGTGTCGAGATTTGCCGCGATACCGATTCCGGTCTTAGCGTCGGTGAGCGTCGTCTGCGAACTCGCGCTATTATACGTGAGGGGGATGAATCCCCCTATCGAAATTTTTTTCGCGGTAGATCGGGTCGGCTTACTGGTAGCACTTTTATCGTCGGTAGTTGTTTCAATTGCCGGAAAAGAAATTTGCGGCG
>JAFEGD010000229.1 GCA_018240245.1 Spirochaetota bacterium | reverse complement strand
TATTGGTGACGGAGTATACTTAGCTATGGAAAAACATAGCCGAAATTTTCTACACGAGTGTTATGGTTCAATCGGCCTACCGCAAAAAAATCTCGCGCCCGAGATATTTACTATATTCAGACCACGCGCTCTCGGGCGAACGCGCTTCGGCGTTACGCTTCAGATCGTGAAAAATAAACTGCGTCGAATCGATCGCGTCGGCGGCGTGCACGAGGTACGCTTCGAGAAAACGCGGCTCTTCGATCGCCCCCCACGTGCGGCGGCCTTGGTGCGATAAAATCACGTGTTCGAGTTTTGCCTTGGTCACGGTATTAATCCGCATGGGCGTAAGCTTTTCTTTGAGGCGCTCGTAACTCAAAAGCGTATGCCCTTTGAGGCGACCCGCTTCGGAGTGCTCGTAGTGGCTCAAGAGAAAACTGTATTCGTCGATCTTACCGATGTCGTGCAGAAACGCACCGGCGAGCGCAAGGTCGGCGTCGGCGTGCGCGTACGTGCGGCAGAGCGCACTAACCGTGCGCATGACATTCAGCGTGTGCTCCATCAGGCCGCCGATGTAGGCATGGTGAATATGGCGCGAAGCGGGCGCTTCGAGAAAAAGCCGCATGAAGGAGCGATCTCTGAGAAAAGATAAGCAAACGTCGCGCAACTCGTTCGAGCCGATGTGCTGCAAGAGCTGGCGCATCTCGGTATACATTTGCCGCCGCGAGAGCGGGGTGCGCGCCCAGAAGCGGCTGAGTTCGCCGCCTTCTTCGGCGGCGTCTAACTTCATGAGCTTAATCTGTTTGACGTTCTGGAACTCTTCGACGATGCCTTGAATGCGCACGATCTTGCCGGGCTTTGCGAACTCCGAAATTTTTTTGAGTTCTGCGGGTGCGCCAAAGTAAATCGCGGGCATGTGGCCCGAAGCGTCGGCGAGCATGAAGCGCAAGAACGGCTTATTATTTTTTGCCGTTTGCAACAGCGCGCGGCGGATTAAAAACTTACCTTCTTCTAATAATCCGTTTTGCAAATCGCGAATGAACGGCGCGCGTTCGGTCGAAAAACTCACGCTGCCCTCGCGATGTGGTGCGCAAGCCCAAATAACACCAGTCCTAAAATAACGTTCAGAAAAATGTAGAGCGCAGCGACCCAGAGCATTCTGTGCTCCGCGAGACGGTAGGCGTCGAGAATCATCGAACTGAACGTGGTGAGCCCGCCTAAAAAGCCCGCGAGCACAAAATCGTTGTACGGGGGGTGGATTACCTGCCGTTCGTAGATTATGACCGAAGCGATGCCTGCTAAGAGTGCACCCAAGATATTCGCCGCGAGTGTGCCGTAAGGGTACACACCGAAATAGTGCAATGAAAATTTACCGATAGCAAAACGTAGCATCGAGCCTAAGCCGCCGCCGACAAACACGAGAAATAACGAATAGATACTGAAGTCAGGCATGGCGTTTTGTATTGCGAAAATGCGCGGGTTCGATAATCGTATCGACGCGCGACGGTTCGCGGTGCTCGCTGTAGTCGGTCATGAAATGCAGCCCGCGGCTTTCTTTACGCGCGAGCGCCGAGCGAATCGTGAGCTGCGCGACGAGCGCGAGATTTCTGAGTTCCAAAAGGTCGCGCGAAATAATCGTGCGGTTGTAGAAATCGATAATCTCGCCGTAGATAACGTCGATGCGGCGCAGCGCGCGCTCTAAGCGTAGCGCCGAGCGCACGATACCGACATAGTCCCACATGAGCGCGCGAATTTCTTTGAAATCGTGGCTGACCAAAACCCACTCTTCGGGGTTCTTTGTATTTGTGTGATCCCATTGTGTGAGGTACGACGCCTGCGCTCTTTTATTTTCGATTGTCACATTTGTTAAGCGCGGTAAAACATGTTCGAGCGCGCGCTTGGCAAAAACCAAACCTTCAAGCAAAGAATTCGAGGCAAGGCGATTGCCGCCATGCACGCCGGTAGAGGCAACTTCGCCGATTGCGTAGAGATTTGTTAAATCGGTTAAACCATCGTAGTCGACGAGCACTCCGCCGCAGGTGTAATGCACCGCCGGTAATACCGGAATCGGCTCGCGTGTGATGTCGATGTTGAAGTGGTCTTTGAGCGTGCCGTAAATCAACGGAAAATGTTCTTTTATAAACGCCGCGTCTTTGTGCGAAATATCGAGCCAAACATAATCGAGACCATCGCGCTTGAGTTCGGCGTCGATCGCGCGCGCCACAATGTCGCGCGGCGCGAGCTCGCGTTGCGCGTGGTAGTCTTGCATGAACGCGCGCCCGGTTTTCGGGTTGGTGAGAATCGCGCCCTCGCCGCGCATCGCTTCGCTAATGAGAAACGCCGGCGTGCCGGGGGGATTTTTACCCTTGAGCGCCAGCGCCGTCGGGTGAAATTGAAAAAACTCCATGTTGCGAATGCGGCAGCCCGCGCGGTACGCGAGCGCAATACCGTCGCCGGTCGAAACCGGTGGGTTCGTGGTTAGAGGGTAGACTCGCCCGGCGCCGCCGGTGGCGAGAATGGTGAAATCCGCCTTAAAAAGGTTAATTGCTTGGGTTGCCGCATCGAGCACGTATGCACCGAAGACCGTCGCCGAATTGCCGCGTTTCTCTAAATGGTGCTCGGTCGCGAGTTCGACGACGCAGTGTCCCGAAAGAATCTCGATATTTTTTTCGGCGGCGACTAGTTCGAGCAAGAACGACTCGACCGATCGGCCCGTATGGTCGTGCGTGTGCACCACGCGCGATTCGCCGTGGCCGCCTTCGCGCCCGAAGTGCAGTTTGCCGTCTGCGCCGCGTGTGAACGGCATGCCGAGGTCGATCAGCTCTTGCACGCGTTGAACACCCTCGCGCACGAGAATATCGACAGCGCCGTCGTCGCAAAGCCCTGCGCCCGCGACGAGCGTGTCGGCCTTATGTTTTTCGGGGTCGTCCCACGTACCGAGCGCCGCCGCTATGCCGCCCTGTGCGTAGGTCGTCGCGGCGTTATCGACGCGGTCTTTCGTGACGATCGTCACCGTACCATGGCGCGCGGCTTTGAGCGCGAAAAAGAGCCCGGCGATACCCGAGCCGATGACGAGAAAGTGCGGTGGTGGAGCGTCTTTGGTAGAGGGCACGTTGTGCGCATCTTCGGGGAGCTTTGACGCGGCGACCATTGATTTCAGTGTTCGGTAATATATAAGGGTGCGGGCGCGATTTGCGGGTTTCTTTTGACTTGCGAACGGGAATCGCCTGCTGCCACCGAGAAAATCCATTCGAAGGCACGGCATTCCCGTTCGTCGCGTACCCACAAAACGCGCCCGCACCCAATATATAACCTATCGACAGGGTTTTAGTCGTTTTAACATTGCGTCGCTGAAAGCTAAGTTCCATTCTGTCTCCTCTGGTTTCTGGTAATGGTGCATGAACGAGTCTTTATTTTCGCTGTGTTCTAGTCCAATGAGATGCCCAATTTCATGCGCCAGAACGCCTTCGATAAAATATTTTCCCGGTTGCCGCGCATCCACGGTGGTAAATCCTACGGATTGCTGATTTAAGATGATATCTGCTTCGACAATGCCGCGCGAATCATACCAGCGCTGCGTGAAGCCGATATGGCTCAATGGAATCGTCGTAGGCCATTCACGTAGAAAAGAAATCGTATTTTTGCTATCGTGTCGAATACCCGCAGCGTTGCGCCCTAGATAGCGAAATAGGAACGGCGTAAATGCGCTGAAACGCTCAAAGATAAAATTGATATATTGTTGGCTTTGTGGATGTGCTTCGGTGTTGATATAGTAGTCGATCTGGGTTTGGCGCCAGCATGAATACGATGGTGTTGTCGTTATCGCAGGGCTGCAGTGGAGAGTTTCAAAAATGACGAAAATCAGGCAAATGCGGTGGAAACTCTGTTTCGCCACATTTGCCTCGATGAAGGTTGATACAACCTTAACGCGCTAGTAGATGAAACCCGCAAATACAACGGTGATCTTCGTATTTACCGTCAAGCTTGTTGCGGTTGCGGCTTGATAAAATTTTAGCGATGCTTTACCTCTGTAGTCGTAGAATCCAGTTACGTAGATGGGTACGATCAGATAGTGCGATTGATCGAGCGTGCCCGCAGTCGGTATCGCCGCGCTTGCCGCATGGATACCTGCTTCGTTCACGGTACTCGCTGTGTCGTCGTCTACCTTGAGATCGAAAAATGCTAGACCCGAACCCTGCTGGGCCGCCGTGCCCGTGTTGACTTGATAAGTCACGTTCAAAAGCATAAATTTCGCAGTACTAGGAATGCCTCCCGCTGGGGTAAAAGTTTGCGCCCCGCCGGTGCCGCTGGCTGTAATATCCGTCAACATCGATATTGTGCCGTTATAGGCGAAAACTCCGGTACCGTCTAAGCCTGAACCACCCGAACTGCCAGCGGCGGCACTGTCTGTACCTTTAGAGCACTGTAGCGCAATAACCGATACCAGCAAAAAAGCTGAAAATCTCTTTATAAATCCTCCTGAATTTGAAATTCTCACGGACAATAGTACTTTTTTGGCAAATGTCAATGGGAGATACGCCCTAGGGTAACCCTCCTATTTCCTGCTATGGAAAACCATAGCCATGCGCCCGCGATGCGGCAATTGCACATAAAATGTAATAACTATTACACAATTCGTCAGACAGATAACTTCGAGTTTTTGCACCCTTCCAAAAATCACAAATATTTCTTTACATATAATCACCTTTTCATATTTATGCTTTTATGCGAACCACCATCGACCTTCCGGTGGATATTTATCGAAAAGCGAAAGCCGAGGCGGCGTTGCGCGGGGTCAAACTGCGCGATATGGTCGTCACCAGTCTTTCGCGCGAACTCAACCGTGCCGACAGCGAACTCGGGCGTGCCAACACGGTGCGTGTTGATGAGTTCATGGCTTCTTTAGAAGAGTTGAGCGGGCAGTTTGCGGCGTCGCCCACATTGGCGCTGGGGGAGCTGATGAAGCAGCGCATTTCTACAAGCTCAGCGCAGGGGTTAAAGGAATAGTCTGTGGTGAGTCTCGTCGAGCCACGCAAACTGACCAT
>JAFEGD010000228.1 GCA_018240245.1 Spirochaetota bacterium | reverse complement strand
TCAACGCAAAGAGGGCGCTGCAGATATTCGTTCGCAATCGCATAAACCAGCTTAAAAATTTTGAAGAGTCTTACAAGAATAAATGGCACCTATGTGACTAGGCGGGAACTCGCTGAAGCGCGAGTTCTCGCCTAGTCACATAGGCCAAAAAAATCTATACAAATCATGACAGCCAAGCAGGTCGCCCAAAGTATGAATTTTCTGCGTCTCTTGGCCTTTATGGCCGCACTCATTCTCTTCGCATGCAAATCGGCAGAGACGCGAAAAATGGAGAGTGAATATAAGTTGCTGATTGTCGAATTGGCGAACTTGCACGAGAGCGGCAGCGAAGAGCAGGCACGCTACGACCGTATTTCAAATCGTCTCAAAGAAATTCTTGCGAACTCCGCAATCGTCGAAGAGCACGCAAATGCCGCGCTCGCGCAAGAACTTCTGCAAAAAGTACAATCTGCAAATTGCACCGCCACAACTACCGATGCGACCAAGAGCGCCGCAGAGGTCTTGCAATTCACGCTCGTCATGGCGTGCGACCGCACGCTGCAAACCGCACTCGCGACGCTCGAACGCGACGGCGTCGTGTTTCAAGGCGGGCAAAAAAATGTTACACTCGATCTGAAGCGTAGCGCCGAGAAAGAACTCCGTGGAGCGTTTACCATGCGCCGACCAACTCCCGAAATTGATGCAGTCTCGATAAAAGCGGCGTATCGCGGTGCGGCGGCATATGCAATCTTAAAAGAAAGATTTTCTTTGGCGAATGACTTTTCAATTCACTTGGATAATAGCGACGTTGCGCTCGCTCCCCCCGAAGGTGGAGTGCGTAATAGTTATGCCAATTTTGCCGATGCCGGGCAAGCCAGTGCGGGTGAAGCAAAACAAGCAACCGGCGACTATGCCGCCGAGGCAGAAATATCCGAGAGCGGCCAATTCACGATGGGAGCTTCGTATAAGGGACAAAATTTCGATCTGATGTATGGCCACCCAAACGGCGTGTACGCCGAGGGCATCGGCACTTCGTTCGCGACGGTGCGTATCGACGGCCAAGATTACCGCTTGGGGCGCGAGTCGACTCCCGAAAATGCGCGCACTGCCGACAAGATCGTTTCGACGTATACTTTCCTCGACGGAGCGATAACGATTCGACAGATTTTGAAGCCTCTCAGCGAGACAACTTCGGCCAAAGTTTCGGTTGTCTATGAAATCGAAAATAGCGACCGCAAGTCGCACACAATCGGCATTCGTTTGATGCTCGACACTTGGGCGGGTAGCAACGACGGCGTACCATTCTTATTACCAATCGGGCAGTCGAAACAACTCTTCACCGAAGAAGTCGAGTTTACCCCAACGGCTTCACCGATGTGGCAGACGTTCGACCCCGATTCGATGCAGAACAATCCCGACGCCGACCATGTCTACCTTTATAGCCAAATGGCTGGCGAAGGGCTAACTCCACCAAACCGCATTGCGTTCGCCAGTTGGGGGCTTGCGTCGGCGTCGATGTGGGATTACACCGTGCTCGAAGGTTCGCGTATAACCGGCGATTCGGCGGTTCTCATGTGGTGGAACCCGAAGCGTGTCGCGCCGCAGAAAAAGATTTCAATCGGCACCATGCTCGGTATTATCATCCAGAAACGCGAGCCGACCGTTTTTGTAACCGACGCCGCTGAGGGGTATGTCTCCGCATACCTATTTCATAAAAACGAATCGGACGCCGTACAGCAGTTAAAATACAATGTCCGTTGCATCGCCTGTACTTTTAGCGGCGAAGCGCCAACAATCGCGGCGCGTGTTCAACCGGGAGAAATCTATATCAACTCGTTGCTCTTGCAAGTGCAAGCGAGCGACGATGCAAAAATTCGTATTCGCGAAACCGTCGGCACAACTGCCCGCAATCTCAATTTTCCGATTGAACTCAAACCCGTATGGGATCGCGCGCGTACATCGCCGATTGCCGCGCCGCGCGAACCAATTCTGGTGCGCTACTTTAGTAAAGAGGCGATGCGCCTCAGAGCGCGCCTTATCAGCCCCGACGGCAAGACTTTGAAGACGATTCGCCTGAAGCGCGGGGCTTGGGGCGGCGGTTATAATTACCAAGGCGCGTTCATTGCACCCGAGGGCGGCGACGGCGCATATGCGGTGGAGGTATTCGAATGAAAAAACTTTTAGTCTATGTTGGATTGAGCTTTGCTGGGCTATACATTAGCCCAATTATCGGCAAGGTTCTCGACCGCAAGACCGTTGTCGTCGCACCGCGAAAAATCGAACGCGGCAAAAAACTCGCGCACTCGACGCCGACGGTAGAAATCTATTTTGCCGAGGGTTCGGCGCGCTTGAACCGAGCATCGCGGCGTACACTGCGCTCGCTCGCAATACCACGTGGTGCGCGCGTACAAGTTATGGGTCATGCGAATGTCTCGGGCGACAAGCCCTACAACAAGCGTTTATCTCGCCAACGTGCGCTCGCAGTGGTTGCGTACCTCAAGGCGCGACAACCACGCGCAACGTATCGCTACAAATCATTCGGCAAAACGCACCCGGCATATTCAAACAAGAGTCGCTCGGGATACCGCATGAACCGCCGCGTCGTCGTGCGTGTCTTGGGCGTATAATTACACCATGGGCTTGTAGAAAATCGCTTATGTGGTTTTCTGCAAGTAAATCTATGTGTAAATTCTATACTCTCTCGTCTGTTGCGCAAACGCGCGCGCTTCGCTTTGGTAGCGTTCGCGAAAAGCAGGCAAACTTGTGCCGCGTTCGGTAAGCTCGCGAAATTCGGCCGAGCCGCTTAAGAGATCGATCGCGAGCACATCGCTGACATATTCGTAGGGCTCGCTGCGCCAAGCGAACTCGTTCGGGTAAAGGTCGTGCGCGATTTTGACCATCGTGAGCCCCGTGTAAAAGGCTTCGTAGCTATGGAAATCCATAGCATGGACAAACACCCCGCCGCACGGCTCGTCCGTGAACTTATGAAACGTCGGCTTAAAATAGAGCGGGCGAAAATAGACGCCCGGCAGGCGTTCGGCGTTGAGCGCAGCGGCGTAATTTTTCGGGTCGATAAACGGCGCTCCGACAATCTCGAACGGGCGGGTCGTGCCGCGCCCCTCTGAGATATTCGTCGCTTCGAAGAGGCAGGTGCCGGGGTAAACAACGGTCGTGTCGAACGTCGGCATGTTGGGCGATGGCTGGCTCCACACGCCCTGCGTTTGCGGATAGAACATACCGCGTTGCCAATTTTCCATGGCAATTACTGTCAGCTTTGCCTGCCAACCTTCAAGACCGTTCAGATAGCGTGCGAGTTCGCCGATGGTGAGCGCATGCCGCACGGCAAGCGGGTATGCGCCGACAAACGACTCGAACCCCTTGTGCACCGTATTGCCTTCGACGGCAAGACCGCCGAGCGGGTTCGGGCGATCGCAGATAATAATTTCGATACCGAGCTTTGCCGCCGCTTCGATACAGAGCGCCATCGTATATGCGTACGTGTAATAGCGGCAACCGATGTCTTGAATATCGACGACGAGCGCGTCGAGACCCGACAGATCTTCGACACGCGGTCTTAGTTCTTCTTTAGTTTGACCGTATAAGCTCACGGCCTTAAGATTTGTGAAACCATCGATCGCGTCGGCGACGGTGATTTGGTCTTGTTCGATGCCGAAAAGGCCGTGTTCGGGAGCAAAGATTTTCTGAGGGGTAAATCCCCCTTGCATTAAGCGCTCGAATAGATAACGCCCGTCGCTCGCAACCGAACTTTGATTCGCGAGTAGCACAAATTTTTTGCCGCCGAGGTAGCGTGCGGGGTCGGCAAGCAATCGATCGATGCCAAATTTAACGGCCATGCGCGGGCAACGTGGTAAAGCCGCATAGCGTGGAAATATTGAATATAAGGGCGACAATGTGAAAATCGAGTATTCGCACTACCGTCACTCAAGAACGTCTTGTAAGAATATCGCGCATCGTTACTATATCCCTTCGCTAGCGGGCGCATTTGAAAATGCACGAACACAACTCACGAACTCTGCGATTTATTTTCTGGGCCGTGTTGTTTTTTGTCGTCAATGTTCTCTCGGCCGCCGCCGTACTGCGTATTTTTTCGCTCAACAGCGTTGTCGCGGTTTTTTGGCCGCCATCGGGACTCGCGGTTGCGGCGGTCTTACTTGGCGGCCGACGCTTTTTGCCCGTCATATTCGCCGCGTGTTATGCCGCAAATTGGTACGCTACCGGCAGCTTTGGCAATTCGGCAATCTTTGCCCTCGCGAATACGCTCGAAGCCGCTCTCGCCTATTGGTTACTCCACCGTGTCTACCCGATCGACAAGGCGATAAGTACATCGCGCGATTTTTTGCGCTTGGTTATTTTCGGCGCGCTCATCGCCCCGTTGCCGGCGGCATTACTCGGCGCGCTGACACTGCATCTGAGCGGCGAATTCGCGCAGCCGTTTCTCGCGAACTTCAGTTCTTGGTGGATGGGCGACTCGCTCGGCGTCATCGTCGTCGGCAGTCTGGTGCTCATCTGGCAAAAGTTACCGGCGTGGCATAACGCAAAACTACTGTGGATTGAATCTGTACTCATGATTGCGACGACTTTATTGGTCGGTCACGTCGTTTTTCTCGATCTCATCTCAAATATTTTTTCGGGCCACGCGCAAGCGTTTGTGATTTTTTTGCCGATCGTTTGGTCCGCCGTGCGTTTAGGGCGGCATGCAACGACGATCGCTATCGTCGTGATGCTCGCCGAAATTATTTTCGGATTGATAAATAAGCACGTCTACTTTCACGCCGACAATCAGCTTTCGCTCGGTTTTATTTGGCTCTTTATCGCAAGTGTAGCCATGATCGGCATGGCGCTCGCAACGCTGGTGCACGAGCGCGGTCTGATGTTCGAGAACCTCGCCAAAGTGCATGCGCGGTTAGAAAACGCAATGACGCTTGCGCGCGTCGGCGGCTGGGAATTTAACCCCCATACAAAATCAATCGAATTCTCGCGCGAAACGTTGCGTATACTCGATGTGCCGCCCGATTATCCGCTCAGCCACGCCGAGGTGCGCGAGTTTGTCGCGCCCGAAGAGCGGCCGATTCACTACGCGCGTTTTCAGCTCGCGCTCGACGAAGGTATCGACTGGGACACCGAAGTCGAAATGCGCACGCATAAAGGCCGCACGATTTGGGTGCATTCGCAGGGAAAGTGCATCACGCTGCCATCGGGGGAGCGGCGTGTTTTTGGAGCGATACACGATATTACAGAAAAACGGAAAACGCTCGAAGCGCTGCGAAAAAGCGAGCTGGACTTTCGCCAGCTCGTCGAAACGGCGAGCGAAGGGGTCTGGACGATCGACGTCGAAGGCAGCACGCAATTCGTCAACGCGCGCATGGCTGAAATCTTAGGATACACGGCGGCGGAAATGACGGGAAAAAGCTATTTAACGTTTATCCCCCCCGAAGGGCGCGAACAGGCAATTCAGAAATTGCTCCAACGAAAAAAGGCGGAGCGTGAAATCGCCGAAGGCAGACTCTTGCATAAATCGGGCGAGCGAATTTGGGCGATTATCAGCACGAGCCCGATATTTAACGAGCGCGGCGAGTTCATCGGCGCTCTTGCGATGGTCAACGACATCAGCACGCGCAAGCGCATCGAAGACGACTTGCGTTCGAGCGAAACTCGCTACCGACATCTCATCGAGTCGTCTTCCGAGGCGATGATTGTTCACCAAAAAGGTAAATTAGTTTTCGCCAATAAGGCAGCGTTGCAACTTATTCGTGCAGACGACGCAGCACGCATTCTTGGCAAGAGCATCATCGACTTTGTCGCGCCCGAGTACCGCGATCTTGTCGTGCAACGCCAACAAGCATTGACGAACCCCAGCGATACCGCGCCGCTCATCGAAGAGAAATTTTTGCGGCTCGACGGCACTATCGTCGATGTCGAAGTCGCCGCCACGGCGACGATATTCAACGGTGAAATAGCCGCAATGGTTGTCGCGCGCGATATCTCCGCGCGCAAACAAACAGAAACACAAATTCGCTATTTGGGCCAGCACGACGTTCTCACGGGCCTACCCAATCGCGCACTCTTTGCCGACCGCATCGCACATGCGATAAAATTTTCAGAAACGCATGCGAAGAAATTTGCGCTTTTATATCTCGATCTCGACCATTTCAAAAAGGTCAACGACACGCATGGGCATCGCCACGGCGACGTCTATCTCTGCCAAGTTGCCGAGCGGCTCAAAACGTGCGTGCGTTCGACCGATACCGTTTCGCGTCAAGGCGGCGACGAATTTAGCGTTTTAATCTCTGAAATTGCGCACGCCGACGACGCGGCAAAAATTGCACGCACAATTTGCGACGCGCTCAACCAACCGTTTTTTATCGACGATACGCAAATTGTCGCTTCGGCCAGTGTCGGCATCGCTATTTTTCCCGACGACGGCGCCGACGCCGATACGCTTTTGCGTTCTGCGGACATGGCAATGTACCATGCAAAGCACGAGGGTCGTAACCAATATCAGTTCTTTTCCGAAGAGCTCAACCGGGTGTTGCGCCAGCGTCTCGAAACAGAAGCGGCACTGCGCCGGGCCGTCGAAAAAAATGAATTTAGCATCTTATACCAACCGCAAGTCAATATGCAGACCGGCGGCATCGAGACGTGCGAGGCGCTCGTTCGGTGGCGGCACCCCGAACGCGGCGAGCTTGAACCTGCCGATTTTATCCCCATCGCCGAAGAATCAGGACAGATCGGCGCCATCGGTGCGCTCGTTTTATCGCAGGTTTTCGACGACATGCCGCGCTTCGATGCGCAAGACTTCAAAGACCTGCGATTTGCAATTAACGTCAGCGCTCTGCAATTGCAGCACGAGACGTTTGCCGATGCGCTAGAAAAATTGATGCGCGAAAAATTGATCGATCCACGGCGCATCGAACTCGAAGTCACCGAAAGCATGCTCATGGCCGACGTCGAGCGCGTTTCGCGCACGATTCAACGCCTCACGAAACACGGTATCACATTCGCCGTCGACGATTTCGGAACGGGCTATTCGTCGCTGAGCCATTTACGACAATTAAAAATTCAAAATCTTAAAATCGATAACTCGTTTGTCCGCGATTTAGAGCACGACGCCGACGACGCGGCGATTGTCGGTGCGATCTTGCACCTCGCACAGAATTTGCGGCTACGCACAATCGCCGAAGGCATCGAAAATAGCGCGCAGTGGGATTTCTTGCGTACGCATGGTTGCGATTTAGCGCAAGGATTTTTCATAGCAAAGCCGCAACCCTTCGACGAGTTTATCGCCTTTTTGCGCAAACAGCATTAAAAGCCTATCGCAGTAGAAGGGCTACTGAGATAGGCTCTCAAAGCTCGGTCGCTGGCGCGACTCGACGAGCGCCAAGGCATGCGATACGCTCGCCATGCGTTTGCCCCAACGACGCACCGCCTCGGCGCGCGGCGCATACGGTAGCCAGCGATTGAGCGGGCGTAAGAAAACTTCTGTCGCATCAGGGTCGGCGAAAAATTTGTAATCGAACTTGGGCGTCTCGGTGCAGAAATAACCCGGATAATAAAATTCATGACCTACAGACCGCGAGTACTCCACCTCGATCAAAAATAATAACTTGCCGAGACTACGCTGACCGTATTCGGGATCGAACATATGCATGATGCCGGCGCTGCTATGCTGCGCAAGGTCGAAGACACCCGCCGCAACGAGCCGACCTGCGTGGCGCACCTCGATGAGTCGCGAATCGAACGCATTCGTGAGATACTCGTCGAAAAGATAATTGTGCGCAGTCGCCGGCAGATTGTGACTAACCGCCCGACGATAACGCACGTAGAGCTCTTCGATTTCGTGCGTGAGATAGAACGGATAAATCTGCACGGATAAATCTGCATTCGCTTTTAAGATGCGTCGCGCCGAACGCGAATGTCTATAGCGCGCAAGACTAAGGCGCAACCAAAACACCGGCATGAGACCATAACCCATATCGATGAGATCGGTCGTACTCAAGACTTGCCCGATACGATACCAGCCTGCGGCAAGGTACTCGTCGAGCATTGCGCCGTGCATCGTCGAGGGATAAATCGTCTCGTAGTAGGTCATGGCAGAGATAGATAGTGTGACCGGCGTCAATGACTAAGACAGCCAGGCGAGCATTGTTTGGAGCGATTGTGTGACTAGGCGGGAACTCGCTGACGCGAGTACCACACAAGTGCTGAAGAAGAGCTTTACGGGGCTGCTCGAAAAGGTCGAACTGTTCGCTTAATCTTTAGTGTCGATGTCTCAAGCTGTACTTTTAATTAACCTCGGCTCTCCCGATTCGCCTACAGTGGCGGATCTGCGGCGGTACCTGCGCGATTTTTTGATGGATAAGTATGTCATCGACTTGCCGTACCCGCTGCGCTGGCTTATCGTGCATTTGTTTATTCTACCGTTTCGGCCTAAGCGTTCTGCCGAGGCATACGCCAAAATCTGGCAACGCGCAGGCTCGCCGTTGATTACCAATACGCAAGCGTTCGCGGCAAGCGTACAACAATTCAGCAAGCACAAAATTTTCTGGGCGATGCGTTATGGCAACCCTTCGATTAAACAAGTAATGCGCGAGATCAAGGCATCGGGCTACGACGATGTTTTGGTTGCGCCGCTATATCCTCACCATGCGCTATCGGCGACCGTTACAGCCATGAACGCCGCGTGCAAATCCGCAACAGAACTCGGTCTTGAAGTGCGCGCCCTGCCGGCATTTTACGCCAACGTGGCGCACCAAACGGCGCTCGCAAAAAGTATTCGCCACGCCGCCGCAACGCACGACTACATTCTCTTTAGTTACCACGGTCTACCGGTGCGGCATATCACGAAGGCCGATAGCACGGGACGCTTTTGCATGCAAGTCGAGAATTGCTGCACGCTCGCAGCTGCAAATTCACCCGACGCAAAGATCGCCCACGCAACGTGCTACCGACATCAAGTGATTACCACGACGAACGCCGTGGCGAAACGAGCGCACCTCAAAAGCGCAAATTTTGGATTTGCATTCCAATCGCGCGTCGGCCGCGACGCCTGGCTTAAACCCATGACCCCTGAGACGCTTATCGACTTGGCGAAAAAAGGTATTCGCAAACTGGCCGTAATTGCCCCCGCGTTTGTCGTCGATAATCTCGAAACTCTCGAAGAGATCGATATTCGCTATCGCAAAACTTTTCTCGATGCGGGCGGCGAAAAATTCACGTATATCCCCTGCCTTAACGACGATGCCGTGTGGGCAAAGGGCTTTGCCGCGCTTATCGACAAGAGCGCGCACGCAAAGGCGAAAGCATGACACAACCGACGCGCATCGTCTTTTGGGGTTCGCCCGCGATTGCCGCGACATTCTTAGAGCATCTCGTGCAAAATTTTTCGCACCAGTACCGCGTGACCGCCGTCGTGACACAAACCGAAAAGACTGTGCAACGCCAAGGCAAGGCGGCGGTGCGCTCGGCAGTGCACGAAAAAGCCGAAGCGCTGGGGCTACCGGTTTTTACGCCGAAGTCTGTGAAGAAAGAGGCGGATGAACTTCTTAAACAACTACACGTTCTTGGTTTCGATATTTTTGTCGTACTCGCGTATGGAAAAATTCTACCGTTAAGCGTCGTCGAAGCGCCGCACCTCAAATCGGTCAATTTTCACGGCAGCTTGCTGCCGCTGTTGCGCGGCGCTTCGCCGATTGAGCACTCAATCCTACAGGGGTTTCACGAAACCGGTTGGACGTTGCAGCGCATCGTCGAGAAACTCGACGCCGGCGACATTATCGCGCATAGCCGTGTCGCGATTGCAGAAAACGACACGACGGGTTCGCTCTACCCGAAAATGACGACAAACCTCATCGAACACGGCGTCGCCATGCTCGATGCGTACATCGCCGGGGCGGCTGCGCTGCGCGCGCAAGACGAAACGGCTGCGACGCATTGCGGCAAAATTTCTGCCGAAGACGGGCGACTCGATTTTACTAACCCGGCGAACGAACTGCGCAATCGCTACCGCGCGTTTACGCCCCGCCCGGGGGTGTTTGCCTTTTTTCGCGAAAAAAAAATTAAACTCGCTTTCGATTTAACTACGACACCCATCGCAATACATGCGACGCCCGGCGCTCTCGTACGCCAAAATAAGTGCGAACTCTATGTGGCGTGCGGCGACGGGCAGGCGATGCGCATTGCGACACTCACACCCGAAGGCAAGAAGGCAATGGCGGCAACAGATTTCATGAACGGCTATCGGCTGGCAGAGGGCGATAAGTTGATGTGAAATAGCGACGCTTTTTTCTCCAACGAAAACTCTATCCCGACAAATTCGCGGTTTTGCGCGCGTAAAATATCGCCGTCGATTTGCACGGCGCGCGGCGCTTTCAGACGCACAGAAATGCTTTTTCCAGAAAAGCGCACGACGTGCGGCAGCACAAGATGCGCGCCGTTCTTCGCCGCCAGAATTGTACGAATGAGCGTAATGAGTCCCGTGCGGCGAATCGCGATGACTTCAAACTCGGGCGAGTAGTAACTTGCTTGCGGCGCGAATAACAGCCCCGATGCCCAGTGGCGAATCTGCGTAATAAGTAGGATTGAGAACCGTCCCGACAATTTGTGCGTGTCGGCGATAATTGTCGCATCGACAAATTCGCGGCGCGTGAGGTGTGCAATAATAATCGAAAGCGTGCCGATAAAATTTTGCAGTGCGCGCAAAAAAGGCAGCGTACGCAAAGTGGCACCGACCCAACGGTTGACTACAACGCCCAACCCCCAGTTCGCTTGACCGATGAAGTTTTTTTCATGCGATTCTACTGCAAGGTGTCCAAGATAGAGTTTGCTGCGCGGCGACGTTGTTTGCCCAGCGATGTCGAGTTGAATATCGTTCACCGAGCCAGCCGGTAGAAAAATAAGCTCTCCCTTGAATCGGGCTTGCAGCAATTCTTCGGCGGCAATGGTGAGCGAAGAGTCGCCGCCGCAGACAGCAACTCGATCAAAATCGCGCGCAACCTTGCGCGCTTGCCGTCTGAAATCCGTCTCGCTCGACGAAATACATTCTTCGATCGTATAGTTTTCAGCGACAAGACCGGCTTTGAATTGCGGCCAAGTTTTGAGCGAACGGCCGCCCGCCGAGGTGGGATTGATGAGAACCGCTATTTTCTTAGCTCTGGCCATAGCTGTGGTTTTCCATAGCTAGTAATGTGACATAATCAGGCAATAGCTATGGAAATCTACAGCTACTTCAACAGCGAATCGAGCGCCTTGATCTCGCGCACGTACTGCCACGCTTGCAAATCGTTTTTGATTTCATCGCGAATTTTGCGCGAGAGATAATAAAGCGAGCGCGTGTACCCTTGCTTTGCATACGGTTCGACCCACTGCACGAGAAAGCCTTCTTCTTTTTCCCAAGTGTGCGCGCCACGCATCGTTTCGCCGACCGACGAACCGGTGCGTTGGCCATACTTCTCGCTGAGCTTCGTATACAACTCTTCGGATTTCAAAAGCGGAAAAATACTTTCGACAAAAAAGAATTTTGCCGTGCCGATAGTTGGGTCGTTGTCGACGGGTTTATCGGCTGGAGGCACTTGTGTCGAGCTGGGTCGAGGCATCGATTCGACTGGCTTTGCCGCAGGTTTTTTGTAAAAGACATAACGGTAATAAATTTCACGACGTCGAATTAAAATTTCGCGATCGGGGTTATCTGCAATAATTTCGACGTTGTCGGCGGCGTTCGCATTCGACGCCATGACGCGAAAGCGATCTTTCATTTCTTTATAAGTCACGCCCCATGCGGTGCCGTCAAAGCCTTCGATCTTCGCCGATTGCGTGTTGTTTGCTCCTTGTCCGTTATTGTTATTGCCTGGTTGCCGCGGTGGGGTGGTTGGCCGCGTTGTCGCTGGCTGGCGCCCCGGTTGTGTTGGCGATGGCGGCTGCGTTCGTTGCGCCCACAATAATGCTGGCACTGCGCCCGCGAGAAAAAGCAAAGTACGGAATTTCACAATTGATTATCGGTTTTTAGAGCCAAAAGCTGTAGGAGTACAAGCGGTTAGTCGCTTTAGCAGGCATTCACCTTTTGAACGCAAAAGGAGAATGGCGAGGCCTGCGATTTTCTCGGCGGCAGCAGGCGATTTCCGTTCGCAAGTCAAAAGAAACCCACAAAACGCGCCCGCACCCGCAAAGCGCGGCATTTCCAAAAAAGGCTTGTAGAGCCATAGGCGACATAATGATGTGACATAATATGCTCGAGTACGCCTTGCCGGTTGCGGCATCGGTTTTTCTAACCCTCTTTCTGCGCCGCCTCGATAAATCGAACGTCAATCTTAAAAAAGTCAAGGCGATTGCCGAGCGTGCCGAGCGCGAACTCGCCGAACTCACACTCAAGAAAAAAGAAGAACTCAAAGACGCGACTATTCGCTTCGACTCGATGCTCATCAACGCCGATAAATACCTCGCCGCACTCGGTGAAAAGCTCGAACAAGCGCGAGCCGACCTCACCTCGGTCGAAAGCACGCGGCAAAATCTGCGCGTGATGGACGGTGAATTGCAATCGCTCGATAGTACAACGCGCTCGGTGAAAGATCAACTCAAATATATCAACGACTCGCTCGACAAAATCGATAAGCAGCAAAAACAGATTAAAAAATTGCAAGAGCACGTGAAACAAGTCGACGACGAAGCCGCGAACATGATCGACGCTTTTCAGGCGGCGCTTAAAGATAAATCGGGTGAAATTCTCGGCGTACTCGAAAAAAAATTCGAAGAAGTCACGAAAGAGATGCTGCACGTGCAGGGCGAATTGCGCGAAGATCTTATGGCTAGGCATAGCGATCTAAAAGGCGAAGTCGAGCATCACTACGAACAATTAGAAGTCGATCTCAAAAAAAGCGCACAGGATCTAACGCAGAGCATAGAGTCGCGCGTCCAAGTACAAATTCAGGCCGTGCAAGAACTACAAGAACGCATTTTTTCGGCAGAAAAAAATCTCGAAATCACCGTGCCGGACATGATTCGCGATATTAAAACCGAACTCTTGCGCGATATGCACGAGCAGGCGCAGAAGCTCGAAACGTTGAAACTAACTCTGGGCGGCACCGAAGACACGATGCGCAAGAAACTGCAAGCGTTTCGCGAAGAACTCGAACAACAGCGATCGCTACTTTTTCACGAGATCGCCGCAGAGGCAGAACGTATTCGCGACCAGATATCGAACCTCGATCTCGACGCGCTCGCCAAAAAAGACGAGATCATCAAATCGGCGCGTAGCGAAGCGCAGAGGATTCAAAAAAACATCGACGAATTCAACGATCAATACGCACGCGCGCGCGACACGCTCTTTCAAGAGGCGTCGCACCGCGAGAAAGAACTGAGCGGTAAACTTGACGAAATCGAAGAGCTCAACAAGAACATCGGCGCACACCTCGCGCAGAGCCGCGCGCGCGGTTTGCAAGAAATGCAAAGCGAACTCGATAAAGCTTTAAGCGAAATCAAGACGGCGTCGCGCGATCTTTTCAGCGAAATCGAAGAAGAAATCTTGCGCGAATCGGGAATGCTGCGCGATAAGTTAAGTTCGGTACAAACCGAAGTTTCGCAGATTGTACAGCAAACCGAAGAGCGTTGCGAAAACCTCGACACGCGCATCGCCGACATTTCGCAAGCGAGCGAACGCGAGTTTACGAACTACCTCAAAGAACTCAAGAAGGCAGCCGAAAAGGGTCTCACCGACTATCGCGACCAGCTCGCCGAACAAGAACGCCAGTTCATGCAAAATATCAACGGTCTCGATAAGAGCCTTAGAGAAAAGCTCGCCGACGCCGACCGCCATTTCGAAAGCGCACAGAATCGCCTCGAAGAAATCGTCAAAGACGCTCGCAACGCGCTCCACAAGAACACCATTGAAATCGAAAAGAGCCGCGCCGAAACTTTGCGCGATATGGATATGGAGCTCGGCGACGCGGTGCAGAAATTCAAAACGCGCATCGAAGAAAAAGAGAACGAGTTTACCGCAAAAATCGAGCTCAACATTGCGCGCTTTTTCGATATGAAAAAGGGGCTCGAAGACTCGCAGCAAAGCCTCATCGAAAATCTGCAATCCGAAAAACGACGGATTGAAAACGAGCTACGCCAGACGAACGATCAACAGCTTCGGCTTTTCGATCAAGAATTGTCCGAACGCGAAAATCGCCATAAAACTCAGCTATCCACGATGTCGTCAGAATCGGTCAGCGACTTCAAGAGCCGCGTCAGCGAACTCATGGATCGTCTCATGGAAATGAAATCCGAGACGAGTTCGACTTTCAACGAGTTTCAAGAAAATCAGCAAGAAGTTTATGCCGCAATCGTCGAAGAAACGCGCACCACCGGACAAGAGATTCGCGATCTCAAAGAATCGCTGCGCGAACTCAAAGCCGAGGGCATGAGCGTCGAGAAACATCGCCAATCGTCAGAAAATCTGCGCACACTCATTCGCGAGCTATCGCAGAAGATCGAGCAGGCAGAGAGCAAAAATCAAACGCTCGGCGAAGTCTACCAGCGCGTCGAAGAGATGAAAGAGATGCGCACGAAGCTCGAAACAGAACTGTTGATGATAAAAGAAAAACGCGACAAAGTCGATCGCCTAGAAGAAAGTATCAATTTTGTCCTCGGTTTACAAAATGAGATCGAGGGGAAATCCGTGCAGCTCAAGAAATTGCAAGCCAATCTTGACGAGTTCTCCGCGCATTACGCGAAGCTTGACGACGAGCGCCGCAAAGCCGACATGCTCATGCAAAACCTCGTCGATGAAAATCGACTTATTCAAAAAACCATCGAAAAAATCGAAGCGCAAGACAGACACATCGACTCGCTCAACGAAGGCATCGCGCAACTCAACGGATTTTTTCAGCGCGTAGAACAGCGTTCGCACCTCTTGAAAGACCAGCTCGATACGATTACCGATCAAATGGTCGGACTGCACAAGAACGAAAAAGAGCTGCAATCGGTGCAAAGCCGTTTCATGGAGATCGAAGACCTCATGGCGGATATCGATAAGAAGAAAACGCAAATTATCGCGTTCAACAAACAATTCGAAGACCTGCGCAAATCGATGTCGTCGAGTGTGCAGCAGATCGAAAAAATCGAACAAAATGCCGAAACCAAGGTACGCCAGCTCTCCGAATTCATGAAGGCGCTCGACGACGATCGTGCGAATAAAGTGACGCTCACAAAAACACTTTCACCCGCCGGTGTCGGCGATAAGAAAGATATGGTGCGCAAGCTCTCGACGTTCGGCTGGACGGCAGAAGAGATTGCGCAGCGCGTCAATTTGGACATCCACACCATCGAAACTATTCTTTCACTGCCGGGCTGAAATTTTTTCCGTTAACAATCCTTAGATTCCATAGTAGGGCTTTTTTATTTCCGCCCTGACTCGGCACAGCGAGTAGGATGTATGGACGATTTGAAGTCTGCATTCGTGACTTCGCTGCTTCAAGACCCGAAGAAATCATGAGTATTGAAAAATTTACAACCGCAACTGCCGCAAGCAAAATAGCCGAACAAAATAACTCCCTTTACACGCGACAAAAAGAGGCATTGTCGGCGAGTGCGCTTACCGATAAAATTTTGTACGCCGCATGGCCGAGCGATGCCGATGCGCCGCACCTGCACGCAGCGACACCCGTGATGCGCGACGGTGGCCATGCTACGATCGATTACCCCACATTGCGCGTTGCGAAAGAAAATTTCATCGCCTTGGTTAACTTTATTCGCAGCGACGCTGCATTTACTTGCGACTTTTTACTCGACTTGACCGCGATCGATCTGCTGCATTCGCCGCGCGAGACCGATGCGATAGAAAATCAAGGTAAGCGGTTTCGCATGATTTATTTATTTCGCTCGACGAAACCCGAGCGCCGCAGCGCAGCGCTACGTATCGAAGTTCCGGTCGGCGAGAACGAAGACGTGCCGAGCCTCGTCGGCATTTGGGCTGGCGCAAACTGGCCCGAGCGCGAAGTTTTCGATCTTTTCGGTATTCATTTTTCGGGACATCCCGATTTGCGGCGTATTCTCATGCCCGATAATTATCGCGGCCACCCGCTCCGCAAAGATTTTCCGGTGAAAGGTATCGGCGAAGATTATCTCATCGAAGACTTGCTCTACAAACGCCGCAATGTGGATTAAGATCGAAGCATGGTTGCTGCGACGAGGCATAGCCGAGTCTCCGTTGCCGAGCGGAGTCGAAGCGTGAGCTTACCCGCACCCACGTATCGCGGCAAAGTGCGCGACGTTTACGACTTGGGCGATAAGCTTTTGCTCGTCTCATCCGATCGGCTATCGGCGTTCGATGTCGTTTTCGGCGACACCATTCCCGATAAGGGAAAAATCCTCAACCGTATTTCAGCGTATTGGTTTTCCCTCTTCACAGATATTCCCAATCATTTCATCACCGCCGATGCGGACAAATTTCCCGGTCCCTATCGCGGTGCTTTCGCCGAGCGCGCGGTCTTGGTGCGTAAGACACAGCGCATTGATTTCGAGTGTGTGGTGCGCGGCGCGCTCATGGGCTCGGGTTACAAAGAATATATGGCGACACAAACGCTAGCGGGCGTGCAGTTGCCGCCGGGCCTTCAGAAAGGCGCGCTGCTCCCCGAACCAGCGTTTACTCCGGCGATCAAAAACGACACCGGCCACGACGAAAATATTTCGTTTGCCGAAATGCAAAAACGTCTGCCCCAATATGCGGATGCACTGCGAATCTCAAGCCTTTCGCTCTTTGCGCGGGCTTTTGCCGCTCTTAAAGAGCAAGGTATTTATCTACTCGATACAAAATTTGAATTTGGTATTTTGAACGGCGAACTTACGCTCATCGACGAAATTTTTACTCCCGATTCTTCGCGCTTTGTGGCGATCGACGCTTACGAGGCAGCGTTTCGCGCCGGGCACGAAATCCCCACGATGGATAAACAGATTATACGCGACTACGTTGAAAAAATCGGTTGGGACAAAACTCCGCCAGCGCCAAAACTCCCCGCCGATATTATTCAAAAAACGGTAGAGCAATATAAAAAAATGGAACAGCTTATTTGTAAGATCACCCCTCTCCTTACTAAAGAGAGGGGTGGCGAAGGCGGGGTGAGGTAAAATGTTAAAAAAATTTCATGCAACCGCGACCGTACGATTTAAGAAATCGGTTCTCGAACCGCAGGGCAAAGCAATACAACTGGTGCTCGCCGAAAAGGGCGCGCATGAATTTACACTGGTGCGCGTCGGCAAATATATCGAAGTCGAACTCGAAGCCGAATCGCAAACTGCCGCCGAACAGAAGATGCAGAAAATTGCCGCCGACATGCTCTTTAACGACGTGATGGAAACGTGCGAGATTACCCTCACCCCCCTTGATCCCTCTCCCTTGGGGAAAGGGGTTGGGGTGAGGGCATGAAAGCCGCCGTACTCACGTTTCCCGGTAGCAACTGCGATCAAGATCTGGTCACAACACTTCGCGACGATTTTGGTTGCACAGTCGACTTGCTTTGGCACACGCACGCATTCGAAACGAAACACGATTTTTATTTCGTACCCGGCGGCTTTGCGTACGGCGATTATTTGCGCACGGGCGCTTTAGCCGCGCAGAGCAAATCGGTTGCGTCGCTTAAGCAAGCCGCAGCGCAAGGCCGACCGATTATCGGCGTGTGCAACGGCTTTCAAATTCTCTGCGAGGCGAAGTTGCTTCCGGGTGTGCTCATGCGCAACACAAACCTGCAACACATCTGCGAATGGACTCCACTGACAGGTAGCGGCGACTGGCAAGGCATGTTTCCCCAAGGTTACGCTTTGCCCATCTCGCACGGCGAAGGTAATTTTTTCTGCTCTGAAGACGAGCTTAAAGATATTCAACAGAACGGACAAGCGCTCTTACGCTATACTAAAAACCCGAACGGTTCGCTCGACGACATCGCCTGTCTTGCTTCAAAAAATAAGCGCGTACTGGGTCTCATGCCGCACCCCGAACGCGCGCTCAAACCGCAAGCCGATGCGCAAATCTCGACACGGCGCTACGGCAAAATCTTCTTCGAAAAAATCTTCACTCTCGCCGCAGCGTAAGCTATGCCGACGCCGCAACAGAGCGACGGTGCAACGCGGCGCGCGCTCGTCGCCGGTCTCTTCGGCGCGTATTATCATGTAATACCTTTAGCAGACGTGCCGTCTGCCGTGGGTAGCAAGCGACTTCTCGCCAAAACGCGCGGCAAGCTGCGCATCGATTATCGCGAAAAAAACGAAGGCTACAATAAACTGCGCGAATCGCTCTTGTCGATCGGCGATATTGTGGCAATCGCCGACGACGTAAAAAATACCGAGACGTGCGTCATCACGGGTGTCGAACCGCGCCGCAACGCGATTCACCGCGCGTCGTTCGGCCGCCAACAATGCTTGGCCGCTAACGTCGACGGCGTTGTGGTGATGACGAGCGTCGCCGCACCCGATTTTAACCTCGGCTTCGCCGAACGCTGTCTTGCTGAAATCAATATCGCGGGGGTGGATGTATTCGTTATCGCCAACAAATGCGATCTTGTGACAGAAATCACCGACAACTTGGAAGAAATTTTTTCATGGTATGAAAGAATCGGTATCGCGGTTTTTCGCGAATCTCTCTTGCAGAAGCAATCAAAGGCTCTGCAAGAGCGCCTCGCGCGCGGCACTTGGCTGTTGCTGGGTCAGTCAGGCACGGGCAAGAGCACGCTGCTCAATAAAATTCTGGGCGCCGATTTGCAGGTCGTCGGCGACGTGAGTCTCATTCAAAAAGGCCGGCACACGACGACGAACCCCGCGCTCTTTGCGAGCGCAGCGCATCCCGACCTAGCGCTCATCGACGTGCCGGGTTTGCGCGAGTTCGGTCTGCACCACCGCGAGCCAACCGAATTGCGCACCGGCTACCCCGACTTTATGGCGCTGCAGTGCCGCTTTGAAAATTGCCTGCATCTCAACGAGCCGGGCTGCGGCGTGAAGGCCGCGCTCGCCAACCGCGACTTGCCCGAATTTCGCTATCGCAGCTATGTCGGGCTGCTCGACACCGTGAACGAACATTTCAAACCGCGCAAGGGCGACTATTGGCGGGGGATAAGAAAGTAGCGCGCTCCAAAATACTCATTTATTGACGGTAGCTCAAATAAATGTAGTTGCGTGTATGCGCCTGATTATTTTATTGCTTACCTATCTACTGTCGCTATCGCTTATCCACGCGGCTACAAGCAGTGAACCAGTCCCCGCAGAAAACCCGTACCACTTGCGTCATAGCGTCATCGGCGTGCAAGCGTCGTCGATCGCGGGCATGGGGCTAAGCTACAAGTATGCTTTTAACGATTTTTTTCATTGGCGAATAGCGGGCGTCGTATTGCCGTCGGGAACCAGTTCTCAGACTCAAACATCCTCGAATATCGGTACCGATATGCAATTTAATATTTTCAATACCGTCGTCAGTCAAAACGTATTTTTTAGAAGTTACATGGCCCCAGCAATTAGCTATTGGCAATATTCAAGCACCTACGACTACTATCGTCGTCAGATAAATGCGGGTGTGACGCTTGGCTTCGAAATGGTTTTTGTCGAGCGACTCAGCATCCATGGCGAACTAGGCTTCGGGTATTATGCGACTAATTATGGTGATAACTATTACAGTTATTCTAGGTACGACACCAATCTTGCCGGTGGTATCGGCATTGGCTTACTTTTTTAATCGAATTCACACCTCACGCGCAAACTTTCGCGGTCGAACCATCAGCGCCCAGAGCGTAATTTTTTCTTTAGGTATCGCAAGTCGTGTTTGCAAAAGATGCGCCGCGTGCGTCAGCGTCGCGCCCGTCGTGAAAACGTCGTCGCACAAAATATAACGCTCGGCATCGGGCAATGCGCGCGCGCGTAGCAGCAAATCGTCGCGAATACGACGAAAACGCTCACCTTCGCTTAGTTCTTTATTCGCCGTTTTCTTGAAAAGACGCTTTTTCATGCGATAAACATTGGTCCGGATGGTCTGCTGCGGCAAAGATTTTTTCAGTAGTGTATGCAAGAACCGACGGCGCGAAGGTAATGCGATGAAGATGCTGTCTTTACCCGTGAGTGGTGTGAGATTTTCTGTCGTAGCACTAATCAGAAAGCGTAGCGCGCGCCGACGTTCTGAAAATTTTGCAGCGGCGAGCAGCTTGCGCGCATTGCCATCGTAATCGAGGACGAAGCGTTGCTGAAAACCATGCGCGCCGATGTCGGGCGCCGTTGCGCGTACGGGTGTTGCGGCGGCGCATGCCGCACAAAAAAAATCGTCGCGCATGAGCCGCCCGCCGCACCCCAAACAGAGTTCGGGAAACAGCGAGCGCGCCATATAGCCAAACGCCGCGCTCACAGGTGTTTGAGGTATAGCCGAATCCATTCTTGTAAATTTTCGCGTGTGATACTCGCGGGTTTGTCGGTGCTTTTTGCGAGCTTGTCGGCGGCGCTCTGTATTTCTTTCGGCGCGTAACCGAGCGAGGTGAGCGCTTGCACGACCAGATCGTTTGGCACGGCAATCGTTTTCTTTGCGCCGTCGGTTTTTTGCGTCACCGCCAATTTTTCGAGGCGCGCTTTGCGCGCATTGGCCTCAAAACAGAGTTTCTCTGCTTTAGTTTTGCCGACCCCCGGCACTTTAACGAGAGAGCCAACGTCTTGGTGCAAAAGTGCGGTCAGCAGAAACTCCCCCCCCAGTGTTGAAAGAATGCCCATCGCGGCCTGAGGCCCGAAGCCGTTCAGCGAACGAATAAAATCGAAGAGCGCCGCATCTTCTTCGGAGAGAAAGCCGAAAAGCTGCGCGTTGTCTTCGCTGTAGATGCTGCGCGTGACGAGCGCAAAATTTTTTCGCGCCGTGTCGTAGCCGCCCGCAACAATCGCCTCGTAGACGTTACCGCAGATGCGCACGCCGTAGCCGACGCCCGCACATTCGATCACGACAAAGAACGGCTCGACGCGCGTGGGTATGCCGACGAGAGAAAAGATCATGGGCTACGCGCGCCGAACATTTTTTTTATGGCAAAGACCGAAAGCCTGAGCGACGACACGACCCACGAAACCGGGTTACGCGGCGCCGAGAAAATGAGCGCGTCTTTAAGCGCTTGGTACGTTGCGGGCGAAAACGGAAACCACCACAAATTGCGCCGCGCGCTGATGAGATCCCAATTGACGACTTGCGGCTGTGTCATCTCTTCGAGACCCAACGCCGAGTGCGTGCGCCCGAGCCCGCTTTCTTTGAAACCGCCCCACGCAGTCTCTGAAAGACCGTGCGTGTAAAGATGGTCGTTGATCGTGACGACGCCCGCTTGAAGCTTGGGTGCCAGCTTTTTCGCACGGCGTGTATTTTTTGTCCAAACCGAAGCGGTGAGGCCCATGCTACAGTCGTTCGCGAGACGAATCGCCTCTTCTTCACTTTCAAATTTCATCACGGGCAATATCGGCCCAAAAGTTTCTTCGCGCATCAGCGGCATCGAGTGATCGACGTTGGTCACGAGCGTCGCCGGAAAAAAATTTCCCGCCTTGTTTGCGCTCGCCGCCGCTTGCGATGTCGCAACAACCTTCGCGCCTTTCTTCACCGCGCTCGCAAGATGCGACTTGATTGTGGCAAGCTGGTCTTTGGTCGTCACCGCGCCCATCTCGACGTTGAAATCGGTATCGGCGCCATGACGAATTGCCTTTGTCTTCTCGGCCATCATCGCGACGAAGCGATCGTACACGCCACCCTCGACATAGATGCGCTCGACCCCACCGCACGATTGCCCCGCGTTTTGGTAGCCCGCCCACGCGGCGCCCCCCGTGGCACGCTCTAAATCCGCATCGTTAAACACGATCATCGGGTCTTTGCCGCCGAGTTCTAAAGACAGGGGGATTAACTTCTCTGCCGCCTGCGCCATCAGTTTCTTACCGGTGGCAACCGAGCCCGTAAAAAATATTTTACCGACGCCGTGATTTATCATCGCAGTCGAAACGTCGCCGCCCGAACCGATAACATGCGTGAAAAGCCCAGCGGGAAGCTTTGCCGCCGCGACAATATTTTCAATCGCCTTACCTGATGACAGCGTCACCGCCGCGACCTTCAGAATCACCGCGTTGCCCGCCATGAGCGCCATCACGACTTCACCGAAGGGAATCGAGAACGGGTAGTTCCACGGGCTGATGACGCCGACGACGCCCCACGGCACGCGAATAATTTTCGATTGCTTGTTGAAAAAAAGCCAACTCGAACGTGCAAGACGTTTTTCGGCGAGCACCGCGCCCGCGTTCTTCGCATACCAGCGCACCGCCAACGACGCCGGGATAATTTCGGTCGCCAAGGCGTCGGTGCGCGACTTGCCGTTTTCGCGCGACACTGCCAGCGCCAGCTCGTCGGCGTGCTCGGTGATATACGCGCGCATTTTCAAGATATGCTTCGCGCGCCGATGAAACGATAGCTTCACCCATTCGGCCTGCGCTTTTTTCGCGCGCGCGACAATGGCGCCAAATTCGCGCAGGTCGGTGTTTGCAAACTCGGCGACCTTTTCGCCGGTTGCGGGGTTGTACGTGGTTGTGGTCTTTGCCGAGGTCTCTTTCGGGCGACGTCTTTCCACGATTAGTGAGCGCTTCTTTTTGGTGGGTGCTTTTGCCATAGAATCGTCTAAAGAGCCGATTCAGGATGGATAGTTTTTTTCGCTCTCAGCGATATTTCACAATCACGACGTTCTCTGCCGAATACGTGCCGGTCGCGGTTTCGCCGCCATAGGTGTATGTGTCGGTATTGCTTTGGTAGCCGACAGTGTAGATATTGCCAGAAGAATCGGGTGCGACGCCATCGAACTCAGAACCTGAAGCGCCGATACTGACAGAACGCCCCCAAAGTGTGTTGCCGGTACTGTCATATTTTAAGAGCGCACTATTTTTGCCTGCCGAGCTGGCACCTTGTACGGTCTGCGTACCATAAGTGAAAGTACCATTACTCAATTGGTAGCCTACAGCATATACGTTGCCCGAGTTATCCGTTGCGATTGCTTGAAACATCGAAGTGTTACTAGCAGTATTTGTCGTGCGTGCCCAGAGCGCATTGCCTGAAGTATCGTATTTTACAATGACACTATTACTGCTGGTGGAGGCTCCGGTTGCCGTTTGCGTTTGGGCACTGTTGGGCGCTTCTACAAGCGTAATGCCGTTTGTTTTTCGCAGCGATTCTATCACTAAATCGCGAAGCTGCATACTCTGCGGCGCAACTTTTGCTGGGTTAGCTTGGCTGACAAAATCTGTAACAAACACACGGTGCGCACTGCTTTGCAATGAGACTACGTTGGCGCTTGGTTCGGCGAGCGCCGGCAGCACGAAGGCTATGCAGAAAAATGATATAAGACAAACGAACTTGTGCAATGTACTGCATGCATATTATTGTGTTGCATGTTGTCAAGTGCTCAGCAATAGTACCGCGAACATTATTACGGGTCACAAAACAATTCAAGCCTCATTAAAATACCCAACTATACATTTGCCACGCCATATTTATAATTGACTATATATCTGCCGGGTATCAAATAGAGCATGAATCGTCGCCAGGCCGACCTCATGTACGAAGATTTAGCCGCCGGTAAAATGGTCTTTCTGGGCGGCCCTCGCCAAGTCGGCAAAACGACGCTTAGCAATCAAATCGCGCAGAAATTTAATAATCCGCTCTATCTAAATTTCGACCACCCCGAAGATCGTTCGCGCATCATGAAACGCGACTGGAAAAAATCAAACGATCTAATCATTTTCGACGAACTGCACAAGTGGCGCCCGTGGAAATCGTGGCTCAAAGGCATTTATGACAAAGAAGGTAAAGACCATCGCATGCTCGTCACCGGGTCGGCGCGGCTCGACGTCTACCGTCGCGGCGGCGATTCGATGCAGGGGCGCTATCATTATTGGCGCTTGCATCCGTTTACCATGGGCGAGATCGTCGCGATGACAGAAGGCAATCGTGCAGAAATTTTTGAGCGTCTTTTTGCGCGCGGGGGTTTTCCCGAACCGTATCTTGCACCAAGCGAGCGAGCGCTCAAGCGTTGGCAACGCGAACGCCTCGAGCGCGTGATACGCGAAGATATTTTTGCGCTCGAAAGTATTCGCAATTTGAATTCGATGTTTTATCTCTACGATCTTTTAATCGAGCGCGTGGGTAGTCCTATTTCGCTGCGCGCATTGGCTGAAGATTTGGGTGTCTCGCCGATCACCGTCGGCCATTGGATTCGCGTACTCGAAGCGATGTACGCGATTTTTATCATCACACCCTATCACAAAAAACTCAGCCGCGCAGTACGCAAAGAATACAAAGTATATTTTTTCGATTGGTCGCTTATCAAAGACCCCGGCCTGCGGTGGGAAAACATGCTTGCGGCGCATCTTTTACAGCGCTGCCATTTCTTGCAAGATAGCGAGGGCGAACGCTGCGAATTAAATTTCTTACGCGATCGCGACGGGCATGAGGTGGATTTCTTACTGACCCAAAACGGCAAACCAACACAAATCATTGAAGCAAAGCTGAGCGAAACGCAACTTTCGCCTGGGTTGCGTTACTTCGCACAAAAACTAAAAATTGAAAGCGCGCGGCAAGTCGTGCATAATTTTGAAGGCGTGAAAGAAAGCCGCTACGCCGATGTCGTCGCGGGAGCCGATTTCTTGGCGCGACTATGACCCGAACGCATACGGTCCGCTGCATTCCATTCATTCACACGCGGAGCACAGATACGCTCACCCACCCGGCGGGGCGGCGGCTCCTGGTGAATAAACAGCACCATGTCGGCGTCTTGTTCGATCGCGCCCGATTCGCGCAAGTCTGAAAGTTGCGGACGCGGGTCTTTGCCGCGCTGCTCGATCGAACGATTCATCTGCGAGAGCGCGAGAATCGCCAGACGCGACGCCAGCGCCGAAAGCAAAACAAATAACCAGACTTTACTGTTCAGAGAAACAAGCCCAACAGAAATTATTTTGCCACGAAGCGGTTTTTTTGCCAATGAAAGTTCACTACCGGCTTCGCATAAAGATCCGATTCTTTAAAGGGAACCGGGGTTTCACAGAAAAGTTCGTACTTGCAGACGATGGTTAATCCTTTGCGCGGCAGCTTGCACGAAAACCCGGACGGGAATTTCGCCATGGGAATTCCCTGGCAATTCCCGGGTGCATTCTTCCTGGGTTTGAAAGCCGTCAGGCAAAAATCTGCAAAGACGTCTTTTGTAACATCCTGCCATTCTTCGTTGCGCAGCGCGTAGAATTGCAGATATCCCTCGGTGCCGCCGACACCGGTATAAATGGTGTTAACGCCAATAATATCCTCACCTTTGTCTGAGCGCCAGATGGCAAACTCGGATAATCCCTGCTGCATTCTTCCCTCAAAGCCAACTGACAGATATCCATTGGCAGGGTCATCGGTAACCAGCCGCAGATTACCTTGCGTGTTCTTTCCCGTGAGCAATGCTTTGCGGTCGGCGGCGGAGCTCGCTCCATCAGGCATCACCTTTTCAGGCAGCAGCAGAAAATAGTCGCGGATCGACAGTTTGGGCGCCGCATGAGACACAGAGAGTGCAAATACCGCCACTGACAAACCAGCCAATTTACGGAACATACGTAGCCCATATATTCTTGTTTGCACCGGTGAGAATCACAAAAGAAGTCGGGTAAAGCCCGCCATTGGTTTTGAAAGCCAGCGCCCCCGTTGTCAGCTGAAAACCAACACCCGGGCCCACCTTAGAAGGATTCACCACGAAACTATGTGCCTGCGGATCATAAAAACACGAATCGGACTCGTATTACCGTCGATTTTTTGGCGCGGCTATAACCGAGCGCATACGACCCGCTTCATTCACGCGCGGAGTATAGGTACGCTCACCCGCCCGGCGGCGCGGCGGCTTCGTAATCTGTGAAAAGACTCTTATCGGACAAGAACGCAAGCTGCACGTTGTCGCGCGGCCCACCGCGGTTTTTACCGACGATGATCTCGGCGATATTCTTTTTGTCTTCGGGCGCGTCGGCCCCTTGGTGCTCGCGGTGAATAAACAGCACCATGTCGGCGTCTTGTTCGATCGCGCCCGATTCGCGCAAGTCTGAAAGTTGCGGACGCGGGTCTTTGCCGCGCTGTTCGATCGAGCGGTTCATCTGCGAGAGCGCGAGAATCGGCACGCTCAAATCTTTCGCGATAAGCTTTATGGCACGAGAAATTGCCGCAACTTCGTTCTGCCGGCCGTCGCTCGCGCGATCGCGGTCGGTCATGAGTTGCAAATAGTCGACGACGATGAGACCCAATTGTTTATTCTGTTGCTTCAGCGTTCGGCCCAAGCGGCGGGCGCGTTGCTTGAACTCCCAAGTCGTGAGGTCGGCGCTGTCGTCGATATAAAACTCCGATTCGTAAATTTCTTTCGCGTGTAACCCGAGGCGCGCCATCTCTTTGTCGTTCATGCGCCCTTTCTGCACTTTCTGCGAATCGAGAAACGCGCGCGAGCTTAAGAGGCGCAGCAAGAGTTCGAGGCGCGTCATTTCGAGCGAGAAAAACGCCACCGCTTGCGGCTTCGTTTTATTCATCGCCACGTTGAGCGCGATGTTGAGCGCAAACGTCGTTTTACCCATACCGGGTCGCGCCGCGATGACGATCATCTGCCCCGGCTTAAAGCCGCCCGTCAAATCGTCGAGCTTCTTGAAACCGCTCGCGGTACCCGTGATGCCGTCGTGCGACTCGCGTACGTGCTTTAAAAAATCGAGAAATTCGCGATTCGTTTCTTTAATATGCGCGAGATTATATTTGCTGTAGCGATCGCCTAAATGCGTGAGCGCGCCTTCGGTGTCCGACAGAACGCTGTCGAGTTTAATCGACGTGTCGCCTGCTTTCTTTTCGATCTCGCGAAAATTCATGATGAGGCGACGCCTGAGCGCAAACTCGCGAATTTTTTCGGCGAACGTATGCACGCCGACGAGCACGCCGAGCGAGGCGATGTTCATAATCGCGGCGCGATTGCCCGCGCGTTCGAGCTGGTTAGCCGTCTTTAACGTGTTAATAATGAGGATTGCATTCGGCGACTCTCCGCGGTCGTTTTCGGAAGCGATGGCCTCGTAAATCAGACGATGGCCTTCGTAATAAAAATCTTCGGGCCGCACCACCTGCGCCACCTCTTCAAACAGCGACGGCGTCTGTAGAATCGAGCCGAGAACGACTTGCTCGGCTTCTTCGTCAAAGAGCTGCATAAGCCCCTGCGGGGCTTATGCAGCCCAAATTCTCATTGAGATATACGTTCAATTCTCGCTCCCAACGTGCGCAACCGTGCGTCGATATTTTCGTACCCGCGATCGACTTGCAAAATATTTTGAATGACAGATTTACCTTCGGCAGCAAGCGCGGCGATTACGAGCGCCATGCCCGCGCGAATGTCGGGCGATGTCATGCGACTGCCATAGAGTTTCGACGGGCCAATGACAACCGCGCGGTGCGGGTCGCAGAGCACAATCTGCGCTCCCATACCCATGAGCTTGTCGGTAAAATAAAGTCGGCTCTCGAAAAGTTTTTCGTGAATCAGCACCGTGCCTGTACATTGCGTCGCCACGGTTAAAATAATCGAAATCAAATCGGCGGGAAACATCGGCCACGGCGCGTCGTCGATTTTCGGTATCTCGCCGTGCGCGTCGGTTTGAATTTTTAGCGAGTACGGCGACTTCATCACAAGATCGACTCTTTCTGCATGCTTCTTAGTCGGCGTACCGCCATCTTCCGGGGCACCCGAAACTCCGCCGACTTCGGCACCTCCGTGTGCCACATATCTCCATTGAATGCCGACGCGCTCGAACACGAATTTTATCATGCGCAGGTCGATAGGATTAATATCTTCGACGATTAAATCGCCGCCGGTCATGGCGGCCATCGCCACAAACGAACCGATCTCGAGATAGTCGGCGCCGACGGTGTGGTCGGCCGCTTGCAGATTTTCAAAGCCGCCGACGCCGTGAATGCGCAGCATATTGCTGCCGATGCCTTCAATCTTCACACCCTGCTTTTCGAGAAAGCGGCAGAGTCCCTGCACGTGCGGCTCGGACGCAGCATTTTCAATGAGCGTCACACCCTCGGCGCACGCGGCGGCCATAATCGCATTTTCGGTGCCCGTGACCGACGCTTCGTCGAGCAAGATGGCGGTGCCCTTGAGACGCTCGGCCTCGAGCAGATAACCGTCGTTGAAGACTTCAACCTTAGCGCCTAACGCCGAGAGCGCAAGCAAGTGCGTATCGACGCGGCGGCGACCGATTTTGTCGCCCCCCGGTCGCGGCAGAAAAACTTTTTTTGCCCGCGCGAGCAGCGGCCCAAGCAACGTTACCGAACCGCGTAGCCCCGCTGCAAGCTCTGTCGGCAAATCGCTGAGGCGAATTTCAGGCGTGTGGATTTCATAAGAGTGCGCATCGGCAAGCGTAGTGATTTTGGCGCCGATTGCCTCGAGTATTTTTAAGAGATTTTTGATATCTTCGATTTGCGGCACGTTACGAATCATGACACCTTTGGGGTTCATGAGCGCGGCGCACAGCACCGGCAATGCCTCGTTCTTATTACCCTGCGGGCGAATCGTGCCACCGATCTTATGGCCGCCTTCGATGTGAAATTCTGCGCTCATTGTGGGGTGATTCGCTGAGAGTTGCAAGGCAATTCCCAGCGAATCACATTATATTAAAGCTGCTCAGCGCCGTAAACGGGTTTTCCACAGAGAGCTTACCCGAGCTGTATTCGCGCTTGAGGTTAAAAACCACCTGCCGCGCGCGGCGCGGCTTTAAGCGTTCGGCGAAATATTTGAGCGAGCGGCTGATCTCGTCGTCGCCGTACTTCGCTTCGACCAACTCATCGACGACGCCGTCTTTGAGAATTACGAAATCCACCTCATGGCCTTCTTTATCGCGCACATAGCGGAGCTCGTAGCGATACCCTTGGCTATCTTCGAGAAATTGTATTTTCTTGAGTAGATGCGCCGCGACCAAATTCTCAAAGCGCGTACCCTCGTCGCCAATCACGTCGCCGTTATCGAAAAAGAAAATCTTTGGCGGTTTCAAGAGCGCGCGCGGCAAATTTTTCGAGTACGGCTGCACGATGAAAATAAGATACATGCGCTCTAAAATTTCGAGCCAATGCTTCACCGTCTGCGGCGCGACCTGTAAATCGCCCGCCAGATTCGAGACGACCACCGGCGAGCCGACGCGGCGGCGCAACAGATCGACCAAGAGCGAAAGCGTTTGAATATCTTTAATGGGTTCGAGATCGCGCACATCGTCGCGCAGCACGCGATCGTAGCGATCTTTGCGCCAGCGCCGCGCTTCGTTTTCGTTGTTATCTAAAAACGGTTCGGGAAAACCGCCGACGGTCATGAGGCGCACCAGCGCGCTCTTCGGTGAAACCCCCTTGGGGATTTCAGAAAGCGTAAATGGGTGCAACCGCCAATAATGATAGCGCCCCAAAAGCGAATCGCCGCCGCGGCGGTAGACGTCGAGCCGTGCGCTACCCGTCACGAGAAATTGGTGTAATTTTTGTTCTTTATCAAAATTCCCTTTAATCCAGTTTTTCCAGCGGGGAAATTTGTGCAACTCGTCGAACACCAAAAGTTTGTCTTTCGGTCCCCAACGCTTTTTGAGAATCTCGTTGCGGTCTTCGTCGAAGTCCCAATTGAGATAGCGACCGGGCGTACGCGCCAAGAGACTATTCGCGAGCGTCGTTTTGCCGCACTGGCGCGGGCCACCGAGAAAAACCATTTTCTTGAGTAGGTCGGTTTCAATCAGCGGCTCGAGATAGCGCATGCGACTATTTGAGAGTACAGAAATAAATAGTCAAGACTATTTTATAGTACGCTATAAAATAGTCTACCTGGTGATTTGCGTTAATTCGATCTCAATCCCAAAACGTCTTTCATCGAATAAAGACCAGGCTTCTTGCCTTGCAAGAATTTCAACGCCGCCAGCGCACCCGCAGCGAACGTATCGCGATTCGTCGCCTGGTGTTTAATTTCGATGCGCTCGCCTTGACCCAAAAAATACGCTGTGTGATCGCCGACGACATCGCCACCGCGCAATGCTATGACGCCGAGTTCATTTTTTTTGCGCTCGCCCACCATACCCTCACGCCCGTGCAATATATCGTTCTCAGAAAAACCATACGCAATGCGGATGGCCTCTTGCATGGTCACTGCTGTACCCGAAGGTGAATCTTTTTTCAAATTGTGATGAATCTCCATTATTTCGGGGGCGAAGCCGTGGTCTTTGAGCGCACGCGCCGCTTGCTCGACCAAAGCAAAGAGCACGTTGACGCCGATCGCCATGTTCGAAGCGATAATCAGCGGAATCTTTGTCGCCATGTTTTCTAACTCTTTGCGTTGCTCGTTCGTAAAACCGGTAGTACCGACGACAACGGGTACACCTGTTTCGGCGGCGCGGCGCAAAGTTTCGATCACGGTCGCAGCGTGTGAAAAATCAATCAATCCCCCCGCAGGAATTTTCGCCTCGGCCAAAGATACGATCGTTGCGTCGCAGGCAATGTGGGTCACGTCGCGATATTTTTTGCCGAGATCGGGGTGCGCGGCATATTCGATGGGAACGCATAATTTTGGCAGTAGAGACGGACTAAAGTCCGTCTCTACTGCCATAACCGCACGCGCTGCGATCGCGCGACCCATGCGCCCGAGAGCGCCGACGATTCCAAATTCCATAGTTTTATCAGGGTGCATTATCCCCTGACCCCCGACTCAAATACCGTCATGGCGCTCGTTACGGCGTTTTCTAGAGAAGAAGCGAGCGGCGTCATCGGCAAGCGCAACGAATTATGACACAGCCCCTTTTTCGCCGCCGCAAATTTCACCGGAATCGGGTTCGTCTCAACGAACATCGCCTTGCACAGCGGCAAAAGTTGCATGAACTTACGTTGCGCTTCGGCAATATTACCTGCTACGTATTGTCTCGTAATCGCGCCTGTTTCACGCGGATAG
>JAFEGD010000227.1 GCA_018240245.1 Spirochaetota bacterium | reverse complement strand
GATTTTTCGATGAGGTCAAAGACTGCGTGAAAACCGACGACGAGCATAGTTAATCAAAACAAATGCTACGCATCCGTTTTGATTTTCTCCAAATGCGAACCTGTTTTGGTGTCGAGTATTTTATACCCCGCCTTGAGCAGCGTATCGCGCAGCGCGTCGGCACGCACAAAATCTTTTGCGGCGCGGGCGGCGTTGCGCTCGTCTAAGAGCTGTTGCAAGTCGGCGCCAATACCTGCTTTCGGCATTAGATCGATAAGACCCAACACCCGATCAAAATGGCGGATTGTCTCTTGTAACTCTTGCGCGGTCGCCATGGGCAAAGAATCTTTTTCTTTATCGAGGAGCGAATTCGCGACGCGAAAATATTCGTGAACAACCGCCAAGGCGCGCGGCGTGTTCAAGTCGTCGGCAAGCTCGGCGGTAAATTTTTTGCGCGCGTCGAGCGAGGTTTGAGCAAAGTCTGCATCCGCCTCGCCGGCTTTTTTCGCTGCGCGTTCGCCTCGCTGCCACAGGCTATACATTTTCTCAACGCCCGCCTCGGCTTGGTGCAAAGCGTCTGCGGAAAAATTTATCTTTTGGCTGTAATGCGCAGCGAGCAAAAAATAACGAATCACCTCGGGACGTTTGCCTTGATTTAACAGATCGCGCAACGTGTAGAAATTGCCCGCCGACTTCGACATCTTGCGGTTATCGACCAAGAGGTGCTCGCAGTGCAACCAATGCTTGACGAACGCGCCGCCATAACCCGCTTCGCTCTGCGCGATTTCATTCTCGTGGTGCGGAAAGATGAGATCGACGCCGCCGGTGTGAATATCGATCGGCCCCTTAAAAATTTCGTGGATCATCGCCGAGCATTCGAGATGCCAGCCGGGGCGACCGTCGCCGTGCGCCGAATGCCAATGCACGCCGGTTTGCGGCTCGGCTTTCCAGAGCACAAAATCGCGCACGTCGTCTTTGTCGTATTCGTCGGTGTTGTAGCGCGTGCCGGTTTTATTTTTTTCGAGATCGACCCGCGAAAGCTTGCCGTAATCTTTTTTTTCGCCGATACGGTAATAGACCGAACCGTCTTGTTCGTATGCCACGCCCTTCTTTATAAGACGCTCGACTAGATCGAGCATCGCGGGGATGTATTCGGTGGCGCGCGGGTGGTAATCGAATTTGACGACATTCAGCGTTTTGAGGTCGGCAAAAAACGCCTCGGTAAAAGGCGCCGTGTAAGCGGCGAGCGCATTTTTGAGATCCGCATATTTGCCGGGTTCTTTTTGGGTAAGTTCAATCGCGCCGTTGATCGTCTTATCGTCGACGTCGGTGAGATTCATCGCGTGCTCAACCCGATAGCCCGCGAGGCGCAGCGTGCGGTTCAACACGTCGGCGAAAATATAGCTGCGAAAATTGCCGATATGCGCGTAGTTATAAACGGTCGGCCCGCACGAGTAGATGCGCAGTAAAGAACCCTCGACGGGTTCTTTACTGCGACTTAGGGTATTAAATAACTGAATCACTTACTCATCTTATTTTTTGAGGCGCAGCCTCAAAAAATAAGTCCTTTCGGGCTGACTGGATTTGAACCAGCGACCGCACGCCCCCCAGACGTGTGCGCTACCACTGCGCTACAGCCCGTTTTTATGCATTTACGCAATAGATGCGTAAGCCATTTGAAAAACAGGCCGTCAATCAATATGAGCTTTCGTTGCCGCAATATCTCCCAATGCGAATGCGCCTTAAGTAACCGCGCATGCAAGTCGTCTACCTCACCGATATTCACGATAATTTCGCCGGGGTTTCGAGCGTCCTCAACCAAACCGAGGCCGACCTCTATATTCTCTCGGGCGATTTGACCTACCACTGCTTCGGCACCGACGAAGCGCTGTTTCGTTTTATTGAGCTGCAAGAAAAAATTCGCAACCTCGCGCTCAAAGAAGGCGCAAAAAAGACGAACACGCAGGCGACGCTCGAGTTTGCACAAAAAGCGCAAGCGGGATTAACCCCGGGTATTCTCGCGGCCGCCGAAGGTGAAGAATACTTGAAGCTCGCGGCCGAAGCGCATCAAGAATTGTTGCGCAAATACCAAACGATGAACAAAGCGATCGTCGCGACGCAGAAAAAATGCTTCATTATACCCGGCAACTACGACATCGCATTGCAAGGCACCGCCGTCGACGCCTACAGCCTACACGAACGCTCGCAAGTTATCGACGGCATAAAATTCTCGGGCTACGGTAGCGCACCGATTTTTACGCCGGGTATTCCCGAAGAACTGACTGTAATATTCGAAGAGTCGGGCATGGGCAATACGCTCGCGAGCAAACCCATGGATTTCTTGCTGCACGAAAAACCCGATGTTATGGTCGTGCATAACCCGGCGTACGGCACGCTCGATAAACTCGCGAACTACGGCTACTGCGGCTCGCACGGTATTCGCGAAGCCGTCGATGCGACCGGGCCGCGGCTCGTGCTTTCGGGGCATGTTCGCGGAAGTTACGGGCTGTGGAAATTGGGGCAATCCTATTTTTTGAACCCGTCG
>JAFEGD010000226.1 GCA_018240245.1 Spirochaetota bacterium | reverse complement strand
TTAGCCTGTTGGATTCGCATCTCGTCGCTCACTGACTTGTTGCCGATAAAACGAATCGCGAACTGTTCGGCGCGGCGAATCGCTTCGTCGTTTTTATTCAGTTTTTCTAATTCGCGAAAAAGTACGGTGCTGGCTTTGATCGCGGTGGTATCGTTGATGTCTTCTTTAGCGAGCGCGTCGTCGAGGTAACGAATCGCTTGTTCGCTTTTACCCTGCTCGGCGGCGACTTCGGCGCGAGCGACGAGAGTGTCGATTTTTTCGGCAGGTTTTCTCTGTAATTTTTCGAGCTCGGTCAGCGTCGCATCGGCCGCCGAAAATTGCTTCGTACGCCGTTCATAATCTGCTCGCTCGCGCAGCGCCTCTGTATACCACGGCGAATTCGGATGTTTTTGTAATTCTGCGAGGTCGCTCGCGGCGGTCTTCTCGTCGCCTAATTTGAACGATAATACGACGAGTTGAAAGAGCGCCTCGTCGCGGCCCTGCGAATCGGGAAACTCCGTCACGAGTCTTCGAAATGTCTCGCGTGCGCCGGTATAATTTTTCAGCGCTAACTGCGTTTTACCCCAATCGCCGAAGATTTTTTCTTTAAGCCAAGGAGTAATCTTTGCGCCAGCGGCCAGCGCTTGCAACCGTTCTTCGGCGTGCGCATAGTCGCCCAGTTGAAAATGGCAGAGCGCTAAAAAATACTGCGCATCGAGAAAATGTGGCGTGCCATCGCCATATTTCAGATAGCCTTGAAACTCGGTGGCTGCTGCGGTGAAACGGTTGCGCCGAAACTCTAGCCACGCAATTTGGTATTGCGCTTCGGCAGCTTCTTCTTTTTCGCCAGCGAATTGTTTTGTCACCGTTTGATAGCTTTTGAGCGCGCCTTCGAGATCGCGTAAATTGTAGCGACACGCGCCGAGCGCGATAAGCGCTTTTGCCTGTTCGCGCGGTGCTTTATACGCTTTCAAGATTTTGCGAAACTGATCGGCGGCACGCGCGTATTGGCGCAGTTCGAAGTATGTCCAGCCGATACCCATTTGCGCGTCGAAAGCCTTGGCGTGCTTCGGAAATTTTCGCACGACGCGCGCGTAGAGTTGCAGCGCCGGCGTAAATTTGCCAAGCGCGTACGATATTTCTGCCTTCAAAAAAAGCGCTTCGGCGGCATGTGTACGGTCGTCGCCGAGCGTTCCCATTTTTTCGATGCTTGCGAGCGCTGCGTCGTATTTGCCGTCTTTGTATTCTGCACGCGCGAGGAGAAGGTAATTCTCACTTGTCTCGTCGGCCGTTGTCGATTCTTTTGCGAGTTCGGTATAAATTTCTGTCGAACGGTTGTAATGTTTTTCTTGGTACAATAAATCCGCGTATTGCCGCAAGAGCTCTCTCTTACTTTTAGGAGTGAGATTCGTTTCGTTGCGCAACGCCTCGAAAGTTTGCGCTGCTTCGTCGCTCTTGCCTTGTTTTTGCCGAATCTCGGCGAGTAGCGCGAGTGCGGGTGCGAACGTTTCGTGTTCGCGAAAATTATTGATGATGTCGAGAAGCGGCGAGAGCGCATCGGCAAGATTATCTTGCTCTTTCATGAGCTGCGCTTGCCTCAGTCGCACAAAAGGATAGATGCTACTTTTGGGATAATCGGCCGCCGTTTTTGCGAGCGCTTGCAAAGCTTTGCTTATCGCTCCCGCTTTGTAATGGCAGAGCGCCGATAAGTACATCGCTTCGCTCGCTTGCGGCGATGTCGAATAATCTTTGACGACGGCGGCGAATTCGCGCAGCGCGTCGGGAAAATTATTTTCGGCATAATAGCTCTTGCCGAGCCAGAATCGCGCTTGATCGAGATTGTCCGCGGTCGCGTATTTGTTGAGCAGCGTTTCAAATTGGCGCCGCGCCGGAGCGTACTCTGCCGCGTTAAAATACGCAATGCCGAGTTGCAAAGTTAGCGCCGCCGCAGCGCTTGTTTCGGGATAATCTTTGAGCGCGCGTTTGAATTCGGCGATCGCTTCGTCGTAGCGTTTTTGTTCGTTATAGATATAGCCCATCGTGTAAAGCGACGATGCGCATAAAATATTCTCGCGATATTTACGAATAAAAGCCGCATGCGCTTCTAACGCCTCACGGTATTGCTTGCGGTAGAACCAGGATTCTGCGCTCCAGAAAACCGAGCGCGCGATATACGGCGACTCGGGATAGTCGCGCTGCAACACACGGTGCTCGAATTGCGCGCTCTTATAGTCGCCGTCGTAGAAATAGGTCATCGCCAAATAGTATTGTGCGTCGTCGCCGTACTCGCCGCGCGCGTCTTTCAATACAATTTCTTGTAATAAGAGTCGAGCCGAGTAGAAACTTTTTTCTTTGAACGCCGTCATCGCCGAACGAAAGCTTTGCTCGGCGTCGAAACCGTCGGCCGCAACGGAGCGCGGTAAAAAAACCGAAATAAATACCGCCGCAGCCAATGCCGCGAGCGGGGCACGAAGGATGCGGGGAGTATAAAATCGCATCACAGAATAAATTTCGATAAATCTTGATTCTTGACGATTTCTGCGAGCTGCGATTCGACGAACGCGCGATCGACGCGAATATCTTTGTCTACGGACTTTTCGGGCTCGAACGATATCTGCTCAAATAATTTTTCAAGAATAGTATGCAGGCGGCGCGCGCCGATATTTTCGTTACGCGAATTCATCTCATACGCGATTTCGGCGAGCGCATCGAACCCTGAAGCGTCGAACGCAATATTCAGGTTCTCTGTCGAAAGCAGCGCTTGGTATTGCTTCGAGAGTGCGTTTTTCGGCGCTTTCAGTATACTCACGTAATCTTCTTTAACGAGCGGCTTCAACTCGACACGAATCGGGAAACGCCCCTGTAGCTCTGGTATGAGATCGTTGACGGCGGCGATGTGAAAAGCGCCGGCGGCGATAAATAAAATATGATCGGTCTTCACTGCACCGTGGCGCGTATTGACGGTTGAGCCCTCTACCAAAGGTAGGATATCCCGCTGCACCCCTTCGCGGGAAACGTCGGGCGAACCTTTGCTACCGCGACTGGCGATCTTGTCGATCTCGTCGATAAATACGATGCCGGTATTCTCGGTGCGGTGAATCGCCTCTTCTTTTATCTTTTCAAAGTCGATCAAGGCATCGAGTTCTTCTTGATAGAGCAACTTGCGCGCTTGCGCAATGGTTACTTTACGGCGTTCTTTCTTTTTGGGGAAAATATCGCCGAGCACGTTTTGCATTTGGTTTTCGAGTTCTTCCATGCCCGGTATCGCCATCATCTGCACCGCGACTTGCGGCCCCGATTGCTGCGGCAGTTTCATTTCGACTTCGCGATCTTCTAATTGCCCCGAGCGGAGTTTCTTGCGAAAAATATCGCGTGCGATTTTTTCGTCTTCGTCGTTTGTGTTCGATTGTTCGGTAGATTCTGTCGTCGTTGTTTCAGATTTTCCCGAAAGGAGTAAATCTAATAAGCGCTCTTCGGTGCGTTTCTCCGCTTCGACTTTCGCTATTTCTTCATACTCGCTTCGCACGATTTTGATCGCGCTCATTAAAAGGTCGCGAATCATGCTCTCGACATCGCGCCCGACATAGCCGACTTCGGTATATTTTGTCGCTTCGACTTTGATAAAAGGCGCGTTCGCCATTTTTGCCAAGCGACGCGCAATTTCTGTCTTGCCCACGCCGGTCGGGCCGATCATGATAATATTTTTGGGATGGATTTCGTCGCGCAATGGGTGCTCGCCCAATGCGAGTCGGCGTTCGCGATTTCTGAGGGCGATTGCTGCCGCTTTTTTTGCCTCATTTTGGCCGATGATGAAGCCGTCGAGATGGCGGACTATCTCCGCCGGTTTCCATTCTGAGAGCATGTTAATCTATATATTGTGGGCGGCGTTTTTCCGCAAGCGCCTTCATCGCCTCGCGAAAATTTTTGACAATCACCGGCGTTGTAAACGATGCGTGCGTGTGCTTCAGCGTCGCCTCAAAGCGTTCGAGAATCGGCGCATTGATTGCTTGTTTGGTACGCATTAGCGCCGAAAGTGGAATGCGATTCAGATAATCTAATTTTTTTAAGGTGAGTTTGCGCAACGCTTCGATATCGGGAGCGATGTCGTCGACGAGGCCAATTGTTTTTGCGGCGGCGGCTTTATAGTTTTCGCCCGCACAAATTTCGTTGAGATAACGTCCTTCGACGGTGCGTGCGATTTTATCGACGAATGAGCCGGGTAGCGGCAGCCCGACCAATACCTCGCTAAACGCAATGCGCGCTTTGCCTTCGAGCATATACTTATAGTCGCTGCCGACAGTGATAACCGCGCCACCGCCCATCGCATAGCCGGTAACTTCGGTAATCACCGGTTTATCGAATTGCAAGAGATGACCGAAGAACAGTACGATTTCGCCGACTTCTTCGACCAGCTTATCGTCGGGCGTCTGTGCGACATTGGCTGCGTCGAGACCGTTCGAGAAAAATTTTTCATTCGTCGATGTAAAAATCAAGGCGGAGTACTTCTCGTCTTTATGCGTATCGTCGAGGATACTCTTGAGTTCGAGCAGCGTTGCGCGCGTCAGCGAGTTTTGGTCGTTTGTCTGGATATCGACGATACGCGCGATCTTTTTTCCGGTGCCTACGTCGGAGAGTTTGAAGTGCATAGTGAACTTAACTTCAGATAAAGTCATGCGGTAAAGGAGAAGTCTGCAGCAAACTTAGAGCCTATCTCAGTAGCCCTTTGGGCTTGGCGTTTCTGCGAAACGCCAAGATCGAGGCACAAATCTTGTCGATAAAGTAAATGTAATCAAAAAGCAGAAAGCCTCGCAACTTTGCGCTACAAAGTTGCTGCTAAAGCGGCGCAGACGCCTGCCGTCGGCTGTTAGCGCGAACGGCTGACAGCTTTCTGATTTTTGAAACCACGAAAAGTATGCGCCTTGATCTACAGAGATAGGCTTTTACAATACAAGCAAGCAATTTGAACCATAGCGATAGACGGTTATTTCTGGATTTGCCGACAGAAATTCTTGTGCGAGTACCGGACTTTTTTCGTGTACCTGCATCAGGAAAAGTGGCAATCCCCCTGCGTGTTCTGTTTGCGTCGCTTTATAAAGTTGAATCAGTTGTGCGGGGTCGTTCGAGGGCGAGTGGTTATACGTGTAAGGCGGGTCTGCCCAGACGACGGCCGGTAAATCGGCGGAAAGAATTGCTTCTTGAAAAATTTTATTGGCGCGCGCGCGCACGAGTGTAAAAGCTTCGTGCGGCACTTCAAGAGCGAGAAGCGCATGCTGAATTTCTGAAAGGCGTTCGGGAGCAATATCGGCAAAGGACGCATGCGCGGCACCGAGGCTCAATGCCTCGATACCCATTTGCCCGCTCCCGGCGAAGAGATCGAAAAATACCCATTCGCTTTCGATATCGATGTGGTTACGTATGATTTGAAACGCCGCTTCTTTAACGCGAGCACTCGTCGCATTCTGGTGGTGGCGATGCGCTTTTGGCAGAGCGATAGCAGAACGCTTGAACTTTCCCGAACCGATACGAAGCGATGCGCGTTTCACGAGACTTTCTTTATACGCCGTGCCGAGCTGCTATCGGGGCGCGCGAGTTTATAGCGGCGCATCTTGTCGTAGAGAGTTTTGCGCGAGATGCGCAGGTGTCGCGCCGCGTCGCTCACTTGCCAAGCATAGCGTTCGCAGACGGCGGCGATGTAGTTACGCTCGACATAATCGAGACTCAGCGCGTCTTTTTCGCCGCCCGCAAGATTTTGGAAAAGACTAGCCGCATTTGGCTCGACCTCTTCGCGCAAGAAGCTGCGCGCCGCCAGGTATGCATCGGATGTTAAAAAGCCGTTCAAGAACTCGAATACAGGGACACCGTTGCTTTTTTGCAAATCATGCATCAGATCGAGAACGGTGAACAGACCGAGGTACCCGCTCGATAGATCGAAGCGCGCAATAAGGTTTGTCGCAATTTCGCTCATGCGCTCGTTCAACGACGTAAAACCTCTGCGCTGTATATATTCTGCCGAAATTTGGGTAATGTCGTCGGGGCGCTCGTAGAGGGGGGGGAGTATCGCCTCGGCTCTTTTCAAGAGCGATAAGAGCTCTTGGCGAAATTGTCCCCGTCGCACGTCGCCTTGGAGTTCGCTGTGCGCGACGAAAATATAGCTTGCCGCACCGGTGCGCGCATGTGGAGACGACTCATCGTCGCGCAACTTCGCCAGTTGTTGCAATAACGCCGTCTGGTTTTGCCAGCTCAGGCGCTCTATACCGCGCACACAAATTACTTGTGTGTCTTTGGTTACGACCTTACCTTTGCGAGTAGGCCATAGTGTTTGCGCTTGCAGGTGCTTTGCGATTTTTGTTAAATCGACGAGGCGAAAATCGGTACGTGCTTCGGGCTCGCGCAGCGAGCAATAATATTCTAAAAAATCTTGCATGGGCATTTCGTCTTTGCCCGTTATCAGAAGATAGGGCGACTCAGAGATAATGGAAAAAAATTGCGCGCGAAACTTCGTAATCGCCTGCGATCGACCTTGCATAAACGCCGGAAAACGAATTGACCCGCGCAATTCAGTATTAACGCGCATCAGTCGGTCAGTTAAGACAATGTTTTCATTCGTCGCAAGGATGTGCTCGGTACGCTGTTTCAAATAGACTTTTTGCTGCTCGATAAACCAGTGGAATTCTTTTGCCGTCAGTTCGCCAATTTTCCCGTTTTCGTATCGATAGTGCAAAATCGCTTGTACAAGATTCATGTTCTCGGGAAAAAGCGAAAAGGTATTTTGCTGGTGGTCTGCGTTCATGAGAATTGCCAGAGCCACGGCGCCGTCTTTTGCGCCTAACTCATCGGCCGCTCGGGCAATGACCGCGTCGGAATTTTCGACAAGAAATGCAGAATCGAAAAGAATAATACTATGCGCAGTTTCGGTGCGCAAATTTAAGCGCTTTACTACATTTAACCGAACATCGCCGGGACTGTTGCGACGGCAGAATTCGGCAAGCGACGTATTTTTAGTGACGAGTAAAACCCGCAACATGAGCTTCGACCCAATATAGATTGCGCATAGTGCGTCAACTCAGTGACTGTACAGGAACTCGCTGACGCGATTTTTTGCCGCAGTTGCCGAGGCTAAACCGCACAAATTCCCCCGCGAATTGCGCACAATTCGCTTGGCGAGTGGCGAAGACGTCAGAATTTGCTCGGTTTTTTTGCCGGTTATCAAAACCGCCTCGGCAACTGCGACAAAAAATCGCTTTTGAATATAGCTTGCGCGAGTCCTCGCCCAGTCACCTCAGTGCAATATTTTAACGAAACATTTGCGTGATGCGCAGCGCGCTTTCGGCGATATTCGTATCGGATATATCGATAACGGCGTGTGCGATTTTTAAGTAGAGTATCTCACGACGACGAAAAATTTCTAAGAGCGCCTCTGGTGAATCGGCATTGGAAAGATCGGGGCGCGAAGCGTTGCGCGCCAGAGTGCGCAGGCGGTAGAGTAGGCGCTCTTCGCTGATCGAAAGATAGATGCAGAAAAAATTATTGGCAAGAATTTTCATTTTCCGTTCGCTGGGTAGGCCGTCGGCTTCTTCGACGATACCCCCGCCGCAATCGAGCAAAAGTCTTTCGCTCTGCGCCGCCGCACTCAGCTCTCTGAACTCCAAATCGCGAAAATGTTGCCAGCCGTGCAATGCCACAATTTCTTCGATACGTAAAGAGGCGTCGTGTTCGATTTTTTCGTCGAGCGCGACGAGCGGCATGCGCCAGTGTTCTGCCAAGCGACGCGCAATTTGTGTTTTGCCGACACCGCGAAAGCCTGTGATAGCGATGCGCGGTTTTTGCGGCGTGGCGATGCGCGCATGCGGAGTTTGAGAACGGCGGTTCATGCTAGCTTTTTTATCTCGCGAACAAGCGCGGTTTCCATCGCCTGAACCGGCGCGCTTTTACCGGTGAAAAGTTCGAATTGCTGCACCCCTTGGTAGAGGAGCATTTTATAACCGTGGACGATACCGCAGCCTTTCTTGCGCGCAATTTTTATGAGCGGCGTTTCGGCGGGATTATAGACGATATCAAAAATAGTTTGGTGCTTTTTCAATTCACGTGCCTTAAGAGGGCTTTCTCCCGCATCCTTTGAACCTTTCATGCCAATGGGAGTAGTGTTAATCACGAGATCGAACGGCGATAGAAACTCAGGGTCGGTGTAGTTGAGGCGTGACCAACGGCGGCCTTTGTGCGGCATGAATTCGGCAATCGAATTTTGTAGGCTTTGCGGACGCTCTTTCATGATAATCGTCACCTTCGGGTTATCGCGGGCGAGCGTCAAGTTGCGTGCGAGCTGCATCGCCATGATTGGGTTGCGCGCCAAAATGCCGATTTCGGCGGGCATTTCGCGCGCGATTGCAAATGCGATGCTGCGCGCCGAACCGCCCGAGCCAATCACCAGAATGCGCTTGCCAGAAATCGGAACTCGCGCCTTGGTCAGTGCCATAATCGCACCCGGGCCGTCGGTATTGTAACCTTCTAAAAGACCGGTTTTACCCCAGAGAATCGTATTCACCGAGCCGATCTGCAAGGCTAACGGGTCGATGCGGTCAAGCAAACGGCGGATAGAGATCTTGTACGGAATTGTCACCGAGAGTCCGCGGATATTCCACTGCTTCATCGCATATTTTAATTGAATCAGATTTTTTAGCGGAAACGGCAAGTAGACGGCGTTGATTTTTCTCGCGGCAAACGCGGCATTCTGCATCGCGGGCGAAAACGTATGTCCGAGCGGGTTGCCGATAATACCGTAGATTTGTGTATGCGCGTCGATGCTCATTTTATCTGCTTCAGCACTTCGGTTTCGATGCGCTTGCGAATGAATTGTAGCGAGGGGCGGTCGTGTGCTTCAGCGAGATACGCACAGAGCCGTTCAACCGCGAGCGTGTTGATCGAGTTTGCCGCTTGCAATATGGGGGAGCGTTTCATGCCCATCGGGTTATCGCCGTCGTCGACATGGGCGAGCCGTACGCCGCGTTCTGCCGACCAATCGATCGCGGTATCTTTATACGAGATTTGAAAACGCAGCATTTCGCCTTCGTCGTCGCCGGGTAATTGCCAAATATAAATCGCGAGCCTAAGGTGCGCATCTTGTAAAAAACGTTTTTCTAAAAAACGATGGTCTTGTTTCACAAGCTCGCGCCGCACTTCGATGAGCATAATAATTATCGTCCATCGGCATGCACTGCGCGTTCACGGCGCGCGCTTTGATTCTTCTGCCAAAATTTTCGTCAAGACCCCGGGAATATATTCGAGCGGCACACTCGGCAATTTACGATCGTTGACGATTACCGTCGGCGTACCTTGAATTTTGATGCGATTGCCGGCGGCGATATCGGCTTTTACTTTTGTCATCGTCGCATTGCCTCGGAAACATTGCAAGAGCATGGTCGCATTTGCTCCCACAGCTTGCGCCATCGCTTCGATGGATTTTTCTGTAACAGGGTTTCTAAAAAATGTTTCTTGCTGCGCAAATACGGCATCGTGCATCTGCCAAAATTTTCCCTGCGCTTCGCCACATTCGATTGTGCGCGCTAAATCGCAGGCGCCAACGTGAAAGGCGCGCTTCATCGCGTCGTTACACTGAATGTCGAGCGGATAGTGGCGGAAAACGACACGCACTTTATCTGCATGCTTTTTGACAAAATCACCGAGCACGATACCCATGTCTTTGCAATGCGGGCAAAGCGGATCGGCAAATTCTGCAATCGTAAGCACCGGATGTACTGCGCCTTTGCCGCCGCTCTTTGGTACATCGATACCGAGTTTTTCACCGGCGAGCCACTGTTTATAAAACTCGTTATTGAGTTGTTCGATCAACTGTTGTTGTTCGCGCGTGAGGCTGGTTTGCTCGGGCACCTTACTTTCGATCGCGCGATTGTTAAAAAACAAACCGCCGCCGACGGTGAATATGAGCACAGCGGCGAAAGCAGCCTTGGCGGCGTTAGAAACAGTCTCGACTTTCATGATTTTTTCTCCCCGACGGTGAATGAGGTATGCGCCGATGGCAACGAGCACCGATGCGGCGTACGTGATCGCGCAGAGGCGGCAAATGCCGCCGAGTACAACAAGTGAATATAGAAGTAGAAAAAAATCAAAGAGAATCGCCGCCAATGCTCCCCACAGCGTCAGTCTAATCGCCGTGTCGTTGAAGGCGATCAGTAAGAACACAGCTAACGCCGCAGTAACTCCGTAGTAGAAAAAACCGACGAGCGCGAGCGGTATACCGAACGGCTTGCCCATTGCCGAATCTTTCGCTTTTGCGCAATTATCGGCGTTCTGTACATTGCAGACGGCCGAACCAATTTCAGTTTTTGCTCCGTTATGCTCGTAGATGAGCACTCCAGAAAAAACGAGACCTAAGAGAGCGCCGACGAAGAGGAGCGCGAACGGTAATGCGAGTGGTTTATTTTGCATTCTATTATCTACCGTAAGAGTGTTTCACATGGCTACGAATGCATGCTTTGAGCTCGTCGCCGAGTTTTCCCGCGCAGGCTTTTTCTGCCTGTGTGCGGTTGTGGCATGCGGCTTTTTTTGTCGCGTTGCTTTCTTTATCGCATTGATTGAACTTGCCGTAATCGGTATTGCCCAAAATACACTTTTTACGCTCTTCGCCCGTTTTGTCCGCACACGCATCGCGCGCACTCATCGCGGCTTCGCACTTTGCGCGATACGCTTCGGGCACCGCCGAGCAGTCTGCCGCATGTTGCGCTGTGCCCATGAGACTTGAGAGCAGAAGTGAGCCTGCTAAAACAAGATTTTTCATATAGACTGAAAATCTATGTTCGCTCTATAAGCGGACAAGCATTTTCTAAAGTAAGATGGGTATATGCGGTCATGTACTTATTCGATTGACAACGCTAACGATAAATAATTTGAGCAGGCAAGCATGTCTTTGCCCGGCCAGAGTTTTATCGACGAAAAACGCGCGTTGGCCGAATCGCGCGAAGAGACTCTGCGCCGCGCGCTCGAAGAGCAGCTTGCGCGCGCGAACAGCGCGGAGCACGCGCTACCGATCGAACACCTGATGGACCGCCTGAGCGCGGGTGAAAAGCTCAACCCCGAAGAATACGCGCTCATCGCGACAGAAATTCAGAATATTCACGCGCGTAACCAAAACCATTTATCGCGCTTAGAGCATCTACTCGACGCGCAGCAAAATGAAAAAACGAAAATAGGTTAAAAATCGTATGAGAAATCGTATATTACTTAGAGCGCGTCTCAAAACCGCCATTACTTGGCTCGCGGTAAGCTCCACGCCGAACGCGGCTTGTCGCGAGACGAGGGTTTTGAGACGCGCTCTTAATACATCCGCCTTGGCGTTGTTGGCGCTCGCCTTGGCGCTTTCGCTCACCGCCGCAGAAAAAAAGACCGACGAGGGTCCCAAAACGCTCGACGAGAAAAAACGCATTGCAAAAGACATGAAGAAAATCGCGAAACAGCTCGACGTCAAATGCGAATATTGCCACACCGACGCCGAGCGCGGTCTGAAAGAAGGCGACTTTACGCTGCTTACTAAAGAAGGCGAATACGCGCACGATACGATGTTTCCCTTGAGCAAGACCTTTAAGGTCGAGTGTTCGTTTTGCCATGCGGGCGGCTCCGACATGACGGTGGCGGGCGAGCGCGCGCACAAAGACATGAAATTCATGAAGCGCTACAAACGCGAAAAGAAGAAAGTGCTCACCTGCGAAAGTTGCCATGTTCCGGGCGACGCGGGCGTGGAGTTCAAGCAGTTGACGGATTTTGGTTTGAAAAAGCATTAAGCGCGCCTTTGCGCGTTTAACGCGGGTCGAACTCAGCTTCGCCTTTACGGATTAACCCCTGCCAGAATTATGTCGCATCTCCATGCAGGGCAAACTCAACTTCGATGCGGCGTTAGAAACTTTACCACGCGCGCCGCATCTCACGCATAAAATAGTTAGCCCCGAAAGCGGCGAAGAGTTTACGCTCTCTATCCGACTGCCAGACAGAAGATCGAGGACAGAAGACGGAGGACAGAAAGAACAAGCGATAACACTCGGCGCGATCGAGCAGACCTGTACGATGACGCCGCTCTATGCGCGACTGTGGGCGCTGATGGAGCGTTATTACCGCGAGCCGATGGCAGTCTTTTCGTCGTCGCGCACGATGCTGTTGCCGCACCAGGTCGAGGCGGCGCTCAAGGTCGTGTCGGCGTCGCGGCCGCGTTTTTTGATCGCCGACGAGGTGGGGCTCGGCAAGACGATCGAGGCGGGGCTGATTCTCAAAGAGCTCAAGCTCAAGCACGGCTACTCAAAAATTTTGATCGTTGTGCCGTCGCCGCTCACCGCGCAATGGCAGCAAGAACTCAAAAGTAAATTCGCCGAAGATTTCACCATTCTTACGGGGGATGCCCTTCGGCGAGGGACTGCCTTCACTCGTATCGAGCAGGCGCAGTATCTTGTTTCAATCGATCTCGCGAAAGACGAACGCTACCTCGAAACGTTTCTGGCGCAAAATTTCGATTTGGTTATTTTCGACGAAGCGCACCGGCTGCGCCGCGATGCGAACACCGTGACGCAGGCGTGGCATTTTGCGCATGCGATGAGCCGCGCGGTCGAAGGTTTTTTGCTGCTCTCGGCGACGCCGTTTCGCGGCAAGATCGAAGAAATATTTTTTTTGATTC
>JAFEGD010000225.1 GCA_018240245.1 Spirochaetota bacterium | reverse complement strand
GCGGGTCGCCTGCTGCCGTGAGCCGATCGAGGTGTTTGTTGAAATCAAAAAGTTGCGGAATTCGGGACATCGTTAAGCTAAGACACAAAAAAATGAAATTGCAAGTCTTTTTTAGAGGTGCCCTAAAGTTTATTTTTTTCGCAGGTATTCTCTTGCCGATTCCGAGCGCACTCTTTGCAGCATTTGCCGTGCAATTCTTTTCTAATGGTTCTATAGACATGACGGGAGTCGCGGTCGAATGGTGGATGGGCGAATCTTTGGGAATTTTACTCGTGACGCCGCTCGTACTTATTTGGCGGCAATTGCCGACAAAGTGGTTCGATCGACGGCGTATCGGCGAAGTAGTACTCGGTATACTTGCAACGTTAACTTTGAGTTACTATTTAATTATCCGTTTTTCTAAACCAAACGGCGAGTATCTACACAACTATCTATTTTTTATTGTTGTCGCGTGGGCGGCGACACGGTTCGGTAGACATGCGACGCTGCTTGTGACGTCGATTGTTATCGGCTTTGCAATTTTTTCCGGCGTACATGCCGCTTCTGTCGAATTGAAAAACTTTGCTTTTGTCTGGTTGTTTCTGGCGACGCTCTCGACGGTTGGTATGGCGCTCGCTACCGTTTTTAACGAAAAGCGCGAGTCGCTCGCAAGAATCAACCAATTACTCGAAGCCTATCGCAACGAAGAATCGCGGCGGAAAAAATCCGATTCGCTCTTGGCGACGACGACGATCGATTTTCAACGCCTTGTCGAAACTGCCGAAGAAGGCGTATGGACAATCGATACAGAGGGGCACACGACATTCGTTAATCACCGCATGACTGAAATGACAGGTTATGCTGCGGCAGAACTGCTCGGGAAAAATTTTCTAGATTTATTGACAGTCAAAGAGCGGGAAATAGGTCTAAAGCGGTTGCACTCTCGTAACAATGGAAAAGGTGAGGCGCACGAATCAGTACTGATACATAAAAATGGTACGCCGGTTTGGACATATATGCAGACGAACCCGATAAGTGATATCGAAGGAAATATCGTCGGTGCTCTGGCGATGGTGACCGACATTACGATTGCAAAGCAGACGCAGCAAGCCTTGCGCGAGAGCGAAGACCGCTTTCGTGCGATTGTCGAAGGTATTCAAGACGCGGTTTTAGTGCACCAGTCGGGGATTATTAAATATGTAAACTCGGCAGCTGTGAAGCTTGTCGGCGCGCACGATGCAGCGGACATTATCGGCCGCAATGGTCTTGAACTCGATGAAATGCAAAACCGCGATATCGTTATTCAACGCACGCGCGATTTGCTCAACACCGACGTGGGTACGACGCTACCGCCCTTTCGACGAGAGTTGGTGCGGTTTGACGGAAAAAAAGTTTTGGTCGAAACTACTGCAACGACGATTCTCTTTAACGCGCAAAAAGCCATGTTGATCATTGGGCGTGAAGTTCGCTCACCTCTTTGACTCGCTAACATCAACTCGCGCCTGCGAGTTGATGTTAGCATATTAAATCGAAAAATTGATGACGTCGGCAATTTCTTTCGACGGGCGCACGCGCACTTCGCTCTTATGGTAGACGATCGAATAGGCGGGCACGCTTTCGACGAGCCACGTGTTACCGCCGATGACCGAGTGGCGCCCGATGACGGTGTCGCCGCCCAAGATTGTCGCGCCCGCATAGATGACGACCCCTTCTTCGATGGTGGGATGTCTTTTGGTACTGGCTAAGTTTTTATCGACCGATAGGGCACCGAGAGTTACGCCTTGATAAATTTTTACGTTGTCGGCAATCTGCGAAGTGCCGCCGATGACAATCCCCGTGCCGTGGTCCATAAAAAACGAGTTGCCGATTTTTGCGCCGGGATGAATATCGATGCCGGTCTTTTCATGCGCGTGCTCGCTGAAAAGTCGCGGTAATGTGGGTACTCCTAACGTGAAAAAAAAATGCGCGATACGGTAGACGACGACCGCATAAAAGCCGGGGTAAGCCAAAATCACTTCTTGAATATTTTCTGCGGCGGGGTCGCCCGCGTACGCTGCTTCGGCATCTTGCCATAGCACGTCATACATCCCCGGTAGGTCGCGAGCAAAAAATTCGGCGGCAATTTTATGGGTATCTGTATTTTTCAAAAAGGGTGAGAGCAGCGCAGCGAGGCGTTCTTCGAGTGCATGCACGCGATGCTTCCATTCGCTGGCGTCGTTCTGTTGCGTGCCGATGCTCTGCGCGAAGAGCGCGTCGAGTAGTTCTTGTACGAAGCGACCGACGATTTCTTTATTGGGGACGACGGCTGAAAATGCGACGCTGCGTGCGCGCACTTTTTCATAGAGCAAGTCGGGCATTATTTCGTCAGAAAATGCGTGAGCTCGATCGCAATGCGGTCGATCGCGAATTCGAGATAATCGCGGTCGCGAATGCGTGTTTTATATTCCGAAATGCGCGCTTCGGTCGATGAAAATGCTTTGCGACCGAGTTCGGTCGTTTTGGGCAAATTGCGCCTGCCCTTATTGGCGAGTCTACGAGCCATAGTTACTTCCTTGTAACAGCTAAAATTAAGGCCATCCTTGGCCTGTTTTTATCGTCGTCGGATTATGAAATTTGCTGTAGTTTTTTTCTTAGTGAGGGCGCGCACCCGGGCGCGGGATAAGTCAGGTGGGGGGATTATAGCGAATTGTACTAACCACAGAGGACACAGAGGGCCACAGAGTTAAGAGTTGCATGCTTTCTTGCCTCTGTGCTCTCTGTGTACTCGGTGGTTATAAATCTTCTCCCCCCACTCGATATATCCCGCGCCCGCGCACCCGCGCGCACCCGAGCACAATCTTGAAATTCGGTTGACCGCGAGGCTTAGAAAAATACTGACATTTATGTCAGATAATTCCGCGTGTGCTGAAACGCCTAAATTCTCTTGGCCTACCATAGCGTTTCTCGTTTTAACTCCCCCGCTCGCGCTCGCGGGGATTTCTTATTGGTTCTATGCGGGCATGTTTAACTGGGCGACGCTCGTGCTCTTTCTCGTGATGTGGACTGCCGTGGGTATCTCGACCACCGCCGGCTACCATCGCCTCTTCACGCACCGCGCGTACGAAGCATCGTGGCCCGTGCGGCTTTTTTTTCTCTGCTTCGGCGCCGCCTCGTGGGAGCACTCCGCTTGGCGCTGGACGATGGACCACCACAAGCACCACCGCTATGTCGACACCGAGCGCGACCCGTACAATATCAAGCAGGGCTTTTGGCACGCCCACCTCGGCTGGCTTTTCAAAGAGCGCGAATACGATCACGCCTCGCCCTTGGGCGTCGAATACGGCAAAGACGCGCTCGTGCGCTTTCAACACAAGTTTTATTATCCGATTGCGATCGCGTTCGCGTTTCTGTTGCCAACGTGCATAGCCGCGCTGTGGGGCGACGCCTTCGGCGGATTTATTCTTGCGGGGTTGGGCGTGGTTGTGATAAACCATCACTTCACCTTTTCGATAAACTCGTTTTGTCATTGGTTAGGCCGGCAACCGTACTCAGACAAACACTCGGCGCGTGACAGTCACTTTTTGGCCTTTTTTAATTACGGCGAAGGCTACCACAACTACCACCACGAGTTTCCGAACGACTACCGCAACGGCATTCGCTGGTATCATTGGGACCCAACCAAATGGCTGATTCGTATTTTGCATAGCTTGAAGCTCGTAAAGAATCTGAAATCGGTTTCGGCTGAACTCATCGTGAAGCGCAAAATTGCGATGCAGCAAAAACGGATGCAAAACATTGTCGTAAATAAAATTCCCTCGTTCGCCGCCATGGCCGAGCAGATGTCGAACCTTGCCGCCGAACATGCCTTATCTGCCGCGCGCAGGTGGAGCGAGCTCAAAAAAGAATACGCGGCTTTGAAATTTCAAAAGACCGCCGCGATGCGCGCGCAAGTGCAAGAAGTTCGTGAACGCATGAAATCCGCAAGACGCGAATTTGAACTCTTGTTCGAGCGTTATGCGAATCTCAATAAGGGCTTTTTGAAAATGGCAGCGGCGTAAAGTACCTTAACGAAAAATTTCTTTCAATTCGATACCGACACCTTGCCACAGAATTATCTTACCCGAGCGAATAATTTCTTGTTTTGTGTAGCGTCCAGATTTTGGTAGCGAATATTCTTCGACCTGATTGTTTTTTAGATCGATAATTATATAGCGCGGCACATTGCCTTGCGCATAGATCTCGGCCTTGACTCTGTCGAGTTCGAGCGAAGTGTGCGCGACCTCGATAACTAATTCGGCGGTGTCGGGGTGTTCGGTGAAAGAATCTTCGGGCGCACCTTTGACAACCGCAAGATCGGGTTCGGGGTCCGATTCGCCGATGGACAGGGGCTGCTCTATTTGCAAGGTGTACTCGTCACCCACGGCCTTTGAAAGTAGTTTTTGCAAAATTTTGACTACGGCAGAATGCGTAGGAGATTTACTCATTTTTTCAATCACCACTCCTTGAATACGCTCGGTCTTTTTGCCGACGAGGCCCTGCTCGGTCATGAAGCGATAGGCCTCGCGGCTCATGGGGGCGGCCATGCGCCGCACTGCGGGTTTTTCGAGAACCTCAAGCATAGTGAAAGATAACTGGGGGATTCGCTGGGTCAATGAAAATTCATGAGCACTTTGCTCGCCAAATCTTCTCTGCCTAATCTGCCACGCAGCGCAGCGATAAACCGGTGGCTTTATTATTTCCGGCACCGGTTGAACCGAGGCAAGCTGCCAAACACGTGAATGTCGTGGTAAACGCATTCGCCACAAAGGCCGAATCTGTGGTCGCAGACCAATGCGCTTTACCTGAAACCGAACTATTCGCCGGAAAAACCGACGTGTTCATCGCCGGGTTCGTCGACCCCGCCGTGCAGGTGGTGTTATCTGCTACGGGGGTTGCAGGCCCGTTACTGCAAACAACGAGCGATCTTAATTCTTCTTTTGTCGGTACCCGCCATGTGGTTTTACCGGCGAATCCGCCAGGCGGGGTCGAGTTCAGATTGTTGCAGCTCGTGTATGCAGCACTCGTACCTGTTCCGTTTAGAAGATAGGTCGACGAGTTGTTACACGATTGATCGTTCGCGCTGCAATAGAGAATGTTCGTGAGCGGGGTGCCGGTGCAGGTGTTTGGGCCAATATTGTAGGTTTGTCCCTGAGAGCATTTCATCCACGTCAATCCGTTTGTGGTCGTTGTCGCCGATGCGGCGATGGTACCGTTCAGGTTATCGGTAAAAGTCGGCGCTGCGGGGGTAGAGCCGCCACCACCGCCCGAGCCGCCGCTTCCAGAACCAGAATCGCTAGACCCGCCGTCTGATTTGGCGCAGGCCATAAGCGATAGGGTGAGCAATACAAAATTGAAAAAAATGTTTCTATATATTTTCATACATCCTCCGGTTAGAAATCCTCAAGAATTTTATGTGATATCTTTTTTATGCTGTCAAAAATTGAGAGTATGAACTACATCATACCAAACCCAACAGTAAATTGCGTGGCACTGTCGGTGCGTGTGCCTACCGTGAGGTCAAAAGTGCCGTTAAACTTTTCGGCACGTACCAGCAGGTATTTGTTTCCAAAAAAATAGCGCCCCTCTGCCATGAGGTAAAGACCGGTTGCCGCGTCTGATTTGGAAAGTTTTGGGTTATCGGCGATGGTTGCAGTACCCACGCCTACCGTGGCCATAATGTCGTTGTAGCGTACGCTGGGAGCAAATGCATTTTTTTGACCGATATAAAAATCGTTCTTGTAGTCCATGTACTGGGTCGCGCCAATATAAATCCACTTGATGCCGACCTCAAGACTGTCGCTGATTTTGTACGCGGCCTTGAGACCGCCTTCGAAGTTCACCGGCATCAATATGGTCGAGCTGACTCCTGTTTTTGAAAAATAGCCAGCGCCGATACCAAAGCCAATATGGTCGCCGATCATAAATCGGCTGTCGTCGAAGAGAAGCCAGCCCAGAAGCGAGAAGTTCAACCGAACATCGATCGCTGGGCCTGCTACGGTCGCAGAGGTACCGCTGGCAGACAATTCGCTACTTTTCGTCGTGTATGTCGCCAATACCTGAAATTCCCTTGTGTAACCGAGGCTTGATTCTGCAGAGAGAGCTGGGCAGACGGCGCCGCAGATAAAGAACACAGAGAGATTCCTGAAAAATCGCATGTTAATTTTATATCTCATAACTAACATTACGACAAAAAATTGAAAATGTCAATCCCCCGAAGTGGGGGTATTTAATAAAAAAACAAGTTTTGTCGTCATGCCGCCTTGCGGATTTTTCACATGGTCGATGCGCGCGGCGAGAGCGCGCACGCGCTCGTCGATATTGTCGAGCCCGTCGCCACGCGGCGTCTGGGCTTCATAGCCGCGGCCATTGTCTGAGAACACCAGAGAGATTTCGTCGCCCTTCTGTACGAATTCGGTGATAGCAGTTGTAGCCCCCGAATGCTTCAGCGTATTTTGACACAGCTCTTGGTAGATGCGCATGGCATGGATTATGCGCACCGGGTCGAGTGTCGTCTCAGGCGCGTCGCAACTGACGGTACAGCTGGTGCGTATCGTTGAATTATCGAAATATTGTTGCCCAAAGTGATTAATCCAACTCGCGAGAAAACCCAGCGACGTATTTTCAGCCTGAAGCGCTGTCACAATATCGCGTAATTGTGCGAGCCCCATGCGGGTGAGTTCGGCGGTTTCGCTCTGCTCGTCTTTCTGCGTCGCCAAAATGCGCGTAAAAATAGCCGCGACCGCATCGTGTATGTCGCGCGCGAGCTCGTTGCGTCGCCGTTCGAGTTCGGTCTCGGCTTTGACGTTTTCGACTTTGCTTTGCGCCCTGCGGTATTGTTTGGTGGCGCTGCCGATGAAAAGCCAAACCATGAGCGTGATGAGGCTCACGGTTAATATGACTGCAAGATCATGCGCTGAAAAGTCTCGCCAACCAAGATTAAGAAAGATGCTCCAAGCAATCAACGGAGCTATAAATATGGTCAGCGCCGAATAGACGTTCGGCGCGACGGCGACCGCATCGACGACGCAGATAAAAACTAGAAACAACCAAAGAAAAGAGGCGTCGGGCGATCCGAAGAGCGCGAGCGACGACATCACCAATCGATCGGAAAAGGTTTCCCAAATCATGAATTTTTCCAAATTCATTTTGCGAAATAGCATCTGCGGCAACATACCGCCTGTAAAATGCATCGCGCCAACCAGCGTTATTTCCCAAGGTTCAACGCCGGTAATTTCATGCACAAAAGGAATACAAAATATCCCAATGAAAAATGCCGTAGCGCCGAAGTACGAAACCAACATGCGCCAATCGAACATCTGCTCATAGACTTGTTTTTCTAATTTGGGAAACCAAGCGACGCCACGAAACATGTTCATACTTCAGGTTTGCTACAGATATGCGTCGCGTCAAGAGTAGATTGAGTTCGGGAACGTTTTTTTAGCGGAATAGAGCGATACAACGAGAACAAGCAAAGAGAATCAATTTTGTCAATCCCCCGAAATGGGGATGCGCTTAGTAAGCCGCAATATTTTCGATTGACGTGCGCCGCTCGCGCCATGAAATCCGCGATGCGAAAAAGCATCGTCATCATCGAAGACGAGATTTCTGTGCGCGGTCGCCTCGAGAAAATTATCCAAACGTCCGAAAAATTTCAGGTGCTCGCCTCTTTTATGCGTGTCGAGCCTGCGCTCGATTTTATGCAGGCGAACGACGTCTGGCTCGCGATTCTCGATTTGGGCCTACCCGGCATTGCGCACACCGAGGCGGTCAAGTGCATTCGCGCCGCGCACCCCGAAATTGAAATTCTCGTACACACGGTTTTTGACGCCGACGAAAACGTATTCTCGGCTTTGCAGCACGGCGCAACCGACTACCTCATCAAAGACGACAAACCCGAAAGTATTCTCAACGCTCTCGACGAACTCGCAGCCGGCGGATCGCCCATGTCGTTTGCGATTGCACGCAAAGTGATGGAGTTTTTCAGAAGATTCGAGCCGCCGAAAAAAATACTGCCGGCGCTTGAACCGCTCACTGCTCGCGAGCAAGAAGTGCTGCGTCTGCTCTATGACGGAAACAAGTATCGCAACATTGCCGAGAAGCTGGGCGTGTCGAAACACACGGTGCACGATCACATCAAGCACATCTATCAAAAGCTACAAGTGCATTCGCGCGTTGAGTTGATGCACCGCATGATCGACGAAGACAAATAAGCACCGCGAACCGCGACATGCCCGATGATATCTCAAGCGCGGTGCGGCTAACACGGCTTCTCAGAAAATATGTCTCAGCTTGCAAGCAGAGTCGACAAATGGTCGTTTTTCACTTATGATTAACCATGAAACACATCGGCGCAATTTTCTTTATCGGGCAGCTCATGCACTGCACGTCGTGGGGGCAATTTTGGCAGACGGAGCTGGTTCTCGATAAGACTGAAATCCAGCTCATTTTTGGTTCGCCGCAGCAGCTCTCGGTTGTTTCTACCGATGCAACCGGACCTTGGGTCTGGCAGTCGTCGAACGCCAATATTGTGCGTGTCGACGCCAGCGGCACGCTGACAGCGGTCGCGAGTGGTGCGGCTATCGTTACAGTTACCGATAACGACAAGGGTCGCAGCGGCGCGGCTACGGTAACAGTGCCGCGCAGCCAGTTTGTTACGTTCAAGGGCGGCGCTTCGACAACGGTCATGTTTTATAACCCAATTTCAGCCTCGTTTACGAGCATCGCAGCGGTGCCGAGCAATGTGGGCACCGGCGCGCACGCATTCAAAATTACCGCCGGAGCATTCGCGAATAAAATTCTCGTGGTGAACGGCGCGAATAGCACCTCAACGTCGCTATTCGACGCCACTACGCTTGCGTCTACGGCGGGCCCGGCAGTCACGGCAAACGTGGGTAACGGCGCGCACGCGGTAGCTATCGATGCGAACAGGCAGCTCATTGTGCTTGGTGGATCGACCGCGTCTACGGCAATTTTTGACATGAATACAAATTCATTTTCCGCCGGCCCAAGCCTCAGCGCCGCTGCTGCAGCTGGCGCATTGACCTTTGCGATTACCAGCGGCGCGCAGAGCGGCAAGGCTATCACAGTACATGCAAACGGCGCATCGACGACTTCGCTTTTTGATCCGACGGCTCTCAGTTTTGTTGCAGGGCCGAGTTTACCCAACGCGGCCTCGAACGGCACGAACAGTTTGAAAATCGTGGGCGGTGTTCGCGACGGGTATACGCTGGTGACGCTCGGCAGTATTGGCGGCGACACGGCTCTATACGACCCTGCGACCAATTCGTTTTCCGCAGGGCCGGCGATGGGTTCTACTATCGGTAACGGCGCATTTACGTTTCAGATCGCAAGTGGTTCTAATACGGGAAAAATTTTTGCCGTCTACGGAAACTCCGCCGCGAACACGGGTCTTGCCGACATCGACGTGACAACTTGGGGTGTCGGTGTGAGCATACCGAATACCGCAGGTAGTGGCAGCCACGCAATCTACGTTCGCACGGGGGCGTTCGCCGGAAATTACTTTTTCTTGCTGAACGCCACCGCAACCGTGCAAGTTTATCAACCCGCAACGAACACATTTGTCGCGGGGCCGAATGCGGCGTTGACGCCTTTGGGCGTGGGTGCGTTTTCGTTTGAGATTCCTTAGAGCATGCGTTAAGAGTTGAGAGCGTTTTAACACATGCCCTTAGAGCGGAGGATTGAGGTATTATCGAGTGCCTTCAATCGTGATTGACGCACTCCAATGCGCGTCGGCGTTGTTTCGCTCGCGTGGGATTTTCTATTGTTATTAGTATTCTCAGTTTAACGATACTGATTTTCTTAATTGCCACGCTCAGTTTTGGCCGCAGCAATCGTTACCTTGTCGGCTGGCTGGCTATCTGCGCGGCACTTGTTTTCATGCGGCTCGCGTTTGAAGCGGCGTGGCCGGGGCTTTCTTTCTATGCCTTTTTAGTTTTTCCATCGGGATATATCGCCGGTTTCATGTTCTGGCTCTACGTCGAGAGCGAATTATTCGCGCATAATGCGCGACCCTTCATTGCTTTCGGTTGGGGCGTTGTCGCACTCGTTGCGATCGTGCATTGCGTCTGCTTCATTATCTTTGCCGATCTGCGCGACGATGCGGCGATATTGCAACAGACAGACATTGTGAGAAAATACACGCGGTGCATCGTCGCAGGCGGTATTCTTGTCAATTCTCTCTGGCTTGCGCTCGCGTTCAAATCGTTCTTTCGTTTCGAGCGCGCGCAACGCGAAGCGCTTTCGTTAGAGCGTACGCGCCGCATAGCTTGGCTACGCTTCTTGCTGTGGTCGAATGCCGTTCTTCTTCTGAGTTTTGCCGCCGCTTTTGCGATCGTCGCTTGGCGCGATGGGCATACGCCGTTTACGCCGATCGAGAGCAGCGTTACGCTAATCGTTGCGTACGCGATAGCCTTTTTTCTCATTCGTCGCCCCGATATCAATTTATTGTCGAGAACGCCGCGTAATACGGCAAATATCACCGAGCCAAAATACATCCGCCAGAATCTTTCGTTGGCTCTCAGAGAAAAATATGTGAGCAGCCTCGATAATTTGATGGCACGCGAAAGAATTTTTCTCGACGAAAATTTATCGCTCGCGCGCGTTGCCCACGATTTGAATATTCCAGCGCACCATTTATCGATTGCCATCAACAGCGTTCGCCAATTAAATTTTTACCAGTATGTGAATCATTGGCGGGTGCGCGAAGCGCAACAGCTCATCGCCGATTCGGCGAACGATAGCGAAACGCTGCTGAGTTTGGCGCTCAAGGCGGGGTTTCAATCGAAGGCGGGCTTCAATCGCATCTTCAAGCAACATGTCGGTCTAACGCCGCGCGCTTATCGCGAGCGACTTCAGGCGGGACGATAAGCAACGAGCGCTACGACTTCGTCGAGCGATGGCGTGACCGGCGGGTTAGCACATCCGCGATAATAGACGGGTCAGAGGAGGAAACATGACAAAAACTGAAAATATGTTCGAGAACTGCCCCGCTATCTTAGCCGGGGTGCCCAGCGGTGTTTCGCCGCGCTACGATTTCATCGACACGCGCCGCGTCGTCGAGCTGATCGTCGCCGAGGGGTGGTACGTCGCCGCCGTCAAAGCCAACCGTTATTATGCGTCGACCTTTCATGCGATTCGCCTGCGTCGTAAAACGCCGCTCTACATCGACGCAGGGTGCGAATGCGAAATCGTCGTCGCCAATGCGCACAACGGTCGCACGGCGTTGAAACTCTATGCGGGAATTTTTCGCGTCGTTTGCGAAAACGGTCTCGTGCTCGGTAATTTGCTCTTCGCGCCTACGGCGATTCGGCATCGCCAAGTTTCACGAGAAAATCTTACCGACATTGTGGCCAATTTTCCCCGGCGGATTGACCCCATCGCCCGCTACGTCGCCGAGTTAAAGTCGTTCACCCCGAACGGGCCGCAGCGACAAAAGTTTTTAACGAGTGCGCTCGCTTTAGCGCCGAGGCGTATCGGCAAATTTTTCGACGCCGAGTCTTTAGGGCAACCGACGCGCGCCGCAGATTCGGGCGCCGATCTCTGGACGCTGCTCAACATCGCTCAAGAAAAAATTCTGCGCCGCGTGGCATCGGCGCGCTCGGCGCTTATTTTGAACCAGGCGCTTTTCGAGAACGCTTATGCAATAGCTTCAAAGCTCGCCTTAAAAAAACTTGCGCGCACAGGTTGAGAAAAGGGGAGCGCATAGGCGAAATGGCACGCTCGACGTCATTTGAAAATCTCCTCAATAGTTTGAAGAAGAACCATGAAAAAAGACAGGTCCCCCCTGTGTCAGCGGAAAATTGCACGAGGCTTCTTCGAGTAATGCAAGAAAAGATTCTCTTGCGCCGAGCTTCTTTATCGCGCCGTTATTTTCTACTGAAACGCGGCATTAAAAAAAACTTACAAAAAAAATTCTTTTGTCTTTCTAAAAAATACAATAAAAAAAATGATTTATAGGAGAAAAAAATGAAAATAGCAGGTTCCATATTGGTGTTAGTCTTGGGGTTTATAGATTCCATCGTCGGCTTTTTCAAAGCCAAAGGGCCAGGGATGGGTTTTGGAGTTTTAGCTCTCCCACTTTTTTTTGCGTATTGCGCGTCTGCACCGCCGGTTACCGAGCCAGAAATTGCGCCCGAGGTGCAAGAAAAACCTGCCGCAGCGGCACAACCGACCGAACCGCACGGCATGGAATATATCACCGTCGGTTCGCCTGTTGCGCCGCCAGCCCCTGTAGTCGCGGAACAAAAAGCTAACGAAGAAATTCAGCCCGAGCCTCAAAACGAGCAGGCGACGGCAGAGGCGATTTACGAACCCGATTCGGGTAAGACGCAAGACGAAAAGCTTATCGAGCAGCTTCTCGAAAATGCGGCGGACTATCGAACTTCGTATTCCGATTCGAAAGTGCTACAGGAAAAGAAAAAGCGCGACCTCAATAGACTCAGAGCGCAAATTCAGAAAAAAAATCAAGGCCGTCGTGTGGCTTTCGCGGATCTCTATGTAGTCGATGTCGAAGCCGAGCAAGAGCCCACGCAATATGGCAAAGCTAAAATAAAGAGTATTTTGCGCCAGCTTCGCCGCGACCCACAAACGCGCGCGTTGTTCGATACTCTGGGGAGTAATTTAGAAGACAACCCTCTCTTGCAGATCATGGTGGCGGGCCAATTGGTACTGTGCAAAAAATGTATGCGGAAAACCGGTCGCTTTGAAGTGACGTTCAAGCTGAGAAGTTACAATGGGCCCGAGCACAAAATTATTCGCATCGTCAATTCAGAAAACGAGGCATTGCAATTCGAGAAAGAAAAAGCGTATGCGGTCTCTTAAAGCAAATAGCTACAATTACAAATTTTTTGTAACTTACGGTTATGCACTATATCGGGTTTTGCGCCGAAGATAAATCTTTTAGCGACGACCCCAGTCTCAAAGAACACGTCCACAGAAACAGAAAGCGTATCTACTCCGGGCAAAAACCGTATGCGTTGATCGAGGTCGTTAAAGATACGCACAAGTTTATTACAGAAGAAAAAGAAAAATTTCTCGAACTCGCGGCGCGCGCGCAAGAAATACAACTCGAAATAGAATGAGTTTCCGCGCCGTCGTTTACTGCAGAACATCTGTCAATAGTTGCCCAAATTGTCGTGAATTCAGTTCGTAGCAAGACCGAGAAAGGATACCGGGGCACAAAAAATACTTGCCCCCTATAGTTAGGCCCATATGTTAAAGATATGAGCGTAGGGGTCTTAGAAAAATTGCGTCAAGAAGCGGCAGCTTTGACGCCAGATGAAAAACTTTCTTTGGCGGAATATTTGTGGGAAACCTTACCCGAAAACCTCGAAATTGAAAAGGACTGGCTTGAAGAGGCGCAACGCAGATCGAAGGAAATCGACGCTGGCACCGCAAAACTGACGCCGTGGATCGAACTTCAAGCAGAACTTAAGAGTCACTTTGAAAACCGTCATCATTGAAGACAGAGCGAAGACGGAAATTAGTTTACACGCCCGCCATCCGCAGCTTCTCATCGCCGGTGCGCTCTGTCGCGATGCTGATTTTTCCCGGGGTGACAATTCAAGATTTTATCGGACCATACGAAGTCTTGAGCCGTGTGGCAGATTTTGAAATTCAAGTTTGTGCTCCGCGTGCGGGTGAGATTCGCACCGAAACCGGGTTATGCCTTGTTGCGTCGAAGGCGCTTGCCGAAATTAGCCGCACCGATATTTTGTTCGTGCCGGGCGGGCCGGGTGTAAACGATCTTTTAGAAAATAAAAGTGCAATCGGCAAGATTGCCGAATTAGGCGCGAATGCCGAATATGTGACTTCGGTTTGTACTGGTTCATTGGTTCTCGGTGCGGCAGGGTTATTGCGCGGATACCGCGCGACGACGCATTGGCGTTATGTCGAATTATTAAAAATGGGCGGAGCGATTTTTACCGAGAGTCGTGTCGTTGTTGATCGTAACCGTATCACCGGGGGCGGTGTGACTGCGGGCATCGATTTTGCGCTGCTGCTCGTCGCGCAGCTTGTGTCCGAGGCGCGCGCGCAAGAAATCCAGCTTGAAATCGAATACAACCCTGCACCGCCGTTTACTGCGGGGCATCCGTCGGTGGCCCCCCACGATATCGTAAATACTGTTCGCAGAAAAACCGAGGCGTCGTTTCTCAAGCGCCGCCAACTACTCGAAAAATATTTACGACCCCGATAATACTCCCCTCTGCTTGACCGCGTGACGCATAGGGTCATTAATGCGCGGCATGCGTTATTGCATAACGGTGATTTTTTGTGCGCTCGCGGCGATTAACTGCAACAGCATACCGACGAAGACATTCAACGATAAAGCGATCTTGGCCGCCGAAGCGGCAGAGCGTTTTGTGGCGGCGGGTAAAATGCCCGAGGCGCAGGCGATGATCTACCAACTGCAATATTTGCACCCCGACGACCCTGCCGTCAGACGGCTGCAAGATAAATTGCCCATCGACTACCGCGCCGATCTCGAGTCAAAAAAATGGTTGGGAGTCAATATGGTGCGCAAGAAACGCATCGAGCGCAACACCGCGCAGAAAATTTTGTATTACATTCCCGATCTCTTAGGTGATTTGAAAGATATCTTCAGTTTCGACGCTTCGCTGGGGCCGCAAATCGGTTTCGATCTGCACGCGACGCGCGCGGGAAATTTTTCCGCGTTCACTGGCATTACGGCGGCGATCGGTACATACCCGAAACAGTGGTTGGCTTTGCGCAGCGAAATAGGTATCGATGTGGCTGCAGGCCCTATCGGACTTACCGCCGTTACGGGCGAAGCGGCGAGTCCTTTTGTTTCGGTTTCGGGCTCCGATGCGTTCGTTGTGCATCGACCGCAAAATACGCTCTATCAAACCTACCGCGATTTTTGGTCGTTTGGCGGTAAGGTTGGTCTTGTCATTTTCGGTTTTTCGTTTGAAGTGCATCCGATGGAGGCGGCAGATGCGTTTACCGCACTTTATGGCGACGATCTCTTGGCCGACAATTTGCAGGCAACCGAAGATTTTCGTATGACGAGCGAGGAGTCAGCGCTGCTTGTTGAACTGAACGAATTTATCGGCAACGGCCGGCTCAGCGCGTATCGAAACGATTTTCCTCGTTTGCAATATCCGCGCGCGATCGCCGCGCCCGATGGCGATAAAAAAATTCGCATCACGAATAGAACGCGCGGCGACACGGCAAAAGTCATGGTGTTGAATTTCGACAACCAAACCGGTTCGGCAAACTACGGCTACGTATCTTCTTCGGTGGCAGCGGCGATTTATGATTCGATGAAAGCGAGTTTTGTATTTAGCGGCGAGAGCCCCGAACTCAATCAAAAAATTTTAGATAAGCAGGCAATCCCCCCCAAAATTGAAATTGCCTCGTACCAGAATATATGTGAAAGGCTGGGGGCTGATTATTTGATTCTGGGTGATTTTCAAGGGGGAGATAAAAACGCGATTGCGATTCGCGCCCGTGTTTATGGGTTGCAAGAAAACAAGATAATTCTCGAAATATCGAAAACAACCAGAACTGATACTTCGCTGTTTGCGACAACGCAACAAATGAGCGACGATATTGTCGAGCTCATGAAAAAAATCAGATGACGCGAATATCTACCAGAGCCCGTTCGATTTCAAAAACGATTTTGCAATCGCCTTCGCCGTTTTACCACCGTACTCGTTTTCACGAGCCGGTTCTGTGTCGCGAAAATTGACGACGACAACGTACTCCGCTGCGTCTTTCTGCAAATGGCCGATAAACCAACCCAAACGTTTTTTCTGATTATTGTCGTAAAAATTCGAACCGGTCTTGCCGCTGAGTCGGTAGCCTGCGGGCGAAGCTTCGAGAAAAGTAATTTTTTTTGTCAGCGCGGTCGCATGCCGTGCCACGGGTAGACGGTCTGTCCATAAGGCTTTCATGAATTCGGCCTGTTCGTAGGCTGAAATACGCAGCGAAGGCATGTTCGAATCGGGTGCATGCAGCCATGCCATAGTTAATCCGCCCGAAAAATCTTCGTTACCGTACCGAAAATCGCGCAAATATTTTTGAATGCGCGCTGCCTTGAGCTTAGGCGTCAATCGCTGTGAAAACCACACAACCGAATCGCGCATCCACGTCGCGGCGTTATGGTCGCGGTTCCAAATGTCGAGTAGCCGCTTCTCGCCGTCCCAGCGCAAGGTTTGCGTTTCGTCTTTCAGGATGCCCGCATCGAACGCCATGACTGCTAACGCAACTTTGAATGTCGAACACGCAACGAACCGCTCGCGGCAGCGCGCTTCATTCGATGCGTATTCGACGCGATCTGTTTTAACATTGAGCAGAAGTAAGCAGCCATCTTTGCCAGCGAACAGATCATTGTCGATTGCCGTCGGCGTTTTCTTGCCGCAAGACGAAATTAGTATCGAAGCGAAGAGTAGCGGTAAAGCGCGCATACGGCGAATTGTAAGATCAAATTATCGCGTAAAAATAAAATATTGCAGAATCGCGACGCACCCACTTCGATTCTGAAAATCAAGCTTTACAGGCGGGGTCTTAGGATTTGCTGTGCAGTTGTGATGCGCAATTTTCTATTTCCGCGAAAGGTAAAAGAAGGCGATTCCCGCGAAGAAATTGCCGTCATGCACCGTTTTCAATCCGGCTGGTGGATGTTCTTCTTTTATAACGCTATTCCGATAGCATCCAATGCGGTCGTGCTGCTTTTCACGAGCCGCGTCATCACGAGCCTCATCAATAATCGAGCCGATTTCGAACAGTACCGCCAAGTCATTCTCGAAAACCCGCTGCATAATTTTATCGTCAATATCTTGCCGTTTCCCCTTGTCATGGCGGTATTATTTTTTCTCTCTTACCCTGCGCTGCGGCTATTTTCACGCGGCACAGATAACCCGAGCTATGCGCTCGGCCTGCGGCGGCTGCTCAACGCACCCTTCAATACCGGGCTCTGGTGTTTTTTCGGTTGGATCACCGGCAACGCGCTTTCGCGCGCGGTCTATGCTTTTGAGGGGATACACCTCGAGGCGATTGTCCTTGTGCGCGTTGTGGGGATGTCGGTTGTTTCGGGGCTGCTCAGTTTTGTGATTAACTATTATTTGCTTACGCTCGTTAACCGCAAATTTTTCTTTCCGACTTTTTTTCCCGACGGGGGGTTGAAAGAAGTTGAGGGTGGTCTTCGCTTCGCGCTGCGTTTTAACCTTGAAATCTTCGTCTTAGCCGTCGCGACCGGGCCTATTTTACTCTTAGGTTTGAGTCTGCTGTCGGTGCAGGGTCTTGTGCCAGCCGCAGCGAGGCCTTCGTATGCGGCGAGTGTCAGTCTCGTATTAGGCCTAATTTTTCTGGGAGTTTTTATGAGCGCGCTTTTGGCCCGTTCTTTCAGGCGGCCCTTGGGGCGTATGCGTAACGCGGCGCAGACGATACAAAACGGAAATTATGCAGTCAAGCTGCCCATCGACACGACCGACGAATTGGGCGATCTCGCCGCGAGCATCAACGATATGGCACGCGGTCTCGATGAAAAAGAAAAAATCAAAGAAAGTTTTGGCAGAGCGGTCGATCCGCGCGTGCGCGATTATTTGCTCGAACGCGGCGGTGAGATGGGCGGTGTCGAGGTCGAAGCGACGATTCTCTTTAGCGATATACGCGGGTTTACCAGTTTTTCAGAGGCGCATTCGGCGCCCGAGGTCGTTGCCTGGCTGAATACGTATTTTGAATGTATGGCGGAGTGCGTGCGCGAATATGGCGGCATCGTGAACAAATATGTCGGCGACGCGATCTTGGCTGTTTTCAACGCGCCGCTTCCTTTAGAAAATCATGCGCAGGCGGGTGTCGATTGCGCGATCGCGATGCTCTCGCGACTTCGCGAACTCAACATCGATCTTGCGGGCCGCGGTCTGAATGAAATTAATATCGGTATCGGTGTGCATACGGGCATCGTCGTCGCCGGCAACATCGGCAGTCATGACCGGCAAGAGTTCACCGTCATCGGCGATACGGTGAATACCGCTTCGCGGATTGAGGGCCTGTGCAAAAAATTTCAAGTACCGTTTTTGGCGAGCGAAGATATTTATAATGCCGTCGATGAAAACGTCGGCTTGCGCAAATTGGGTTTAGCGCAGGTTAAAGGTAAAACCGAGGCGCTCACGATTTACGGACTTAGCCCGAGTCGGCGCGGGTAAAGTGCGCAAGTCGTGCGGAGTTAAAGTCTACTTAGAGCGCGTCTCAAAACCCTCGTCGCGCGACAAGCCGCGTTCGGCATGGAGCTTATCGCGCGCCAAGTAACGGCGGTTTTGAGACGCGCTCTTACGAATCATATCAAAACGTGTGGATAGAATCGGTAGAAAATTTTTTATTGAGTTCGATAAACAAGATATTCGAGGTAATATCTTGGTCGTACACTAATTCACGCAGGGCTGTCAGCCATTCAGACGATGCAATAAGACGTTTCATTGTAGACTTAATTGCCTGAATTCGATTTTCTTTATCTCTCTCATGGCCTTTGCGTACCGCTAAGAATCGCTGTGCACCCCTATCGATAAGTTTGCCGATGTTCCAGACTGCAGCAATGCGCAGGGTCTCGCCAAGGGTATCGATATCGAGCGGCTTTTGCAAGTAATAAATTGCGCCCATTTCATGCGATTGCTTTGCCGTTTTCGCGCTGGGTGAGCCGGTCATGATGATGACCGCCGTCGAAGGCATCGTTTGCCTCAGCTTTTCGGCGAATGCGATGCCGTCCATCTTGCCCATTTTGATATCGGTAAGAACGACGTTATAGCGAGCTTTTTCTAAGCGAATCAATGCCGCCTCAGCACTGCTGCATTCATCGATCTCATAGCCCCAACTGCTTGCGATTTTTAGTAGCATTGTGCGAATCGACGCATCGTCGTCGACAATAAGTAATTTCATATTGACATACGGTGCTTTGTGGTTCATAATTTCTCCTGAATTTTAATTCAATTTTTTATATTCTTGTAATGCTTGGTGAACAGTTTGCAAAAGAGTTTCGGCAGAATATGGTTTCGGCAGAAAAAATTTCACGTCAAATAAACTTAAGCGCGCCAATCTCCCATTTGCCTCAAGACCACTTACTGCAATAATTGGTATAGTTGCATTCATTTTTCGGATTACTTGAATCGTCGCCAAGCCATCGAGAACCGGCATCATCATGTCGGTCAAGATTAGGTGAATAGTATCTTGCTGCGCCGCATAGAGTGCTACCGCCTCGGCGCCGTCGGGTGCGGTGACGACACGGTACCCATAGGCTTCGAGCGTTTGCTGTGTGACGTTTCTGATTGAAGCCTCGTCGTCGATAACGAGAATATTTTCGCCGTTTCCGCGCGGGGCGGTCATCAATATTTGGTCGATGGCATTTTTTTCCTCTGATTTCCACGACGGTAGATAAACGTCAAATCGCGACCCCTTTTTCGGTTCGCTGTAAATTCGTATTATACCGCCGTGAGCTTTAACTATTCTTATCGACGTCGAAAGACCGAGACCAGTACCCTCTGTGACACCCTTTGTCGTGAAAAACGGTTCAAAAATTTTTTCAATAACCGACGGCGCCATACCGATCCCCGAGTCTTCGACACGCAAGATTACAAAATTGCCCGGTGAAATGTCGGGGAGCATACCGACGTACTGCGCGTCGAGGGGCTGGTTCTCGGCTTCGATGAGCAGTTGACCGCCGTCGGGCATCGCGTCGCGCGCGTTGACGACAAGATTCATGAGCACTTGATGTAACAGCGTTTCATCGCCGCGAATCTGCCAAACGTCGTGCGGCACATTCACTCGAATGCGAATTTTTTTTGGAAACGTTTCTCTGACGATTCTTTCAATATCAGAAAGTAGATTTCTAACATCAATTGGTACCGCGTGGCTCTCTACACCGCGAGCGAACGATAGCACTTGTTTGATTATATCCGAGCCACGCCGAGCGCTCATTTTGATCGTCTTGACTAATTCTTGTTGTTCGGTTGTCAAAGTGCCCATCTGAAAAACTTCCATTGCCAAGAGAATTGGCGTCAAAATATTATTCAGATCGTGTGCTATGCCGCCCGCAAGTGCGCCAATACTTTCAAGGCGCTGAGCGCGTAGCAGCTGTTCTTCAAGCTGGCGTTTTTCGGTAATATCCGAATTGACGCAGAGCACAGAACGACTTTTCTTGTCCTGCGAAGTCACTAGCGTCCAATGCGCCTGAACCAAAATTTTACGCCGGTCTTTTCTAATCTGTTCAATATCGCCGATAAATTCGCCTTTTTCGAGTAGTTCTGCGAAGGCGCGATCAAAAATTGTCGAATCTGCATATAGTAGTGTGCGCGTCGCCTGACCTACCGCTTCTTCGGCGCTATACCCATAGAGGCGCGTAGAACTGTCGTTCCAGTAAAGAATACGATGGTCTAACGACCGAACATGAATGGCATCGCGTGCGTGGTCGAGCAATTCTGCTTGTTCGCGCAGGCGTTCGTTCATAAGATAAGCTTGAGTCACGTCGCGCACGATGACAATCAGGCGATTTTTTTCTAGTGGAGTTGAGTGCGCTTCGTAATACTTTCCCGAGAGCGAATACTCCAATATTTCTGTACGCTGGTTCTCAACTGTACGACGAATCAATTGCATCATTTGCTCGGCTAATTCGGGAGAAAAAATTGCTTCGGGCGTTTTACCCAAGAATTCTTCGGGTTGAAACGCTAAACGGTTTACGTTGGCCGCATGAAAATCGAGAATAGTGCCGCGACGATCGATAATAAAAACTAAATCGCTGAGAGCGCCGACAATTAGGCGATTTTTTTCTTCTACATTCTTGCGTTCTGTGATGTCGTGGCGAATTGCATAATATTGATATGGTTTGCCAAGCGAGTCAAGAAAGGGCACAATCGTCGTATCAACCCAAAAGAAATCTCCATTTTTGGCTTGGTTGCACATTTCACCGCGCCAGATATCGCCGCGACTAATCGTTTGCCACAGCGTGTGCATGAACTCTTTGCTGTGGTAACCCGAATTAATAATGCGATGTTCTTGGCCAAGTAGTTCATTTTGAGTGTACCTAGAGGTCTCACAAAACTTCTCATTGGCATGAATAATGATCCCTTGCGCATCTGTGATGGTGATTAAACTAGATGCTGCTAATGCGTTTTCTAAGTTACGTAATTTATCTGTGTGCTTCACCTTATTTCCAAAGTCGACCGGTTTCGATTTGAAATCCGGGTAACAGCCCTGATTCAAGCACGTTGCCTTGTTTTTTCTTCCAGACGTCCCCCTGATTTATCCACAGGTGCAGAGTCTCGTCTGCGGGATCTATAATCCAATACTCTTTAACTCCCCCTTTTAAATAGCGCTCAGCTTTGTCGCCCAAATCGCGGTGGCGCGTCGAGGGAGATAAAATTTCGAAAACCATGTCGGGCGCACCATGTATGTGCGTTTTCACGATGTGCAAATTTTCATTTAGAATCATCGAAATATCGGGTCGCACGACATCGCCGTCGTCGGGTAGGAAAACGTCTGTTTCGCTGGCGAATACTCCAAGCGGCTGTTGCTGAAAATAGGCATAGAGCATTCCGGTAATACTGCCAGCAAGGTTGCCATGTTGAAAACTGGGACTAGGGGCCATAACCATTACTCCATCGACGACATCGTAGCGAAAACCGTCTTCTTCAAGATCGAGATATTCCTCGCGCGAAACACGCAGGCCATGATAGCGCGGTTTCGTTTCTGCGACGGTATCGGGCATAATGCAGGCAATTCTGCAGAATTGAAATGTCAACCGTTAAACGCGCTTCTTCTGTTTCAAACTGTTTACATCGCGTTTCGGCCACTGACTCTTGTCCGACGATTCGAGTTTTCGTTAAATATGATCGAGCTATACGAATTTGCGCTGTCTGGCAATTGCCATAAAGTTCGCCTGATGTTGGGCATGCTCGGCATCGATTACCAGAGTCGGGTCATAGACGGCGCCGCGCGCGAACAAAAATCCGCGAGCTTTCTTGAACTCAACCCCTTTGGACAGGTGCCCGTTTTGAAAGACGGCGACGTGATAATCAGAGATAGCCAAGCGATTCTTGTCTATCTCGCGCGCCAATATGGCAATGAGTCGTGGTATCCGAGTGAGGCGGTTACCGCAGCGCAGATTTCTGCGTGGCTGTCGACCGCCACAAACGACGTGATGCGTGGTCTAGCAGCGCTGCGCGCGCACCATAAAATGGGCCGAGCCATTAACGTACCAGAAGCGCAGGCTAACGCCGACGCGCTATTAAAAATTCTCGAGCTTCATTTAACTTCGCGCGAGTATCTGGTCACGCCCGCACCGACGATCGCCGACATTGCAATGTATCCGTATGTTGCGCTTGCGCCCGAAGGCAAGGTCGATCCTTCGCGCTTTGTTAATATCCGTAACTGGCTGAAAAATATCGAGCAATTGCCCGGCTACGTTTCGATGCCCGGCATCATGCGGCAATAACTCCCACAACGTTTGGCGTATTCACAGACGATGTCTGTGTAACTTGCGGAGCGCTCATTGCGGATAGAGATGCGTATTTTGTATTTTTATGAAAACGAACAAGAGTTCGTTATTTTTGCAGTTAGACGAATTTTTTTTGGCATTCGCAACAGCCGAGGGGGAGTTTCAATATAGGCAGCCGGTCTATAAAATTAACCGATCTTTCGGCTGCCATAGGGGGCTTTATGGCACTGCAGAACGACCTCGTGCAGGTGGCGCCGAAGATTCTCTGTTGGTATGGCGTACCATACCATCTCACCGAAGCGCAGCGATTTAATCTGCTCTTGCACGACCTTTATTTGCACACGGCGAGCGGGCAAGAAATCGAGGCTTTTCCAAAGCTGAACGGTAAGACGACAGCTTTCGTCTATTCGTTCGATCATTACGCCCCCGCGTTGCGTGCGCACAGCGAAGAGTTACAAATTGCCGCCGCACGCAAGTTGGCTCAATATATCAATACTTTCGCGAGCCACAACAGTATTGTGGTTACGCGCACACTGTCGCAAAAAGTCGAACAAATTTTTCACGAGACCGATGTCTCATTCTTGCAGCGCGACCTGACGAGCGAACTGCAGTTCTTTCGTTTTTTGCACTCGCATGTGCCGACTCTCTTTCACGAACACGAGCGGCCGATGCGGCACTATATCCGCGTGATACCGAAAGAACTGGGCGAGTTTAGGGTTTTTGTGAAGCTGCTCGGTCGCCCCGGCGAATCGAATCTCACCGCCAAATTTGTGAATTTAAGTCTCAACGGCATCGGCCTCAAAATGCACGAGAGTCGTTATCGCATTCTTGATCTACGCGACGCCGTACAAGTGACGCTGCGCTCGCCCAAAATGGCGATTCACATTGCGTGCGGTTTTGTGACGCGCATCGATCACACCAAAGACGAAATCGCGATCAGCTTTAACGTGTCAGATAAAAGCTTCATCGACAAACCCGACGCGGTGCAGTTGCAGCGGCTCGTATTGCAGACGCTTGAGCGCGGTGCGCGGTTAGAATTGACAAAGCCCGATGCGATTAGCGGTAAGGTCTTGGTAGTTTAGAACGTTTTTGTTAAACTTACGATAGCGTTATCGAAGCATGTCGCGCAAAGCGAGTGTCGTGCGCCAATTGCGTGTTGTCGCAACGGTACCGAATTTTTTTTCGATAATTTGATTCGATAATTTTGTCGTGCCGTAACTTTCTGGATAGCATAAATAAACTTCGCGCCCGTCGAGTGCATACTGTTCGCCCTTCGTGCAATATTTTTCAAGTTCGGTTGCAAGATTTTTTTCGACCGCAGCGCGCAAGAAAGTGATGTAAATCTTCGCATCGTTTGAATTGTTTTTATCGAGATAACGGTGGGATTTACTAATGTTCGCCCACTCTTTTTCTGTGCGTAGTACGACATCGACGGTGAACCCGAATTTTTTAGCGAGCGCCGCTTCAATCGTTGTCACCAACTTTGCTTCGGATGTCGTAGGCGCCGAGAATACGACGTTGCCGCTCTGGATATAAGTCGCGACATCGTTAAATTTTAGCGCCTTAAAGAGCGCGGCGAGTTCGACCATCGGCACGCGCTTTTGTCCGCTGACGTTGATGCCGCGTAAGAGCGCAATATATTTCATTTTTGGATTTCTCTCAGCTTCTGCTGCAGCAACGTTTCGGTGGATTCGACCTGAGCCATCATAATGCTCTGCAGGTGTTGGCACGCAGCGTCGATCGGCATATTCTTATCGAGGTAAATCGGTTCGCCATAACAGAGTACCGCTCGGCTAAAAGGCTTGGGGATAATAAAGCGATCCCACGAACGTGCGACCCATTTTTTTTCGACGTCGTAGCACATCGGCACAATCGGTAGATTGGTGAGCCGCGCCATCGCGGGCAAGCCCTCTTTGACGACATACACCGGCCCGCGCGGCCCGTCGGGCGTGATGAGCGGGTGAAAATGCAGCTTGGTATATTTGAGAATTTTTTTTAGCGCCGCCGTACCACCGCGCGACGACGACCCGCGCGCCGTGTACGCTCCCCATAAACGTGTGACGCGCGCGATGAGCTCGCCGTCGGACGACTGCGAAATAATCGCGAGAATATCGTGGCCGCGCCCCGCGACGTGATCGGGCAGACTGCAAATTGTGTACATGAGACGATTGTGCCAAATTGCGATGATGAATTGGCCCTGGGGGTCGGCAAGCAGCGCCTCGGTTTTGGGATGCACCTCGAACGCGAGCATTTTCGACGTGAAGTAGGCAAACTCGATGTAACGGCGCATGAGGCGCGAGCCGAGAATAAAGCCGAGTTTTTTTCTCCAGCCGACTTCTTCGCGTTCGGGGTCGGGGGCTTTGAGCTCTAAAATCGCCTTGCCGCGTTCGACAAGATCGATATGTGGCGGCGGCGGATACCGACCGGGATAACCTTTGGGTAGTTTATAGCGTTTGTGGGGCAAGCGTTGCAGCGTGGCCAAGCCGCCGGGCGCGTAAACTCTAATAGGGGGCGGCGCGCCCGCAACCGTGGGCGCGCGATTTGTTAGGGGGGATATCTCTAAAAATAGCTTGTTATTTTAAGCATCGCAAAGCCGAAAGCCTCGCAACTTTGCGCCGCAAAGTTGCTGCTAAAGCGGCGAAGACGCCTGCTTTCCGCTTTGCGATGCCCCCTAATAAATCGCGCGCCCGCAACCGTCCACAAACCTACAAAAAGCTTGCTTCCATGAGGCGCGTGGCAAGATTGCTTCAGTGAGTTTGAAAAATCTCCTCGAATTACGCACTGAAACCGAAAAACTGTATGGCAAACAGGTCAATTTTCTTATTTTCAGCGGCAAAATAACTTCAGATAATATCTTCGATCTCAACTCGAAAGTGAAGGCGATTTTCGAAAACGGCGTCTACAATTGCATTCTCGATATTTCAGCCCTCGAATATATCAACAGCACCGGCATTGCATTGCTGCTCACCATCGCGCGTACCGTCGAGCAAAATCACGGTAAAATGTTTCTCACGCGGCCGACACAATTTGTGAAAGAGCTTTTCGATATGACCGATCTCAGCGGCCGTTTTGCGATCGTCGGTTCGCTCGAAGAAGCACGGGAACAGTTTAAGAATTGATTACACTTGTTTTGGCCGCGGCCAAATTTCCTTCTCATCTACAAGTTGCAGTCGGTGATTTTCAGAAGCGCCTGCCCCGTATCGAGCGCGCGATTAACAACAATATTGGCGCGAATAAGAAAAATATTCGGGTGGGGGAGCTAAAACCTGCGGCAAAACGGCAATTGATAGTACACCTCGTTTCGAATGCGGCGATACAGAAATTGAATCGCGAGTGGCGGCATAAAAACAGTACTACCGATGTGCTCTCGTTCAATTATGCAGAGTCGGGGTTACCGTTTTTTTCGCACGAAGCGGCGGGTGAAGTTTATATTGCATATATGGTCGCAAAGCAACAAGCCCGCAAGTACCGTTTACCGCTTGTCGACGAATTTTCGATTTTGGCAGTGCATGGGGTGTTGCACATTCTCGGCTACGACCACGAAAAGAGCGCGGCGGCTATGAAAAAAATGCAGAACGCCGAGAAAAAAATTCTCGCCGCGTGCGGTATCGATTCCGCAGGAGCGCTCACTCACCGCTGATGGCACGACGACGAAAGCTCACTACTTCTTTACGGCGAATTTTCGGCAAAAAGAAAACTTTACGCGAAAAACTCGCGCGATTTTTTAAGAACAACCAAATAATTCTGCGCAACGAACAGATGCAAATGGTCTTAGAGGTGCTTGAACTGCACGAGAAGCACGCCGCCGACATCAAAACCGCCGAAATCGATTTGAACAGCCTACCTGTCAATGCCACGCTCAAAGACATCGAAAATATGTTTCGCAAGACGGGCCATTCGCGACTGCCCGTCTACGAAGACCGCCACGGCTTACGCCACTATGTGGGAGTGCTCTTTGTCAAAGATCTCGCCATTTTGAAGCCCGCGCAGCGCAAAAATTTTGATTTGCGCAACCATCTCCGCAAAGCGTTGTTTGTTCCCGAGTCGCAAAGTATACTTTCGCTCATGCGCGAGATGCGCCTGAATCGTTACCATCAGGCGCTGACGGTTAATGAGCACGGCGACGTCACCGGCATGATCTCGCTCGAAGATATTCTCGAAGAAATCGTCGGCGATATTCAAGACGAGTACGATAGCGAGAGCAAGCAAGTTGCGCAACTCGAACCGAAAATCTACCGCGTCAGCGCGCGCATGTCGCTTGCCGATCTCAACGACGAACTCGCGCTCAATTTGCCCGAAGAGAAATTTCATTCGCTCGCTGGGTTTGTCTTGCACAACTTGGCTGGCGATCTCAAAGAAAAGGCAAGCTTTATTTACGGCAACGCGCGCTTTACGCTGCTCAATTTCAAACACCGCCAAGTAAAAAGTGTCGTCATCGACCTTACCGGTCGCGAAACCACCGCGTGATGCAAAATCTCTGCGGCATCGTTGTAGCGCGCCGAACGAGCGGCGACGAGTCGCTGTTTTTAGATACGCTACTAGAGACCGGTAATCTACAGTCGTTCAAGTTACCCGGCATAGGTAAATCAAAAAAGCGCTCGCCCTACCATTTTATACCCGGCACGCAGCATCGCTTTATTTTTACCGAAGCGCGTGACGGCCTTGTTATCCCGCGTAGCAGCGAACTCGTTTTTTCGCCGTTTGCCGATCGCCAAGATTATGCGCTCTTGACTGCGGTTGCCGAACTCATTCGTCTCACCCCTTATATCAAAGCGGGTAACGAAAGCGGCGAACTTTTTCTGTGGCTCGCCGAAGCGTTGCAAACGATTGCGGCGACGCACGCTACAAGCGACGTTGCGCTCAACCGCGCATACTGGCGCTTTCTCGAAGTCTTGGGTCTTGCCGCTCACGGCGATGAGGATTTAACACGGTATGTCGGCTATGATCTCAATGACGGATTTTTGAATGCAGCAGAACTTGCAGCGAGGCCGCATTCCGATTGTGTGTTGCCGATGCGGTTTTTTTCAGAAGAGGCAACGGCAGCAGAGACTGCATCATACCGCGAAACCATCCGCCAGTATCTACAGAATCTATAGCTGCGGGATGGGGGCTGCGAAGCAGCTCTCATATCGCAACGTATTAAAGTCGATTGAGGCCATTCAATGCGGCGACACGGTACGCTTCTGCCATCGTCGGGTAATTAAACGTCGCCTCGACAAACCAACCGACGCTGTTGTGCGGTGCCGGTTGCGCCATGATCGCCTGGCCGATGTGAATAATTTCAGACGCCTGATCGCCGAAGCAATGAATGCCGAGAATTTCAAGCGTCTCGCGGTGAAAGAGAATCTTCAAGAGCCCTGCGGTTTGCCCGGTGATTTGCGCGCGGGCGATATTACGAAAATGCGCCTGACCGACTTCGTACGGAATCTTGAGTTCGGTGAGTTCGCGTTCGGTCTTACCGAGCGAGCTAATCTCGGGGTTGGTATAGATGCCCGTGGGGATATTTTTCACGAGATTTTCAGAGGCTGATTTATGTTCGATGTGCAGAGCGGCAAAGCGCCCTTGGTTGAACGCGGCGCTCGCGAGTGCGGGCGGCCCCGACACGTCGCCCACTGCGTAGATGTGCGGCAGCGCGGTTTGAAAATCTTCGTTCTTTTCGATTTGGCCGCGGTGGTCGATGCGAATCGGCGACTCGAAGCCAAATAAATTCTTGGTGTTGCCGCTACGGCCATTCGCCCACAAGAGCGTATCCGATTTTACGAGTTTGCCCGATTTCAGATGGAGCAAAATATCGTCGCCCTGTCGCTCGATCTTTGCGTACTCTTCGCTGTGTTTGATGATGACGCCCTGTTCGCGCAGATGGTAACTCAGCGCGTCGATAATTTCGTCGTCGAGAAATTCTAAGAGTTTCGCGCGGTGATTGACTAGCGTAACCTTGATGCCAAGCCCTTTGAAGATCGACGCATATTCGCAGCCGATAACACCGGCGCCATAAATTGTGAGCGAGCGCGGCGTGAACGCTAAATCGAGAATGCTGTCGCTGTCGACAATGCGATCGTCGAACGGTACTTCGCTCGGACGATAAGGGCGCGAGCCCGTTGCGATCACAATCGCATCGGCCGAAATTTTCTCGATTGTCCCCTGCGGCGGCGGGTTATCGCCCGTTGTCGCGATTTCAATGTCGTGCGCGCTCGTCAGCCGCGCGCGGCCGTTAAAGACGTCGACGCGATTGCGCTCGTAGTGGGTGAGCTTGAGTGCCGCCTCGCGGTCGATGACTTTGCGCGCCGCACGCATCATTTCGGGAAAATCGAGCTCGCGGTTGGCAAAGTGGCCTTTGACGAGTGGGTTCGAGCGCGCTTCGAGATAGCGCTGTATCGAATGCCTGAGCGCCTTCGAGGGAATCGTGCCGCGCTGTAAACATTCGCCGCCGAGCTGCGGGCTCATATCGATAATCGCGGTTTGCTGGCCCGCCTTTGCGCTCTGCATTGCTGCGCCTTCGCCGGCAGGGCCGCTACCGATCACCACGACGTCGTAATTTTTCATTCGACCTCAGACTCGACTTCGTGACGCTTCGACGAATGGAATGTAAAACCGCGCTTCGTGGGCTTAAACCATTCGACCAAGTAGGCGATACGTTTATGCTCCGCCGAATCTGCGGGTAGAGATGGTAGGAGTTCATGAGTAATCGCTTCGATCGCTTTCGAGGTAGACAAATTTTTCAAATAAAAAATTTGAAACGCCTGTTTAATGGCCGACCGTTCGGCGGGAGTCATTCCCGATCGTTTTAATCCTACCGCATTTAGGCCATACGCTAACGCGGGGTTGCCGTTATTCATTGTGTACGGTAGAATGTCGCGCGTCGCTTTGCTGACGCCGCCGATTACGGCGTAAGCACCGACGCGCACGAACTGGTGCGCCATGACGATGCCCGCGATGAGTACGCCGTCGCCGACCTCGACGTGGCCCGCGATACCGGTTTTGTTTACCATAACGACATTGTTGCCGACATGGCAGTCGTGCGCGACGTGCGCGTCGGCCATAAAATAGCAATTGTTGCCGATTGTGGTTTTGTTGCCTTTGACGGATGGCTGGTGTACTGTAATCTGTTCGCGAAAAATATTATTGTCGCCGATCACGATTTCAGCCTCGGGGTTGTCGAAGTGAAGATCTTGTCCGTTCTCGCCGATGGTCGCGCCGGTAAAGAGTTGATTATTTTTGCCGAGGGTAACGCGGTTTACCAGTGTCGCTTTAATGCCGATTTTGCAGCCCGCGCCAATCTTGACATCGGGACCGATGTACGCCTGCGGGCCGACGACGACATCGTCGGCGAGGTTTGCGGGGTTTTCGACAATCGCAGAGGCATGAATTTTCGGCATGCGGTAATATTAGAGTTTCGAGCATGCCGAAAATCTATTTTTCATATTAAGTGTATTATTGAGTTACGGTTGTATCGTTACCGTTCAGCAACGCAATTGTTGCATAAAATACGCGATCGAGTTGGTCGTTCAGTTCTTTATCCTGTAGTTTGGTTCGTGCTCCTTTCACGTGTAGCATTGTACCGGGTTCAATGCGGCATTGAATCGTTTTTAGTATCAGACTCAGCTGCTCGAAGGTTTTTTCGCCCGCACTTGCAGCTACAATTAGAGCGGTCGGTTTATCGGTAAAAACTGTCGAGGCGACGCACCATTCGAGCGCGTTTTTTAGAATCGCAGGCACACTGAATACATATTCAGGTGTACCGATAATAACTGCGTCGGCGAGAGCAATTTTTTCACGTAGCTCTTG
>JAFEGD010000224.1 GCA_018240245.1 Spirochaetota bacterium | reverse complement strand
ATCCAAATATAGCCGTTGTCGAAAACAAGCGATCGCGGCGCGCTGAGTGCCGATGCCGACGTGGCGGCTGCGTAAGTATACATGCCTGGTTGGCCTAAGACTTGCTGTGCTGTGGCAAACACAGCCGTAATCGGCAGATCGAAGAATACCACGCGATTATTGCCCATATCGGCGACGGCAAGTTTGCTGCCCTGTATCGCAAGTCCGCGCGGACTCGAGAGGCATGGGCTGATACCTATGATCGATATTGTGAGTGGCGAGTAGCCGCAGTTTGCCGAAGCAGGCGACGGGCCATTATGCCCAATGACAAAATCGGGGCGCGCATCGGCGACGTTCGGTACAACGTTGAAAACCAACACGCGGTGGTTGCCGCCGTCGGTGAGATACATTTTGCCCGCATCGAATAAAACCTCGTATGGCGTCGTGAGATAATTGCTGGTCGACGAATAATCGACGCCGCTGGTTGTCGACGCTGTATTCGCTTGCCCGATCGCCATGTCGGCAGTGGGGGAGTTACCCGTCGGCAGCGTATTAAAGACGAGCACGCGGTTATCTCCGCGATCGATCAGATATAATTTCCCTTGGTAGATAGAAATTCCCGTGGGGTCGTTCAGTTGCTGCGCCACCGCGAGGCCGCCATTATTCGCCGTGTTGCCTGCCATATTTGGCTGGCCGATCACAAAGTCGGCGGTCGCACCGTTCGACTGGGGGATTGCGTTATAGCCTAAGACTCGGTTATTCAGGCGGTCGGTAACGTAGAGCCGTCCTGTGGCAGAAACTGCGAGTGCAGATGGCGTGTTGAACCCCGCATTGCTTGTCGTGCCGCCTGCGTTAGCAGTAAATGCGTTCGTGGCGCTCTGCCCGATAATGACATCGGCCGCCGCGCTCGAATTTGCGGGTATGGTATTGAAGATAAGAACGCGGTGGTTGAGCGTATCGACGACGAAATATTTAATCTTGTAGCCGTCGTTCGGGTCGACGAAGAGTGTGTGCTGGTGCGGTTGATTGACACCGTTATTCGTGCCCGCGCCGCCCCGGTTCGCGGTGCCGCTCACCCAGTCGTTTTGAAAGAAAACAAAATTAGCGCTTAAGCTATTCGAAAAATTAAGGCCGCGCCCGGTCTGTTCGTTGATGCTTTTGGTGAATGCGACTGCTTGCGACGCTGTTTGGTAGTTGGCGGTATCGCCGGCGCAAATCAGTATTGCGCTGCCATACGCTGCAATGTCGTCGAGGGCAATCGTCACATTGACTTGTTGTTGTGTATTCGCCGTTAATCCCCCGGCGAGCGTCACCCCAGCGGGAGCTTTACCGGTGCTGCACGATGTGCCGTGCAAGATTTGGTATTGGCCCGCGCGGTCGATAGAAAACGTCACCGCGAAAGCGAGCGTGCGGTTCTGCACATTCACTGCCGCCGTGCTCGTGGTGTCGGAAACCAACGTGAGAACCAGCGGCTTATCTTCGTCGAGAAATTTTTGAAGATAACCGTTGCAACCTATGGACATAAAAAAGAGGCAGGTAGAGACGAGTGAAAGAAGTCGCATCTATGCCTATACGACACACCCGTAGACCGGTTTGCAACTCTTTTTTTTAGTCAGAAATTGGGTTTTTTTTGGAGAGAATGAGAAAAATCAGCCGTTTTCTGGTATTTCTATAGTAGGAGGAGTGATGAAGTGCCATAGACAACCGCAGTTTTTGCAGGGTAGCCCTATTCAGATAACTAACATTTTGGAGGTACGACTCGACGCCAGGGTGTGGCGTAGCATAAAGACTTTTGCGGCAATGCGTAGCCGCACGTATTCAACAATGACGCGCTACTGCGTACTGCGTTTAGCGCGTAAAACGGCACTTTCGTGGACGCCGAAGTTGACGACGGCGTATTCGACGGTGTGCTGTCGTACTCGGGGGTCGGGGAGGCTGCATAGGCATGTCGTATGTCTTTATGGCGAAGATGAGAAGTTAATTCGTTTGGCGGCGATAGATTTGGGGATAACGATGTCCGCGTTTATTCGGCTTGCGCTCGAACTTTATCTCCCGATTATAGTTATGGAAAAACACAGCCGGTGGAAAGTCACAGATGCACATTTGACTATGGAGGGGATACGCTTTCTACAAGAGATACAAATTTTTGCAGAAAATGGTGGCCCATGGCCGCACCTGCGCTCACTTAGTTGCATTCCCTTCGAAATCGACAGTTACTGGTAACTATTCCATTAACCCATCGCTTACGTAAAGTGTACCCACAGCCCTGCGATGAAAAGATTGGCCATTGCGAGCGGCACGAGGCGTTTCCAGCCGAGGTTCATGAGTTGGTCGTAGCGAAAGCGCGGTATCGACCAACGTACCCACACGAACAGAAATACGAATAGAAACGCTTTGAAAAAGAAAAACGCCGAACCGATGAGCGGCGCATACCACGCGGCACGCACGCTATCGGGAATAAACGCCGGAATATTATAACCGCCGAAAAAGAGCAGCGCGGCCAAGAGCGACAGCGTAATCATATTCATGTATTCGGCGATAAAAAATAACGCAAACTTAAACGCCCCGTATTCGGTATGAAAGCCGACGACAAGCTCGCTTTCGGCTTCGGCCAAGTCGAACGGCAAGCGGTTGGTTTCGGCGAACATCGTCACGAGAAAAATTGAAAACGCAATCGCGCCCGGCACGGTGGCGATAAACCAGCGCTGCTCTTGCGCTTTGATAATCTGCACAAGGTCGAGGCTGCCCGCAAGAATCATAACGACCGAAAGGCTGAGCGCGAGCGCGAGTTCGTACGAAATCATTTGCGCAGTCGAGCGTACCGCACCTAAGAGCGCGTATTTGTTATTCGAAGACCATCCCGCGAGCATGATGCCGTAGACCGAGAGCGAGGCGATCGCCGTCATATAGATGAGCCCGCCTGACGGGTTCATCACTTGAAAGACAAAATCTTGCTGGCCGGTTGCGTTGCGCACAAATTCTGGCACCTGCTTAAAGACCGGCGTAAAAGGGATTGCCGCCCATAACAAAATTGCGGCCGTCATGGAGATGGCCGGCGCGAATATAAAAAGCCATTTGTCGGCGTTTTTAGGAATCGTCTCTTGTTTCGTCATGAACTTGATGCCGTCGGCCAAGGGTTGCAAGATACCCCACAGCCCGGCGCGGTTCGGCCCGAAGCGATCTTGAATGTAACCCGCCCACTTGCGCTCGAGCAGCGTATAATACGCTGCGCCCGTAATCATCGCGCCGAAGAGAATAATTATTTTGACAATGACCCAAAAAATGTCGCTTTGATACCACATGGAATGCCACCACCTCGCACGGTCGAGTGCGCGCGTCAAGAAGAGTGAGTGCGCGCAAGGGTGCGGGCGCGTTTTGTGACTAGGCGGGAAATCGCTTTTGAATATAGCTTGCGCGAGTTCCCGCCTGGTCACCATAGTCACGCCCACTTACTCCCCACTTTTTGTTGCCACGATGAGTCAAATTGCATATAATACCTTCAGTTAGCACTCATTGACAGAGAGTGCTATCACAAGAAAAGGCAGCAATGACGCAACGACAAGGAGAAATCTTACGCGCACTCGTCAAAGAGTACGTTTTGAGCGGCGAGCCCGTCGGCTCGCAGATTCTTGTCGAAAAATTTTCTATGGCATTTTCGCCTGCGACCGTACGCAAAGAGATGTCGGTTCTCGAACAGATGGGTCTTTTGAGCTCGCCACACACCTCGGCCGGGCGCATTCCCACCGACAGAGCGTTTCAACTCTATCTCGCCGACCTCGTCAATCTGTTCGAGATCACGCTCAACCAGAAAGCCGAGCTTGAAGATCTCTATCGCTCCGCCGCGCTGCAATTAGACCAGCTCTTAAAAACTACCGCGCAGATGCTCTCGCAAACCTCGAACTTTGCCGGCATCGTACTCGCCCCCAACAGCGTCGGCTCGAGCATCAAGCGCATCGAACTCATCTCGGTGATGGAAAGTCTCGTGCTCATGATTATGATTAGTTCGTCGGGAGCTATCTACGAAAAAAAGATAAAACTCGAACGTGTTGTCAGCCAAGAAGACCTCTACAAGATCAGCCGTTATCTCAACCAAAACTTAAAAGGTTTTGAAATCGGCGACGTGCAAGAACGCGGCCTCGATTTTTTAAGCGCGTCGCTCGCCGAATTGGGCGAGCTCTCCGACATCGGCACGGCGGTAACGCAGGCGATTATTTATAATCCCCCCGACCAAACGATGCACATCGAAGGTAACACCAACCTGCATCGCAAGATTTACGAACTCACGCCTAATCGGCAAAAGGCCGAGCGCATTATTACGCAACTCGAAAATAAAGATTACATCGCTTCGATTTTCGAGCGCATGAAAAATCTGCCGCAAGTCGGCAGCCAGGTCGGTCTCGAAGTCGACGGTGAAATGTTATCGGGGATTACCATCTTAGGCAAAGGTTATACTCTTAGCGGAAAAAGCGTCGGAGCACTCGGCGTCATCGGCGCGAATCGAATGCCTTACGAAAAAATTATTCCGGCGCTCGACTACAGCTCGCAAATTCTTTCGAACGTACTCAGCGAAAAGAGCAATATCGAAGTACACGGCTCCGAACTCAAAGTGAATGAAATCGAAACCAACACGCGCAAAGAACTCACCCGGAGCGGCGGCGATAATAAACAACAAAAGAGGAAAAAATGAGCGAAACGAAAGACACGCATAACGAAGAGTTAAATCCGCAGTTTGCGACAGAGCAAGAAGAGATCGATTCGATCAACGCAAAAGCAGAGGCGGCGCCAGAAAACACCGCGGACGGTGCAAACGAGTTGCAACTCTTGAAAAATCAAATTGTCTCGCTCACGGGCGACTTACAACGCGAACGCGCCGAGTTCTCGAACTTTCGTAAACGCGCAATGACCGAAAAAGCGCAACAGGCGGCGCAGACGAGTGCGCGACTTTTAGGCGATCTCTTGCCCGCGCTCGATGCGTTCGATCAGTTTTTTGCATCGTATGGCCCCAAAGCTGAAGCCGAGAGCGCGATCAAGGCCATCGTCGACGGAGTCGCACTCATTCAAAAACAAATTACGCGCGTTTTCAGCGAAGCGGGTGTCGAAGAGTTTAACCCTTTAGGTCAAGAATTCGACCCTTCGATTATGGAAGCGCTCACGGCTCAAGAAGGCGACGTCGATAAAGAAACGGTTTCGCAAGTCTTTCAAAAAGGCTACCGCATCGAGGGTCGACTCATAAGAGCCGCCCGCGTCATCGTCGCAAAACCCAAAGCAACTAATGAAGGAGTACAATCGGTATAGATCTCATGCAGAATGCATGACTTAACTAAAAAGGAGAAAATTATGGCAAAAGAAAAAATTATTGGAATCGATCTCGGTACGACCAACTCTTGCGTGTCGGTCATGGAAGGCGGCGAAGCAGTCGTCATCGCCAACAGCGAAGGCGCACGCACAACCCCTTCGATCGTAGCGTTAACCGATAAGGGCGAGACACTCGTAGGCCAAGTCGCGAAGAATCAAATGGTCACGAACCCCGAAAATACGCTGCGTTCGGTAAAACGTTTTATCGGCCGACGCTTCAACGAGGCGTCTGACGAGATGCGTAAAGTCGCGTACAAAGTTAAAGAAGGCGCAGGCAAAGATGTGCTGATTCAAACCCGCGAAAAAGACTATCGTCCCGAAGAAATTTCGGCGCGTGTGCTCACCAAGATGAAGCAAACCGCAGAAGAGTACTTAGGCACGAAGGTAGAAAAAGCGGTCGTTACGGTACCCGCGTACTTTAACGATGAACAACGCCAAGCGACGAAAGATGCGGGCCGCATTGCCGGTCTCGATGTCGTGCGGATTATTAACGAACCCACGGCAGCGGCTTTAGCGTACGGTCTCGACCGCGATAAGACGGGCGAAGTCATCGCCGTCTACGATTTAGGCGGCGGTACGTTCGACATTTCGATTCTTGAACTCGCCGATAACGTTTTCGAAGTTAAAGCGACCAACGGCGATACACACTTGGGCGGCGACGACTTCGACCAAGCGATTATCGACTGGATCGTCGCCGAGTTTAAAAAAGAAACGGCGATCGACGTCGGTAAAGACAAGATGGCGTTGCAACGTTTGCAAGAAGCGGCAGAGAAAGCAAAAATCGAACTTTCAAACAAAGAGACGGCAGATCTCAATATCCCGTTTATTACGATGGACGCTTCGGGCCCGCGCCACCTCAACATGACGCTGACACGCGCGAAGTTCAATCAGTTGACGCAAAGCTTAGTCGAGCGCTCGGCAGAGCCGTGCAGAAAATGTATCGCTGACTCGGGCTATAGCGTGAGCGATATCAACAAGGTAATTCTTGTGGGTGGTTCGACACGTATACCTGCGGTACGCGACAAGGTTAAAGAAATTTTCGGCAAAGAACCCGACAAGTCGGTTAACCCCGACGAGGCGGTCGCAGTCGGCGCCGCGATTCAAGCGGGAGTTCTCGCCGGTGAAGTCACCGACGTGCTCTTGCTCGACGTGACTCCGTTGTCGTTAGGTATCGAAACTTTGGGCGGCGTGATGACAAAAATTATCGCACGCAATACGACAATACCGACGAAAAAATCCGAGGTATTCTCGACTGCGGCGGATAGCCAAACTGCCGTCGATATTCACGTACTGCAAGGCGAACGCGAGCTCGCGAAAGATAACCGTACATTAGGTCGCTTTCAACTTGCAGAGATCCCTCCTGCGCCGCGCGGCACGCCGCAAATCGAAGTCACCTTCGATATCGACGCGAATGGTATCGTACACGTTTCGGCGAAAGATTTGAAAACGAGCAAAGAACAGAAAATCAAGATTGAATCCTCGGGTTCTTTGAGCGAAGCCGAAATTCAAAAAATGGTGAAAGACGCAGAGCTTAACGCCGAAGCCGACAAAAAGGCGAAAGAAGCGGCGTCGGCATACAACGACCTCGACCACATCGTCTACACGACAGAAAAGATGGTGACCGATGCGCCGTCTCTCGACGCGACGGTGAAAGCCGAAGTCGAAGGCGCGGTAGCGAAAGCGAAAGAAGCGCTGATGTCGCGCGACGCAGACAAGATGAAAGCTGCGGCGCAGAACTTGGGCGAAGTCGTGCAGAAGCACCAAGCGGCATTCGCAGCGCCGGGAAATGCGGCACCGGGCGACGCACCGCAAGCAGAAAGCGAACACGGCAAGAGCGACGAAAAAGTCGTCGATGCCGAGTTCACCGAAGTAAAAGACGACAAAAAATAGGAAAAATATTGGACTGTCAAATGGCCGTGTCAGCGGCCCATTTGACTACCCCAATATTTTAGAATAAGAAGATGGCAGAAAAACGCGACTATTACGAAATTCTCGAAGTCCAAAAATCGGCTTCGTTAAACGATATTAAAACGGCCTATCGTAAGCTGGCGATGAAATATCATCCCGATAAAAATCCCGGCAACGCCGAGGCCGAGCAAAAGTTCAAAGAGGCAACCGAAGCGTACGAAATTTTACGCGACGAACAGAAGCGCAAGATTTACGACCAGTACGGGCATGCCGGTTTAGGCGGCGCCGGAGCGCAAGGTTTCGGCCAAGCGGCTTATAGCGATTTTTCAGATATTTTTTCGGGCACGAGCTTCGAAGATATTTTTGAAAATCTTTTTTCTGGCTCGGGTTTCGGGCGCAGCCGCGGCGGCCAATCGGCGCGGCGCGGCAGCGATTTACGTTACAATCTTGAAATAACGCTCGACGAAGTTTTTTCGGGTAGAGAAGAAGAAATCACGATTCCGCGCGAAGAAAGCTGCAGCGACTGCAATGGTTCGGGTAGCGCCGATGGTAAACTCGACACCTGCCATATCTGTGGCGGTTCGGGACAAATTCGTCGTTCGACCGGTTTTTTCTCCGTGGCTTCGACCTGCAATACCTGCGGTGGAGCTGGAAAAATCATCAAAAATCGCTGCAAGACGTGCGGCGGTGCGGGTACGGTCGCTAAGAAACGCAAACTTGCAATTCGAATTCCGGCGGGCATCGATACCGGCACGCGGCTCAAAATTTCGGGCGAAGGCGAAGCGGGCCCGCGCGGCGGCCCGGCGGGCGATCTCTATGTCGTCGTACAAATACGAAAACATCCGACGTTCGAACGCGACGGCGTCGATCTCGCGATGTATATCGATGTGCCGGTGACGACGGCAATTATGGGCGGCGAAGTGACGGTGGAAACTCTCGACAAAAGCAAAGTCAAAGTAAAGATTCCTGCGGGTACACAACCCGACACGCTCTTTCGCGTGCGCGGCAAAGGTTTGCCGTACATGGGCGGCCAAGGCCGCTTCGGCGATTTAATCGCACATGCACGCATAGAGATTCCCAAATCGCTTTCAAGCAAAGCGAAGCAACTCGTCAAAGATCTCGAGGCCGAAATGCAAGCTTCAGGCAGCGGCATTTTTGGAAAATTTCGTAGCTAATCGCGTATAGGTTACTCGAAAAAATGCAAAACACAAATACGAAAAAAATCCGCTTCGGTATCGTCGGTGTCGGCCATATGGGCAGCTATCACCTCAACGTGGTTTCGGCGCTGCCGACGCATGAACTGGTTGGCATCTTCGACGCACGCCCCGAGCACGCGCAAGAAAAAGCGGCACAATTCGCGACGCGCGCGTTTCCCACCTACGAAGAGTTAATCCGCGCATGCGATGCGATCGCAATTGCGGTGCCGACGCATTTGCACTATGCGATCGCCAAATATGCGCTCGAACACGGCGTGCATGTACTCGTCGAAAAGCCGATCACGCTCGACGTCGGCGAAGCCGAAGAACTCATTCGTATCGCACAAAGTAAAAATCTGATTCTGCAAGTCGGCCACGTCGAGCGCTTTAACGGCGCCGTCATGACCTTAGGCAAAATCGTCACCGAACCGCTGCTCATTCAAACGCGGCGCTTGCACCCTTTTACCGGGCGCATTCTCGACGTCGGTGTCGTGCTCGATTTGTTGATTCACGATATCGACATCGTTGTCAATCTCGTCGGCAAACCTCTGTTGCGCCATGCGGCGTTTGGTAGCTGCATCACGGGCAAGCATGAAGATATCGCAGTCATCGAATTGCAATTCGAGGGCGGATGCATCGCAACCCTCACCGCCTCTCGTTTATCGCAATATAAAGAACGCGCACTGACAATTACGCAGAAAAATAATTTTCTAATTCTCAACTATGGCTCGCAAGAAATTGAAATCCACCGTCAGGGTAATTCTGTGACCGTGACGGCACCCGACGAAATCAAGTACTCGCAAGAGTCTGTCGTCGAGCGCGTATTTGTTCACAAAGATAATCCGCTAAAAAGCGAACACGTCCATTTCTACAATTGTATCGTCGGTACAGAAAAGCCGCTCGTCACCGGCGAAGCCGATTTGAAGACGCTGAAGATCGCACTCGATAGCGTTGCACAGATTCAAGCAAATCAATAAGCGCTAAAATTAACGCTATTCGTCAGCACGAGTGGTATCGTTTCGCTATCCGAAGTAAAGGCGGATGCCCACTGGTATCTACGATTACCGATCGCAGGGAGAAAACTCCCGTTGCCATTCTGGTCCACAATAATTGAAAGCGAAAAGCTGCGCGTACCATGCGTCAAATAAAGAGGATACAGAAATCGGCCACTGCTGTCGGTCTTCTCGGCAGCGCTCTGCAACGTCACGGTACCCAAGAGGTCGGTGTATTGCACTTGCACCGCGCGCGCCGCGATGAACCCCGAAGCGTCGATCATGACGAGCGGTTTGGCGTTATCGAGCTGCGCAGCGCTCGGCGGGTTCGCGTCGTATGTGCAGCGCGCATTAAAAACCACGGCGAGCACGGCGGCAACGAAAAGCGCTAAGCGAAATTTATGGAGAAGCATTTCAAACTTTGAGAGGCATGCGCGCGTTTTGGCGCGTGAAGCTTTCTAAAAGCGCATATTGTTGTTTGCGATGGTTTTCGCCATAGCGAGCGACCCAACGCTTGGTTTCGACGAGCGCAAAGAGCCGCCACAATTTTTCGCAGATATACATACGGTTCACGTCGCGGTCGTGCTCGTTCATAACCATGCCTTTGAGCTCTGACCAAATTTCACTGAACAGCGCCGCATCGCTATCTGCAAGTGTCGCTTTACCCGCTGTAAAATATTTTTCAGCGGCTGCCATCACCTTCGGGCGTTTCAGCGCCGCGAGTGCGTGCTCGGCCAAGAGCGCATGCGCGCCTTCCCAGGTTTCGTTGATGATGGCGTCGTTTAAGACGCGCGGCAAGACGCTGAAATCGCCCAAGATGCCGTTGCCGCCGTGCAAAATAATCGCCTCTTTGACGACGACTGCGCTGTACTGCGTCACAATTACTTTAAGAAGCGGCACGAGGCAGAGCGCGAGCGGTTCGTCTTTTTCGCAAAGCGAAAAAGTATAAAAGCTGACGAGCGTGAGCGCGCTCTGCAACATGCGCATTTCATCCAAAATGCGTTTCACCGAAGGGAACTCGGCGAGTTTTGTGCCGTACGCCTCGCGCTCGGCCACATACGCATCGGCTTCGAGAATGCCGCGCCCGATATGCCCCAAGCCGCCGCTGATGACGTGAATGCGCGAGGTGCGCAAAATATAGCGAATCAAATTCGCGAGCCCGTGCGCGGTACGCCCGAGCGCCGTCGCCTCGCAATTTTCGTAGACGCTCTCGACAGTGAGCTTACCTTTCGAGCCGATAATATCTTTTTTACGCAGCAAGCGGCAGCCGTTCAGAGAACCATCCGCCTTGAGGCGCCCGACCAAAAACAGCCCCACGGTATTCGTACCCTGCACTTTTGCGGTCGTCACCCACACGTCGCCGGGGTTCGAGCAATACCATTTTTCGCCGTTGAGAAGCCATGTGCCGTCGTCTTGCGGCGTCGCGATCGTGCGGTTCGCGCCGACGTTGCTGCCGCCGACGCGCTCGGTGACGTATTGCCCCGCCATGAAATGCGACGTCGAAGTCGGCGCAGTGAGCATCGGCAAAAAACGATTTTTCTGTTCGTCGCTGCCGATTGCGCGCAGCGCGTGGATAAGCCCCTCGGTCATCGCCAAGGGACACGAAACCCCGCCCTCGCCGTTCATGTTCGACAACACCGCGAGCGCCATGCGGTGGAGTTCGGAAAACTCATGCCGCCACGATTCGTGGCAATCGATATTCACAACGCCGTGATCGTAAAAAATTTTTCTGAGCTCGGTCTGCTCGGCCGCATAACGGATTTCGTCGACGCGCGTACCAAAGCGATCGAATTGCACCAACTCGCCCCACTTGCCTTCTTTATGGCAGGCGATCGTGAGTTCGTTTATCACTGTGCCTAAAAGT
>JAFEGD010000223.1 GCA_018240245.1 Spirochaetota bacterium | reverse complement strand
TCAACCCATTGGTAATCGGCGCGCGCGACCGATTGCGTCTTATTATGCGCAATATCGCGCATGGTAACTTTTTCGCTACCGATATTAAGCGATAAAAGCGGCGAAAGAAAAACCGCATCTTTGAGTTGAATGCGCAGATCGGTGGCGTTCGCGCTGAGTTCGCCTTCGTAGTAAAGTTCTTCGTTGCTGACTTTACCCTTGAGCGTGAACGCCACGCTCAATTTTGTATATGCAGGATATTGCACCGCCAGAGCACTTTTGAAATCGGCAATTTCTTTATCGCTCAGCGCATTCGCCGAATCGATTTTTTTCGACTCGGTTTTTATTTCACCGCCGCACGTGGCGCGAAAAGCGCTAACACTCAATATGCAGAGCAAAAAATAACGAATGGCCCAAATGCGATGCCCCTGCCCCACGCCCGTTAGCATTCGCAACGCGCTAAGTCTCACGCGCTGTGAAACGTGAGCTCGGTGAACATAAACCGCGCGCACGCCTCAGATTCGGCGAGAAGCTTTTGCACATGTTCGAGTTCTTTATCGGTCGGCGCGCTAAACGGAATCGAACGTTCGCGTTCTTTGAGCCACTGGCGCAGCGTCTTGTCGCCCGCGTCTTTTCTCATCGCCTTAATAACGTCGAGCACGTGCTCGTGCGCGAGTTTGCGAAATGTCTTATCGGCGGCCGTCGCATGAATTGCCGCAATCGTTTTATCTTCGATTTCGGGTGTCACGAGTGCATTCAAGATTTCGGGCTTCTGGTCGAGCGCTATTTCGAGTAACTGACCGGCGAATTCGCTCATCATCGGCTGGTTCGATTTGTTGTTCACAAAGTCGGTCGCAATACCGACGATCGACCCCATAAACGGAGTGAGAAAGCCCTTAATCATCTTATCGTCGACAACTTTGTTCAAATCGCCGACGATCGGCAGCTTGATGCTTTTGGTAAAGCCGGTAATCGAGTCGTGTACGACGTTCAAGAAAAGTTCTTTGACCGCCTTTTGGTTCATTATCTCGCGCACCGTTTCAGAGGGGATATCGATCGGGTGCTGCGCGACTTTTTTCCACATATCGATCGAATTTTGCTCGAGAATATCGCGTCCGGTGCGCCCATTGGCGACGATGATGCTCTGGCTTTTCGCACGAATATCTTTGGTGATCGCCGATATCGCATGGCGCCACTCGCTTTCGCCGTTGCGATTGGGCGATACGTCGGCGGCAAAATCGAGCCATTCTTTAATGGGCTTGTCGAGAATTTCATCGTGCAAGAGTTGCAGCGTTTCAAGCCCGGCCTTACGAAACTCGGGGCTAAGCGCGCGCTTCTTGTATGCGGCCTTAAATTCTTCAAAATCCTTGTATTTCATTTTTTCTCCTCTTTTGCGCCGTTGGTCTCTTGACCGCCGGCTTTTTTTGTTTGTTTAGTTTCAGACTCTAATTTTTTAATCTGTGCGTTAATATACGCCGCATCGAGCGGCTCTGAAGCCTTCTTAAATTCGGAGCGTGTCTTGATATAATATTCGAGCGCAGTGATGCGATTTTTCAGCACATAGTGAACTTCGGCGAGGTGAAAATAAATCACCGGGTCGACGAACGATTTTTTCTGTGAAAACGATGCGGCAACGGTCAGTTGTTCCAACGCCTCGCGATAGTTGCCGAGCTTAAATTGAATCCACCCGAAGGTGTCGAGATATGCCTCGTTTTCGGGATCGTCTTCGAGCGCGCGCAACACTAAGGAATTCGCATCGGGCAACTTGATATTGCGCAACGAATAAATATAACCCAAGAAATTCAAGTAGGTCGGGTTATACGGGTCGAGCTCGATCGCACGTTTCAGATTTATTTCTGCATTCGTAAAATCGTTCAGCTTTTCGAGCATCATTCCGGCGTAAAAATAATAATTCGCCGGTGCGACTTTTTTCTTTGACCTGAGCTCGGTAATGCGGATTGCCTTCAGAAAAAAATCTGCCGCCGTTTTATAATCCGCCGGATTCTTCTCTGCTAAACTATTGTGAATGATGCCCTTCACGAAATACGCAGTTGCATATTCTTTTTCGATCGCGATTGCAGTTTCTGCCGTTCTGTCGGCGTCGGCGAGCGCGTTTTTGAACGTCGCCTGTGTCCACGCTTGATTGACGCGGGTTTGGTAGAGTTGGTTCTTCGCTTCGCGGATGCGTTTTTCGACGCGCGTGCGTTTCGCCGCATCGCCCGAAATCGCAGGGTTTTGGAGCATCGCCACATACCAGAGTTGTAGTTTTTCAATCACCTGTGCGGCAAGCTCGTGGTAAGTGATCGCCACGCGCCGCTCGTTCGTACTATCGAGCGTCGCCGCATGTGTTGTGTAAAGCTCGACGAAATCGATAGCGAGTTGCTCGCTCTCCCCGTCGAGGTTCGCCGGCGACGGTAGCGCAGCTTTGGCGACAAAAAAACGTTTTCTGAAATCGGTAGCCGCCGCCTGCCCATTCAGATACGCAAGCGTAATATGCGCATACTCGCGCGCAAGGCTATACGCACTCAAACGTTGCGCGATGACCACAGCCGCGAAAGCCTCGTTGCGCGCGTCGGTATCTTGTTTGCGGCGACTATAAATACGATAACGACCGATGCGCGCGCTCAGTCGATTTTGGTTTGCGGTAAGAATCGCGTCGAACGCCTTCAACGCTTCGTCTTCTTTGCCTTCTAAAAATTGTTCGATGCCATCTAAAATACCCGGTTTATTATCTTTTTTGAGCTTGCGGTATTTGACCGCCATGTCGAGCGACCGTTTGTCGCCGAGTATAAAATACGTTTCTGCGAGCGACTCATAGGCCTGCGTGAAATCCGGCTGGCGCTCGATAAGTTTTTCATGCGTCGCCGCCGATTGCGCAAATTGCCCGGTGACTTTTTGCAATTCGCCGACAATATGCAAATAGCGCATGTTATCGTTTTCGAGTTCGTAGAGTTTCGTAAAGTAGGAGAGCGACTTAGCAAAATTATCTTCTTGATAATAGTAATTTCCCAAAAAGTACAGCGCTTGGCTCACGAGATCGGGACTGCCCGAACCTTTTTGCACCGCGATAATTAGACGCTTATAGTACGTCGCAGCCTGCCGCGAATCTTGCTTTTGCTGATAAATATACGCCGTGACTTGCAGCGCGCGTTCGTTCATAGGGTCGTCTTTGAGAATAAGTCCCATGACGCGCAGCGCATCGTCGTATTTGTTTTGCTTGAGATAAATTTCAGAAAGCAACTGCAGCGAGGGTTGCGCGTGCGCATCGGCCTTAATCGCCCGCTCAAGATATAAGATCGCGCTTTGCACATCGCCGCCCGAAAGCGCAATGCGCGCGAGGTAGCGCAGCGGCACTTCGCTATCGCCTTTCAGCTTTATGTATTCTTCAAACGCGCGTGCCGCCGCGACGGTTTTTTCGGCATAATAGGCGTTGAAGCCCTGGCTGAGCTTCAAACTCGCTTCTTTTTCAATCGCCTCATCGAGCGCCAACGCGGGGTAAACCAATAGCACGCCCAAGAGAGCGCTCAACAAAAAGCGAAACATAGACTTATGTCCTTAAAGGCGCCGCTTACCGAGCGGCAAGCCTTTTATTACAAAAAAAGCCCACTCGAGAGTGGGCTTGAGCGGCTGCGACCCCGTGGCCGCAGACCTATAGTTAGTTCATAGGAGTTACTTTCTGAACGCTAGCGACAGGTACGCTTACACGGCCATCCACTGTCTGGATAGTCATTTCAGCACCTTGCTGGTTGAAGTAACCTACGTATTCTTTACCGTTTTTAGTTTGAATCTTAGCGATACGGCCATATTTGGCTTTAATATCGGCGAGAGTCAATTTTTTTACAACTGGTGCAGCGTCTGCTTTTGCTTGCTCTTGGAGAGAAGCGGTTGCAGCTACGCCTGTTGCGTACTTTTCAACGGACTCGGGTACGACAACTTTGCCGCTTGCCGGAGCAATTTCAACGGTGTTCATAGCTTGAAGGCTTGATTTTTCACCCTCTGAAATTTCTGCTGGCTTGCTGATTGCTGCTGTTGTCGCTTCGACCTTTTGGCCTGCTTCAACAACTGTAGCTTGTGCCAACTCTTCGGCTGTAGCTGTTGGTTTTGCAACCGCAACTTTACCTTCGAGCAGTTTAATTTGTGTTGCTTTGCCGTTGCCGACAATCAACTCAAACGATGTACCGCGCACACCCGCAACAGCGGTTGGAGTTTTGATCGAAAACTCTGACTGGCCTTTTGCGATTTTGCTGAATGAACTACCGCTGCTCTGTGAAAGTTCGATAACGGGTTTGCCGCTGTCGTTCTTTGAAAGGTTTGCGATAGACAATACAGAGTTAGCTTTTAACGTGATAGATGCAGCGCTTGCAAACTGCAAAACGGCCATTGAGTTCGCTTTGACCTCAATTGTCGCGTCTTTGCTCACAGCTTGGCCGAGAGCAGCAGGCTTGCCACTTACCAATACGTCGCCTTTGACATAGGTAAATTTCGCCGATTCAAGATTGGCTTGTTCTTTTTTCTCACCGCATGCAACCGTTACAAGAGCTACTGCGGCAAGAGAAATCATGATTTTCTTCATTATAATCCTCCTACCAGATTCTTTACGTCTCACAGTTATCTTACAACATCGATCAGAAGTGTCCAGAAAAAAATTAAGTAAAGGCGATAGTTTTTTACAGCTTTCTGAATGGGGCAGCGCACATATTCCCTTTGCAGGAGTGATTGATTTTGAAGGCAATCTCCTTGCCGCAGAGCATAGTGCGGGGGTGGAGAAATGTAATAACTATTACACAATTGCAATAGAGACAGTGCTTGGTGCGATGAGTATAAGATATAATAATGCGGTGCAATGTGAAAGAGGTGCTATAGCGCCGTTTTTCCATAGCCAAGGTACGGCCGCCGAGAGAGCTATGGAATTCCATAGCCAGCAGCCGTCCATAACCGCCGCTATGGATTTCCATAGCGGCGCATCTCCACTGGCAATTCTCACTCCCCCCGAACGCACCGATATTGTCCGCCGAATCCAGCAACTTCAGCAAGAACTTGCCAAGGGGCGCTCCTATTTAGTCAACTTTTGTTCGCAAACTACAGTACAGCTGAACTCCTCGCCAGCCGAACTTTTCGCCGCTTCACGCGCGCCGTACACGGTCTGGCTCGACGGGCATTTTCTCGCCTTTTCTCCCGAAGCGTTCGTTACCGTCACGGGTAACACAATTGAGACCCGCCCGATGAAGGGAACGGGCTTTTCGAGAGCGGAGTTACTCTCCGACGCGAAAGAACAAGCCGAGCATGCGACGGTCGTCGATCTATTGCGCAACGATTTAAGCCGCGTAGCAATACGGGTACGCCTCGCAGATTACCGCTACCTCACAGAAATTCCGCAAGCGGACGGCCGTGTGCTTTACCAAACGAGTTCGCTGATTACTGGGCGCATGCCAGATAATTGGCGAAGCACAATCGGCACGTGGTTGCCGCAACTTTTGCCGGCAGGTTCGGTGACGGGCGCACCGAAGCGCGAAACGTTGTCATTGATTAAGCGCTATGAAAAATCACCGCGCGGATTTTTTACCGGCATTGCGTTTCTTTTCGACGGTGAAAATTTTTATAGCGCGGTCTTGATTCGCTATCTTGACCTTTCGCAAAAGCCAATTTTATTTCGTAGCGGCGCCGGCATTACGGTCTACAGCGACGCCGATCGCGAATACAAAGAAATTTTGAGCAAGGTCTATATCCCCCTAAAATGAGCTTTGCGCGGTGCCTTGAGATTTCAAGGCCGAATGAGAGTGCGTTTCATCGAATCGATTTGCCTCAAAGACGGTGCGCTCCGTAATCTATCGCTCCACCAGCGTCGGCTTGATTTGACGCAGTTGGCGCATTTTGGCGCACTGAGTAGGATTTACCTCGCTGAAAAACTGGCAACCCAGTTAATGCCTCAAACCGGACTTCATAAAATCAGAGTCACGTATGAAAAAGAAATCCAACAAGTCGAGATCGAGCCATATACACAGCGCGCCATCGAAGGTATTACTTTGATAAACGCCGACGCGCTCGATTACCGCTATAAATATGCTGAACGCAGCGCATTAGAGGCGTTGCTGGTAAATGTCCTGTCGGGTGTGCAACCGATTCTCGTAAAGCAAGACTACATAACCGACGCACTCTTTGCGAATGTCTGTTTTTTCGACGGCGTGCGGTGGCTGACGCCCGCAAGCCCCTTACTCGAAGGTACGGCACGCGCGGCGGCGTTGGCGGCGGGAGAAGTTGCCACGGCGCGAATTCGCGCTGAGGATGTTGCGGCTGGGATATACAATTCCGTGAAATTTATCAATTGTATGGCAGTCTTCGCGGAAGCGCCCGCTATACCTTGCCGTCTCCCGATCTCAAGTCAAGCGGCTATTGCAATTCCTTGATTTCTGGAATTTTTGCTCCCTTATACTTATCTAATTTAACAAGGCGGTGCATATTCAAGAGCGTATGATACGGAATATCCGTTACCGTGGCATTGGCAATCGCATCGGGTATTGAGCCGCCGGGATCGGAAAGTAATTGGTAAATCACTGTTATAAAACCGCTCTTATGCGGAATAAATTGCCAGTAACCTCGGAGCGCCGGTACGCGCACTTTACCACTTTGTCTCGGGTATTGGTCGGGAACACCTTTCAGATAGATTGTCACCGTCTTGGTTTTTGAATCTTGCACGAGTCTCGATTGGGTTACGGTGTCGCGATCGGATACGGGCCACGGCGCTTGGACAAAGGTCCACGAAATGCGCTCGTGCGAATTTACTTTTGCCACGATCTTTGCACCACGAACCCGATGCATCCACTGCGGGTATGCTTCTGTATCATCCAAGAGCGCAACGAGACTCGTAAGCGATGTCTTGATTGTTGTCACCCCCTTAAATTCTTTTATCGAAGAACCCTCGAGTTTGCGCGTAAAAACTTTGACGCCATTTTTTTCACTATTGAGAACAAATTCGCCGGGTGCGTCGCCAAAAATATTGCCGAGAATAAGTAGAGAAAACCAAACCGCTAATAATATTCTGAGCGATTGTTTCATACTTGCCATGATTCAATTTCGCTTGTGCGTGCTGCGCGGTCAAGTACGATGCCGCTTGCCGCGCGACATAGCATTTTCGATACGCTCTCTATGGCCGAAGCCGCAGCGAAAAATACTCCCACCGTGCAACTGAGCGAAATTCGCGCCGAAGTCGATCGTGTGCAGCAAGAAGTCGGCTTCGATACGCAAAAAGTGCAGATCAGCTTCGAGCGCAGCGATTTCAACTTGCGCGCCGAACTTCCCGAAGTCACCGACGCGCTGCTCATCGACGCGATGGCTATTGCCAAACGGCACCTCGAAAATTGGCGGTTGCATACTTTCGAAAAATCGTTTCTTTCGTTACAGGCGTTGAACGAGAATTTATTTTCAAGCGAAGGGCTCTTAGATAAAATAAAAATCCGCATCTCGGGACTCTACGGCGAAAAGACGCTCGAAATCACAAAGAAAGGTGCGCTCGTGCCCGCCGAACTTTCGCTCGTCGCGTCGTTACTCAAGCGCGCGCTCGGTAAGCTGCGTGCCGCCGACGCCCTCGCCGAACTCGCCGAAATGGGTTGCCATATTTATCGACCGACCGATGCCATCGCAGGCATTGCGATCTTTGCCCGCTTACGCGAAAAGTTGCGCGAGACGTTAGTGCTCCCCCTCAAAAACCCCGAGGTCTACGACCGCATCGCACGCGAGACGCGCAGCGAATTTGCTGTCAATCGCCCGCGCGCCGTGCTCTTTACCGGGCCGCCGGGGACGGGTAAAACGACGATGGCGCGCCACGTGGGTAAAGAAGCGGGGCTTGTCGTCGTACACGTGCCGCTCGAAAATATTCTATCGGCGTATTACGGCGAATCGACAAAGCGCCTCGGAGCGATTTTTGATATCGCGATGGCTTACCGCGAGCCGCTGGTATTATTTCTCGACGAGATCGATGCGCTCGCCCCTTCGCGTAACGAAAAACTTTTTGAAGCGTCGCGGCGCTTGCTTTCGGTGTTGCTTCGAAAAATCGACGGCATCGAAGCGCAAGCGAATATCATTACCGTCGGCGCCACGAACCGCCTGCAAGATTTAGATAGCGCGCTCGTATCGCGCTTCGACAGCATTCTCGAATTTAGCGAACCTGCGGCCGAAGATATTCGCGAACTCTTGGCGTTCTACGCGAAGCATTTACCGATCGATAAAAGCGCACAGCTTGCGCAAGAAATGGCGGGGCTATCGGTGCGCGCGATTCGCGACGTGTGTCTCAAAGCCGAACGGCAACTCGCGCGTGAAAAAATCGACCAAGGCACCGCAGCGACGACACCGAGCGCGCCGACGGCGGCGTATTACCAACGCACGCTTGCCGAATACCGTATGAGCCGCGCGATATAACTACTTCGCAATCTTTAAGCCAATAACACCCGTAACAATCGCTAGCGCCGATAGCATGCGCCCAACGCTCGCCGAATCGCCAAAAATCAAAATTCCCACGAGTAGCGTACCAACGGCGCCGATGCCGGTCCACGCGGCATATGCAGTGCCGATGGGGATTGTCTTCTGCGCATACCAGAGAAAGCCGCCGCTGAGCGCCATACACAGTACAGCTATGGAAATCCATAGCAGGCGCTGCCCGGTCGTCTCGGCGAGTTTGAAGCCGAGCGGCCACCCAATCTCAAAAACACCCGCAATGAGTAAAAATATCCAATCCATCTAAAACTCCGTATGCATGCGCACGCCAAAAATATCGACGGGACCCCGGTCGCGATTAAACGCCGGGTTCGCGATATGCTGGTAGTCGACACTGAGCCAAATTGTTTTATAAAGGCATAGGCTATAAAAAATATCGAGCACCTGCTCGCTGCCATAATTTATTTTGCCGTCGCCGATAAAGCCGTCGACGCCCCCCATATTCAGGTAAGCCACATGCGTGGGAGATATCCATCCCCATGCATAACCCACGCCGAAAAGATCGGAAGCGCGATGCCAGAGTTTGCCGTTCGCCACAACGCCTGTTGCCAGCGAACGGTCGGCCGAGGTGTACGAATAGACTTCGGTGAGCCCGTCGGAGTACATGCCGCGCGCAAAAAAACCGAAGTGATCTAAAAATTGCTGCTCGACGTTGAGACCCACACCTATTTTCGTGTTGGCTTTACGCGCCCAACAAAGATCGGGCGCATTGCTATTATTCGACTGGTAACTAAAACCGGGGCACGTCGTCGCGTTTTGCGTCGGGTCGTTCGTATAAGTGCTCATCGCATCGTCGAAGCGGCCCGAACTCTCGCGGTTGCGATACGCCAAAAGACGCAGCGCGCCGGATTGTCCGCTGAGACGATGCTTGTGTTCGATTTCAATCTGGTCGCCGTAATAGTTCAAGGGGTCGACGACGAGCGCCTGTTGATTCGGATGCACGGGCGGTAACGTGCGCGCGTAACGAAACGCCCAGTCGTCGTGAAAATATTCGACCACGCCGCCCCACGTATAGCCGCGCGCGTCGGCGGCAAAGTCGTACGCCGCATAGGTGAGAAATGCCATATTAAAAAATTGGCGGCGTAGGTCGCCCGAGAAACTGTTCTTGTCGAAAAAATCGAGTGTGCTAAAATTGCCGACGCGAAGAACAAGGCGGCGGCTATCGACGGTCGTGCCGAGCTGCATCGGGTCGGACGGCACATCGACTTTCTTGCCGCCAAAATTGAACGTCTGCTTAAAGAAAATGCGCGAGGTGTAATAAATCGGCGTTTCGCTACCGTTCTTTTGCAGCTCAAAGTTCTGGATAACTCCCCCTAAGCCTAGGAGACCCGAGAGTGGGCGCATCGCGATAATTTCGGGCGCGTAATAAATTTCGCCGCCCTGCCACGTTTTGACGCCGAGAAACGCCGTCGCCGTAAACGTGAAGCTTTGCTCGGCGTCGGGCGAAAGCGAATTAGAGGTGCCGCCCAAGTTCGTGTATTTTGCGGGAAACGCACCTTTCCAGCTCGACATGTATGTCATCTGCCCGTAAGCGTTAAAGCGTTCGTTTTTGAGATCGTGCAGGCCCTTTTCACTCAAAAGATTCATGAAGTCGAAATCGTTATCGTCACGCGCGTCGGGTTCGGCGGGGGCGGCAAAGAGACGTGCCGTGAGCATAACTATACCAAAGCCGACGGCAAAACTGCGAAACATGCGTGGTCGGCTGTGGAATTCCATAGCTAGGGTTAAGAAAAGAGGCTTTTTGAGACGTGCCGTAAATTCTATTCTATTTGACAGCGTGTCTAAAATAACTTTTGTACTGTCGGCACGCGCGGCGTGCCAACAGTACAAAAGTACAAATTGAAGCAGAATTAGCACTGGCAGCGGCCTCAAGCCGATGCCTTTGATGCTAATTCCTGAGGGCACACGAGGTGCCCCACTCGGCCAGCACACGATGTGCGCTGGGCCGAGGTGAAGGCGGAATTAGCTCAGTTGGTTAGAGCGCTTCCTTGACATGGAAGAGGTCACTGGTTCGAATCCAGTATTTCGCAAAACTCAATACCCACTGGTATTTCGCAAAACTCAATACCTGCTGATATTTCGCAAGATTTTTCAAAATCGATGTCTGCGTGCAACGCAAGCGGCCCATTTTCGCGAATGTGCGCAGTGTTGACGCAGGAGGCCTGTGTTTTCTTCTTTCGAACCGATCGACATGGGCGGCAAGGATTTAGGTTTTTCGCCGGCTCAGCGTGTGCGCCACCGCGATGACAATTGGAAAAACAAGCTCGGACGTCACATAACCGAGCCACAAGCCATGCGGTTCGGGCAAGCCAACGACGCACATCGATACCAAGCGCCCGATTGCCCCCATGAAGACACCGAAAGCGAGCAGGTAAATGAGCGTCGTCTGGCTACGAATCGTCCATGCCGCCCAAATACATATCGGCCCCATGGAAAAATATACGCCCGCCAAGAAGCGGTGCACGTTATCGAGTCGCGGCGTCGTGTAGGGTTCGCCCAAATACATCTGTAAGCTGCCACCTAGCAGCGCAATGGCGGCGAGCAGAAACAGGCAAACTTGAACAATGCGCGTGCTAATTGGCATAGGTACAGGCAATGTGTGCCTACCCAATGTCAATGGTTTACCGAGCCTGCCGCCGCAGGATGCGGGGGTCAGGGTTATGAATGTACTCGAGGGGGGACTTGAACCCCCACGCCGTAAAGCATACGCACCTCAAGCGTACGTGTCTACCAATTCCACCACCCGAGCGTTTTTCGCCACCTGCGGTGACAAAAAAGTTTTCAAGGGGTAGCGGCGTTTCTAAGAAACGCCGCTACCCCTCGTCAACCCCCAGCGAAAAACGCTGCGGGCATAGCGCAATGCCTACAATTTTAACACACCGTCAAGTCTTACATTCGTTCCAGTTGCGGCCGAATGCACCCGAAACTTTGAGCGGCACCTTAAGTTTTATGACCGATTCCATGATGGTGCGCGCAAATGCCTCTAACGCCTTTTCTTCGTCGGGCACAACGTCGAATAAAAGCTCGTCGTGAATCTGCAACACCATGCGCGAGGCCATTTTTTCTCGGTGGATTTTCTCCTCAATCTCGATCATCGCCTTCTTAATCAAATCGGCTGCCGTCGATTGAACCGGCGTATTGATCGCCAAACGCTCGGCGCCTTCACGCACGAAACGGTTGCTGTTATTCAGATCGCCGAGCGTGCGTCTGCGCCCGAACAAATTTTCGGCGTAGCCTTTTTCGCGCGCCGCGTCGATCGCCTGCCGCATATACGTTTTGATCCCGGGAAACGCGGCAAAGTAATTCGCCATGAGTTCTTTCGCATCTGCACGCGAGATCGACAAATTGCGCGCAAGACCAAATTCGGTCACGCCGTATACGATTGAAAAATTGAGCACTTTGGCTTGCGAGCGAAAATCAGCAAATGCGGGGATCGCCTTCATCTGCTTGAGCTCCGCCGTATCGACGGCAAACACCACTTCGCGGCTAACGCCATCGAAAGTATTTTTGGCCGCGTCGAAGCGCGAGCGAAAGAGCATATACGCCGCGCGGTCGTGAATGTCTTCGTCGTTCTTGTACGCGGCGATCAAATTTTCGTCGCCCGAGTAATGCCCCAGAATTCTAAGTTCGATCTGCGAATAGTCGAGACTTAAAAGCCGCCGCCCTTGCGAGGCGACGAACGCCGCGCGCAGCGCCGCGCCCTCTTCGCCTTTGATCGGTATATTCTGCAAATTCGGATCGATACTCGATAGGCGGCCGGTCGCTGCCGTGACTTGCGAGAGCGACGTGTGTACCCGGCCGGTCGCTTTCGAGACGTGTTGCGGCAATGCTTCGACGTACGTATTCAAGAGTTTCGAATAAAAGCGAAAATCTAAAATATGCGCGATAATTTCGTGCGCATCGCGCAGCTCTTCGAGTACGCTTTGGTCGGTCGAAAGCGCGCCTTTCTCGGTTTTTCTTCCCGATTCGATTTTCAATTTTTCAAAGAGGATTACCTGTAGTTGCTTGGGCGACGCGATATTGAACTCTTCACCCGCAAGCTCGTAGATTTTTTTTTCGGCGCGCGCAATTTTTTTCTTGTATTCTTTGCCTAACGTCGCGAGGTAAGGTGCGTCGATGCAAACGCCGGTATATTCGAGGTTGGCTAACACCCGCGCGAGCGGCACGTCGATGTCGCGGTAGATCTTATCGAGATTTACGCTTTCGACTTTGGCCCACACTGCGTTCTTAAGCGCGAGCGTCACCTCGGCGTCTTCGCAGGCATAGTGCGTTAGCTTTTCGAGCGGTACCGCACCGATGGGCAACGCGCTTTTACCCTTGCCGACAAGTTCGGCAAACGTGACGGTTTTATACGCGAGATGGTCTTCTGCCATGTCATCCATATTGTGACGGCGCACGTTCGGGTTCAAGAGATACGACATCAGCATTGTGTCGTCGCTATAGCCTTGAACTTCGACACCCGCCGCGCGAAAGACCTGCAAATCGAATTTGATGTTCTGCCCGACTTTCGCGGGCTTCTTCTGTTCGAGAAATTTTTTGAGAATCGGTAAGAGTTTTTCTGCGCTTTCGACATCCGCATAGTCGCCGTTAAGACTCGCGCCGGGGTCGCTACCCGGCAACGGAATATATGCGCTGCGGTAGGCGTTCGTTTCGAGTGCGCTAGGCGAATCTTGTTCATTTTGGCGGCTGTGCGCAGTCGAAGCCCGCCACCCCAGCGAAACGCCGAAAAGCTGCGAATCGTGAATCGCGAGTCCCGTCGTTTCAGTATCGACGCAGATTTCATCGAGTTTTTCGAGTGCCGATACCAGCGCCTTGAGTTCGGCCGCAGTTTTGACGACCTGCGTGTGCCGGCAGAATTGAGGGGCAGTAATTGCTTCGACTGCCGCGGCAATGGGAGCGACTGTTTCTGTGCCCTGCGCTTTGAGAACTTTTTCCCATTCGTTCGCGACGGCCGGTAATTTGCGCATACGAAAAATTTGCGCGCTCTCGGGAGAAATTTTAAGCACCAGCTCTTGCGGAGCAACCCCGAGCACAATATCTTTGCGCAAAGTCACGAGTTTTTGTGAAACGTATGCCATATCTTTACTCGTTTCGAGTTTTATTTTAAGACCGTCGGGCTTAATCTTCGCGACATTTTTGTAAATCTTGTCGAGACTCTTATATTCGGCGATGAGTTTCGCCGCCGTTTTTTCTCCGACCCCTTTGACGCCCGGAATATTGTCGGCGGTATCGCCCACCAACGCCATGTAGTCGGGCACTTGCTCGCGCGTAATGCCGAGTTTATTTTTTACCCACACTTCGCTAATTTCTTCCATCGCGGAGACACCCATCTTCGAACGCAGCATCACCACATTCTTGTAGAGCATGTTGTAGAGGTCTTTGTCGCCCGAGAGAATTTCGATCTTATCGAAATCTCCCTTGTGCTGTTCGACAAGCGACGCGATCGTGTCGTCGGCCTCGGCGCCTTCGATAATGAGCGGCGGCAGGTTGAGTTCGCTGGCGATGGTCTGGATATCGTCGATCTGCCGCCTCAACTCGTCGGGCATCGGCGGTCGGTTCGCTTTGTATTCTTTATAAAGTTCGTAGCGCGGGTTTTCTTCGCGGCCCGGGTCGAAGCACAGCACCAAATGCGTCGGCTTACGATCGACGATGAGTTTGGCGAGCATGCGATAAAAACCGAATGTCGTTTCGGTCGCATGGCCGTGCTCGTCGGTCAAATTCTGCCCGGCAAAAGCGAAGTGCGCGCGGTATGCGAGCGCATGCCCGTCGACCAAAACAAGCGTGGATTTATTTTTTTTATTTGGTTTCATAAGTAACTGAATTAATGAAAGAAGTTGACCGCCTGCCTCGGTGGGCAGGCCGTGAAGCACCGTGTCAAGGCGAATAGCTTTTCTAATACCACTTATTGCACTGGTCGCGCGCTGCGGAACGAATATACCATTTCAAAGCGAACCACAATTAGCGCGCCCCACCGGCCTCATAGTGACCGCGCTCCCCGGCCAACAAATGGAAGTACAATACGCAGTACAAAATCAAGAATTGACGTTCGACGGTTATAACTTGGTGATTTCACGCATGAGCATCGGCGACGGCGAAGCGCAACAGATGACGCCGCTCACAATCAACGGTAGCGTACCGACGTTCTTACAAAACAGCACACAATACGACCCGAATACGACGGTGACGCACGTCATCACGCGCTTTACGAATACTTTTCCGTTTGAAGTCGATACGACGTATTATTTTCGCTTACTCGCGCATTCGCGCAAAGGCGTATTGTCGCTGCCGTCGAATCAAGTCACGGCGACGGGAATTCCGTAGCCTCTATTTTCTCTGAAAATACACAGATAACCGAAAGCCTCGGCGTTTGCAGACAAACGCCTGCTAAAGCGCTGCGCTGCTTTCGGTTATCGAAGATGTGTATTTTCAGCGAAACCTACGGATAGCCGTTGGCTATCCTCCGGTCATTCTCGCCATTCTCTCAGCAGGGCCGACGATGTCGGTCACGCGCACGCCGAAGTTTTCGTCGATGACCACAACCTCGCCGCGTGCGATGAGCTTGCCGTTGACGAGTAGATCGACCGGCTCGCCCGCGAGCTTATCGAGTTCGATAATCGAACCTTCGCCGAGCGACAAAATTTCTTTGACGTATTTTTTCGTGCGCCCGAGTTCGACGGTGAGCGCCATCTGCACATCGAGCAGAAGTTCTAGGTTCGGGGGTAATCCCGCAGAGCTCGTCGATTGCTGTAGACTCGGAAAGTTGATCGGGTTCACAGCGACACCGCCGCCCCCACCACCACCGCCGCCTGCCGGGGCGCCGAAATCCATATCGAACGCCGCCGCTTGCGGTGCGGCCGAAGAACGGTTACGCTTCGCCCAACGCGACGCCGCCGCCGCGTCGATATAATGCGTCAAGCGCGAGCCGGGTAAACCTTCGACAGAAATATTGTAAGAGATTTTAACAATGCCGCCGGTAAATTGCGGCGCGTCGCTC